>JAJYTJ010000013.1 GCA_021793115.1 Actinomycetes bacterium | reverse complement strand
CGTGGTGTACGCCGGGTGCTGCAGCACCAGCCCGTGCGGCGTGCCGAGCAGCTCGGCCGACGAGTCCAGCGCCTGGATCGCGGGCGCGGTCACGTCGTCCGGCCCGCTGCCGACGCCGATGCCGGCGAGCACCGCGAAGCCCTGCGGCTCGATCCAGATCTTGCCCTCGGGCGAGGCGTCGGTCCCCACGGGGTTGCCGAAGAAGTCGTACGCCCGCAGGAACCACCTGCCGTCCCAGCCGTGCGTGAGCACGGCGGCGCGCATCTCGTCGGCCAGCGCGCGCGCCCGGGCCGCGACGTCGGGCAGCCCGCGACGCTCGGCGAGGTCCGCGTACTCGGCGCCGTACTTGACGAACATCGTGGCGATGAAGACCGACTCGGCGACGCCGCCCGCCTTGTTCTCGGTGGTCTGGAAGCTCTCGCCCGGTGTGGTGGAGAAGCAGTTGAGGTTGAGGCAGTCGTTCCAGTCCGCGCGGCCGATGAGCGGCAGGCCGTGCGGGCCGAGGTGGGTCACCGTGAACTCGAAGCTCCGCGTGAGGTGCTCGAACAGCGGCACCTCGGAACCGGCCGCGTTGTCGAACGGCACCGGCTCGTCGAGGATCGACCAGTCGCCGGTCTCCCGCAGGTAGGCGGCGACGCCGGCGATGAGCCACAGCGGGTCGTCGTTGAAGCCGGAGCCGATGTCGTTGTTCCCGCGCTTCGTCAGCGGCTGGTACTGGTGGTAGGCCGAGCCGTCCGCGAGCTGGGTCGAGGCGATGTCGACGATCCGCTCGCGCGCCCGTTCCGGGACCAGGTGGACGAAGCCGAGCAGGTCCTGGTTGGAGTCGCGGAAGCCCATGCCCCGCCCGATGCCGGTCTCGAAGTAGCTCGCCGACCGGCTCATGTTGAACGTCACCATGCACTGGTACTGGTTCCAGACGTTGACCATCCGGTCCAGCTTCTCGTCGCCGCTGGTCACCGAGTAGGTGGACAGCAGGCCGGTCCAGTACGCCCGCAGGGCGTCGAACGCCGCGTCCGCCTGCGCCGCGGTGGCGAACCGGCCGAGCAGCGCGTGCGCGCGGTCACGGTTGACCAGCTGGTGGGCGTCGTCGGCCCACTTCTCGTCGTCCGGGTTCTCGACGTAGCCCAGCACGACGACGAGCTCACGCGACTCGCCGGGCGCCAGGTCGACGGTCAGGCCGTGCGAGCCGATGGGGTACCAGCCGGAGGCGACGGAGTCCGTCGACGCCCCGGCGCGCGGCACGGCCGCCTCGCCCAGCCCGTTCCAGGGTCCGACGAACGAGTCGCGGTCGGTGTCGAAGCCGTCGGCGTGCGCGTTGACGGCGAACACGGCGTAGTGGTCGCGGCGCTCGCGGTACTCCGTCTTGTGGTAGATCGCCGAGCCGTACGGGCCGTCCTGCTCCACCTCGACCTCGGCGAGCGAGAGGTTGCGCTGGTAGTTCGTCTGGTCGTCCTGCGCGTTCCACAGGCAGAACTCGACGAACGTGAACAGCCGCAGGTGCTTGGCGGCGGGTGACGTGTTGGTCACCGTGATCTTCTGGACCTCGGCGTCCTCGCCGAGCGGCACGAAGTGCAGCGTCTCGACGCGCACGCCGCGGCGCTCCCCGGTGATCCGGGTGTAGCCCAGGCCGTGCCGCGCCTCGAAGACGTCGAGGTCCGCCTTGACCGGCAGCCAGGACGGGGTCCACACGTCGCCGCCGTCGTTGACGTACAGGTACCGACCGCCGGCGTCGGCCGGGATGTTGTTGTACCGGTACCGCGTGAGCCGCCGCATGCGGGCGTCGCGGAAGAAGGAGTACCCCCCCGCCTGGTGCGAGATGAGCGAGAAGAACCGCTCCGACCCCAGGTAGTTGATCCACGGGTAGGGCGTGTGCGGCGTGGTGACGACGTACTCGCGAGCCTCGTCGTCGAAGTGGCCGTAGCGCATGTGCGGGCGCCTCTCGGTGTTCAGGGAGAGCGCTCCCACGCGCTCCGGGTGCCAGCATAGCGGGCCGGGGGGACACCCGACAGGCGGCCGCTGTGCCCCCGCCGGGCGTCGCCGACTAGCGTGTGCACGTGCTGCTCTCCGACCGCGACATCCGGGCCGAGCTCGAGTCCGGCCGCGTCCGCCTGGACCCGTACGAGCCGGCGATGATCCAGCCGTCCAGCATCGACGTGCGCCTGGACAAGTACTTCCGGCTGTTCGACAACCACCGGTACGCCGTCATCGATCCCGCGCAGGAGCAGCCGGAGCTGACGCGGCTCGTCGAGGTCCCGGCCGGCGAGTCGCTCGTGCTGCACCCGGGCGAGTTCGTGCTCGGCTCGACCTACGAGGAGGTCAGCCTGCCCGACGACGTCGCCGCGCGGCTCGAGGGCAAGTCGTCGCTCGGGCGGCTCGGCCTGCTCACGCACTCCACCGCCGGGTTCGTCGACCCGGGCTTCACCGGGCACGTGACGCTCGAGCTGTCCAACGTCGCCACGCTGCCCATCCAGCTGTGGCCGGGCATGAAGGTGGGGCAGCTGTGCTTCTTCCGGCTGTCGTCGCCCGCGGAGCAGCCGTACGGCGCGGGCGCCTCCGGGTCGCGCTACCAGGGCCAGCGCGGCCCCACCGCGTCGCGGTCCTGGATGAACTTCCACCGGACGCCCCTGTGACGGTGGCGTGATGGCGGACGGCGCCGGCCGCTCGCTGGTGGACGACGACGTGCTCGCCCGCCACCTGCTGGTGCTGCCCGACGGCCCCGGCGCCGAGGACGTGGGCATGCTGGCCGTGTGCCGGTTCACCGCGGCCCGGTGGGAGGAGCCCGACGCGGCCTTCACCCGTGCCGCCAGCGGCGCGTCGGTGCGCGCGCTGCGCCTCGGCCGGCTGTCACGGCTCGTCGGGCCCTACCCGCTGTCGGTCGCGGACGTGCCCCAGCTGGGCCTGCCGGGCCGGCCCGCCACGGCGTGGCAGCTGGACTGCCCGGTCGAGCGCGGCGACCCGCCCGGGCCCGGCGGGGACCGGGACGGGCTCCAGCGGGCGTTCCCGGACGCCATGCCGGTGCGTGAGGAAGAGCGCGCCGTGCAGTGGCTGCTGGCGGTCGCGCGGCGGCTCGCCGGCTCGGTGCGGATCGGCGGCACCGGCACGGTGCTCACGCCCGACCCCGCGGCCCGGATCGACCTCGTCGTCTACACCGACGGCTGGCTCGAGCCGAGCGAGCTGCTCGCCACCGCCCGGCGGGTGGTGCGCCGGGCGCGGCCGTCCGGCGCGGGGGACCGGTACCTGGGGGACGGCGGCCCGGGCGACCCGCGCCTCGAGTCGCACCTCGACCGGCACGGCGTCCGGGACGAGCGCGAGCGCTCCCGGCTGGCGGCCGAGGCGGCCGCCTACGACGCGTACATGATGAGCCACCCGCAGGCGCCGACCGGGTACGGCATCGAGGCGGACCTCGACGTCGACGGCATCCTCGTCGTGGAGGTCTCGAGCCGTGACGAGGTGCCACTGGTGCTCGCCTCGCTGCCGTGGACGGCGGACGGGGTGGTCGCCTACCGGGTGCACTGGGAGCCGCCGGACTTCACGGAGCTCGAGCAGGAGCGCACGTCGCTGGCGCACCGCGTCGCCCGGGGCCGTGCCACGTCGCAGGTGCGCGGCGTCGCACGCGCGCTGCAGGCGGTGGTCGGCGGGGCGATCCTCGACGAGTCCGACTTCCCGGTGGACCCGGCGAGCCTGTAGCCGGCGGGGTCGCCGGCCGAGCCGGCGGGTCAGGCGACGGCGGTGGCCGGCGGGCCGGCGAACTGCGTGGTGTACAGGTCGGCGTACAGGCCGCCCGCCGCCAGCAGCTCGTCGTGCGTGCCCTGCTCCACGACCCGGCCGTCGTCGATGACGACGATGCGGTCCGCGGCGCGGATGGTCGACAGCCGGTGCGCGATGACCAGGCTGGTCCGCCCGGCGAGGGCGGCGTCGAGCGCCGCCTGGACCGCCGCCTCGGACTCCGAGTCGAGGTGTGCCGTGGCCTCGTCGAGCACGACGACGTCGGGTGCCTTGAGCAGCAGGCGTGCGATCGCCAGGCGCTGCCGTTCGCCGCCGGACAGCCGGTAGCCGCGGTCGCCGACCACGGTGTCGAGCCCCTCGGGCAGGCCCGCCACGAGGTCCCAGATCTGGGCCTCCTCGAGGGCGACCCGCAGCTCGTCGTCGGTCGCTTCCGGCCGCGCGAACAGCAGGTTGGCGCGGATGCTGTCGTGGAACAGGTGGGCCTCCTGGGAGACGACGCCCACGGTGGCCCGCAGCGAGGCCGCGGTGACGTCCCGGAGGTCGAGGCCCGCGATCCGGACCGCGCCGCGGGTCGGGTCGTACATCCGGGTGACGAGCTGCGAGATGGTCGTCTTGCCCGCGCCGGACGGCCCGACGAGCGCGACCATCGACCCGGCCGGCACCGCGAAGGAGATGTCGTGGAGCGTGTCGGCCGGCGGGTCGGAACGCAGCGCGGCGACCGCCTCCAGGGAGGCCAGCGAGACCTCGTGCGCCGACGGGTACCGGAACCCGACGCCGGCCAGCTCGACGCCGGCACCCCGCGCGGCCACGGCGGCGCGCAGGTCGACGGCGTCGGGCCGCTCGGCGACCGTCGGCACCATGTCGAGGACCTCGAGCACCCGGTCGAAGCTCACGAGCGCGGTCATGACGTCCACCTGGACGTTGGACATCGCGGTCAGCGGCCCGTAGAGCCGCGTGAGGTAGGACGCCAGCGCGACCACGACGCCGACCGTGAGCTGGCCCTGGACCGCCTGCCAGCCGCCCAGGCCGTAGACGATCGCGACGCCGACGGCGGCCACCGTGGTCAGGCCGATGCGGAACCACGAGGCGTTCATGGCGAGCCGCACGCCGATGTCCCGGACCCGGCGGGCCTGGGCGCGGTACGCGGCCGACTCGCGCTCCGGGTCGCCGAACACCTTGGCGAGGTGCGCGCCGGCGACGTTGAAACGTTCCTGCATGAACTGCGAGGCGTCGGCGTTGAGCTCGTAGGACTCGCGCGTGATCGCCGAGATCCGCCGCCCGAAGAACCGCGCGGGCAGCACGAACGCCGGCACCAGCACCAGCGACAGCGCCGTGAGCTGCCACGACATGGAGAACATCGCGGCCAGCACGAACACGACGGACAACGTGTTGCTCACCACGTTCTGCAGGGTGGAGGTGAACGCCTGCTGTGCGCCCAGCACGTCGCCGTTGAGCCGCTGCACCAGCGCGCCGGTGCGGGCGCGCGAGAAGAACGCGAGGGGCATCCGCTGCACGTGGTCGAACACCGCGGTGCGCAGGTCGAGGATGAGGCCCTCGCCGACGCGGGACGACAGCCACCGCTCGGCCACCGACAGGCCGGCGCCGAGGATCGCGAGCCCCGCCACCGCGGCCGCGACGCCGATGACGACGTCGCCACGCTTCGGTGCGATGCCCTGGTCGATGAGGATGCGCAGCAGCCACGGCGTCATGGCGCCGGTCGCGGCGTCGATCGCGATGAGCACGACGAAGACGGTGAGCTGCCAGCGGTACGGCCGGGCGAACCCGAGGATGCGGCGCAGCGTGGCGCGGCCGACGTGCTGCGCGGTGACGGACGAGTCCTGGGCGAACGTCCGGAGCATCCGGCCGCCGCCCATGCCCGTGCCGGGGATGTTGTGGGACATCGACGCCTCCAGGGGTGAGCGGTCCTGAGGTTAACTCACTATGTGTCACGTTCACAACCGGCATCGCGCGCGCTACCCTCGCGCCGTGGAGCCAGCGGACCGGACGGGCGGCGGGCGGCTCGTCGCGCCCGCGCCGGACGGGCGGGGCGGGCCGGACGGGCACGTCGCCGCGTCCGACGAGGGCGCCGAGCTGACGGAGCTGGTGCACGCGCTGCTGCATGCGCTGCGACGCGACGCCGCGGAACGCTTCGGACCTCCCGCCGCGACGCCGGGGCAGCAGCGCCTGCTGCGCGCCCTGCAGCGGGCCGGCGGACCCCGGCGTCTCGGCGAGCTGGCCCAGGTGCTCGACGTCGCGCCACGGTCCGTCACGGCGAAGGTGGACCAGGCCGAGGCCGAGGGTCAGGTGCGTCGGGTGCCCGACCCGGCCGACCGCCGGGCCACGCTCGTCGAGCTGACGCCGGCCGGCCGGGACGCGCTGGCGCGGGTCTCGGCGGAGCGCAGCGTCGGGGCCGCCGAGCGGCTGGCCCGCCTCACGCCCGACGAGCGGGCCGAGCTGCTGCGGCTGATGCGGCTCCTGGTGTCCACCGGCACGCCGTCCTGAGCGTCGCGGCGGCGGCCGGTCCGGGCCGTCCGGTCGCCGGCCTCCTGGCCGCGCCGCCCGTGGTCAGCCGCGCGCGCCGGTGAGGCGGTCCCGCAGCAGCACGGCGATGTCGGCGACCTCGGGGATGCCGACCCCGGCACGCGCGCCGGCCGCACCCGTGGCCGGGCGGTCCGCCGGCGGGGCCGCCGAGACGTCGACCGGCCGGGGGTGGCCGGTGCCGCCCGACGGCGCCGAGGCCGGCGCCGGGACGCCGCTCGCGGCCACGCCGTCCGTGAGCATCGTGGTGCAGAACGGGCACGCCGTCGCCACCGCGGCGGCACCGGTGCCGATGGCCTCGGCGGCCCGGATGGTGCCGATCCGGGTGCCGATCGTCTCCTCCATCCACGCCCGCGCGCCGCCTCCGCCGCAGCAGAACGCGTCGGCACCGCTGCGGGGCATCTCCGTGACGGTGATGCCGGCCGCGGCCAGCAGCTCGCGCGGCGGGGCGTACACCTCGTTGTGCCGGCCCAGGTAGCACGGGTCGTGGTAGGTGACGGTGCGCTCGTCGGACGCCGGCAGCGGCACCAGCCGGCCCTCGGCGACCAACGTGTTGAGCAGCTCCGTGTGGTGCACCACCTGGTAGCTGCCACCGAGCGACGGGTACTCCCGGGCGAGGGTGTTGAAGCAGTGCGCGCAGGTCACCACGATCTGGCGGGCACCGGCGGCGTCGAGCGTCGCGATGTTCCCGGCGGCCAGCTGCTGGAACAGCAGCTCGTTGCCGGCGCGCCGTGCCGAGTCGCCGGTGCACCGCTCGGCGTCGCCGAGCACCGCGAACGAGACGCCCGCGGCGTGCAGCAGCTCGGCCACGGCCCGCGTGGTGCGGCCGGCCCGCTCGTCGTACGACCCGGCGCAGCCCACCCAGAAGAGGTAGTCCACCTCGGCGAGCGAGGCGACGTCCCGGCCCACCACGGGCACCGGGACGTCGAGACCCTTGGTCCAGTCGAGGCGCCGCCGGGCCGGCGCGCCCCACGGGTTGCCCTGCCGCTCCATGCCGGTGAACGCCTTGGTGAGCTCCCGCGGGAACGCGGACGCCCCGAGCACCTGCTCGCGGCGCAGGTCGAGGATGGTGTCGACGTGCTCGATGTCGACCGGGCACTCCTGGACGCACGCACCGCACGTGGTGCAGGCCCACAGCACGTCCGGCGTGACGGCGCCGCCGACGAGCGGCTCGTCGCGCCGGGCGGGATCGGCCACGGCGTCCCGCAGGGCCAGCGTGAACAGCTTGGGGGACAGCGGCTTGCCCGTGGCCCACGCCGGGCAGACCACCTGGCAGCGGCCGCACTCGGTGCACGTCGCGGCGTCCAGCGCGGCCTTCCAGGACAGCTCGGCGGCGGTGCCGGCGCCGAGCACGAGGCGCTCCGGGAGGGTGTCCGGCGCCGTCAGGTCGAGCGGCTCGCCGGTGGGCCCGCGCAGCGGCTCGGCCGGACCGAGGGAGACCGTACGTCCGGGGTAGCGCTTGGTGTACAAGGTGAGGACCGCGAGGAAGCGGTGCCAGGCGACGCCCATCGTCGGCTGCACCCCGACGACGACGAACCACGCCATCGAGCACAGGATCTTGACCGTGGCCACCACCGTGACCCAGGCCGCGAGCGTCGCGCTCGGAGCCGTGGCCCACCAGGCGCCGTACCACCCGGTGAGCGGGAAGTGCCAGGGCGAGGCGAGCGGGCTGCCGTCCTGCCGGGCGATGGCGTCCTGCATGCCGCGCAGCGCCAGCACGGCCAGCACGACGAGCAGCACGGTCGCCTCGACGACGAACGCCTGCGCCTGCGAGGAGCCGAAGAACCGGGAGGACCGGTTGCCGGCCTCGTCGTGCGCCGCCCGCGGCCGGACCAGCTGGCGCCGCACGACGAGCCAGCCGATCCCGACGAGCGAGAGCCAGGCGATGATCTCCACCGCCCAGTCGACGACCGGCCAGTGGCCGACCACCGGCACCGTCCAGCGGGCGTCGACGATCTCGCCGTAGCCGTCCACGAGCGTGATGAGCAGCACCGGGAACGAGACCATGACGGTCCAGTGCGCGAGCCGCACCCGCAGGTCGTGGCGGAACCTCTCGTGGCCGAGCGCCTCGCGCAGCATCGACGCCAGCCGGGGGCCGACCGGCCGCCAGCGCCCGGCGAGCGGCCGCCCGGCGCGGATCGTCGCCGTGATGCGCCACACGCCGCGTGCGAAGACTGCGACGCCGACCACGGTCGCGACGACGACAAGGACGAGGCAGGCCGTCCGGAGCGCACTCACCGGGCCACGGTACCGGGAGGCCCCGACCGGCTCAGTGGTGCAGCGAGCCGGTCGCCCGCCGGGCGCCGCGCTGCGCCAGCAGGCGCATGAGGGCGACGAGTGCTCCGGTCAGCGCCGTCGCGACGACGACCTCGGCCAGCGACGACTCCTCGTCGTCCGGGCCCGGCGCCGGGTGCCCCACGGCGGCGCGCCATGCCGCGTCCACCACCTTGTGGACGAGCCAGGCACCCAGCAGGCCGGCGCCGATGCCGGCGACGCGCAGGACGGTCGGGGACTTCTCGGGCATCGCTACCTCCGGTGGTGGGACACCCGCCGACGCTAGCCTGCCGGGCGGCCCGCCGCCGGTCTTCCCGCAGGCTACGATCGCCGGTGAACGACAGGGGAGCGCCGCCACGGGCGCTGAGAGTGCGGACCGCCGCAGACCCTCGAACCTGATCCGGTCAGAACCGGCGTAGGGAGTCGAAGATCTCTCCCCGTCGCGGGAGACGTCTGCCCGCGGCGGGCCCTCCTTGGGAGAGGAGGACGTCACATGAAGAAGAAGGTGCTGCTCGCCGCGCTGGTCGTGCCCGCGCTGGCGGCATGCTCGGCCGTGGGTGCCACGCCGCCGACGCCGACCGCCGCCGGCACCGGGACCGGCACCGCCGCGCCCGCCGGCGGCTCGATCACCCTCGTCACGCACGACTCGTTCGCGCTGAGCAAGGGCATCCTGGAGGACTTCACCAGGAAGACCGGCTACACGGTCAAGGTGGTGCAGCCCGGCGACGCCGGGACGCTCGTCAACGAGCTCGTCCTCACCAAGGACGCGCCGGTGGGCGACGTGACGTTCGGCATCGACAACACGTTCGCGTCGCGCGCGCTCGACGAGGGCGTCGTCGTGCCGCCGTCGCCGCCGCTCACCGCGCCGGCGGTGAAGGACGGTGCGCAGTACCGCGTGCCGAGCGACACCACCGGCGCCCTGACGCCGATCGACGTCGGCGACGTCTGCGTCAACGTGGACCACGCGTGGTTCACGGCGCACAAGGTCCCCGAGCCCACGTCGCTCGACGACCTCACCAAGCCGGCCTACCGCAAGCTGTTCGTCACCGAGAGCCCGACGACGTCCTCGCCCGGCTTCGCGTTCCTGCTGGCGACCATCGCCAGGTACGGCACGGACGGCTGGCAGGCGTACTGGAAGGCCCTCAAGGCCAACGGCGTGAAGGTCGACGACGGCTGGGAGAACGCCTGGAACGTCGACTACACCGCGGGCGGCGGCAACGGCCAGTACCCCGTCGTGCTGTCGTACTCGTCGTCCCCGGTGGACACCATCCCGAAGGGCGGCACCGCGCCGACCACGGGCGCGCTGCTCGACACCTGCTTCCGGCAGGTCGAGTACGCCGGCGTCATCGCCGGCGCGAAGCACCCGGCCGCCGCCGCGGCGTTCGTCGACTTCATGCTGTCCGACGAGGTCCAGGCGGACATCCCCGGCTCGATGTACATGTACCCCGTGAGCTCGACCGTCACGGTCCCCGCCGACTGGGCGCAGTGGGCGCCGCTGGCGACGCGGCCCCTCTCCGTGCCCGCGGCCGACATCGCCGCGCACCGCTCCGACTGGCTGCAGCAGTGGTCGGGCGCGGTGCTGGGCTGAGCGGGCCCCAGACGCCGGTGGCCGCCTCCCTTGGCCCGTCAGCGGGAGGCGGCCACCGGTCCGCCGGCGCCGTCGGTGAGCTGCCCGGGGCGCCGAGCGCCGCCGGCGTGCCGACGACGGATGTGCCGGACGGCGCGCCCCGGGGCTCGCGCACCGCGCCCGCCCGGCGGCGTCCGGGCTCCGCGCGGGCCCTGCTGGCCGCGCTCGCCGCCGCCGCGGTGCCGGTGGCGTTCCTCCTGGTCTTCTTCGTGTGGCCGGTGGTGGCGATGGCCGGTCGCGGCTTCGTCACGTCCGGACGGCTGGACCTGTCGGCGTTCAGCGAGGTGTTCTCCCGGCCCCGCACGTGGCGCATCGTCTGGCTGACGCTGCTGCAGGCCTCGCTGGGCACGGCGATCTCGGTCGCGCTCGGGGTGCCCGGCGCGTACCTGCTGTACCGGTGCCGGTTCGCCGGCCGCGGGCTGCTCCGCGCGTTCGTGACGGTGCCGTTCGTGCTGCCGACGGTCGTCGTCGGGGTGGCGTTCCGCTCCTTGCTGGCGCCCGGCGGCCTGCTCGCACCGCTGCACCTCGACGGGACGTTCGCGGCCATCGTGGCGGCGCTGGTGTTCTTCAACTACGGGCTCGTGGTGCGCACCGTGGGGGGCCTGTGGGAGCGGCTGGACCCGCGCGCCGAGCAGGCGGCCCGCGCGTTGGGGGCCTCCCCCTGGCGGGCGCTGGTCACCGTGACGCTGCCCGCGCTCGCGCCCGCGATCGCCGGCGCCGCGTCCTTGACCTTCCTGTTCTGCGCGACGGCCTTCGGCACCGTGCTCATCCTCGGTGGCCTGCAGTTCGGCACCGTCGAGACCGAGATCTGGATCCAGACCACGCAGTTCCTCGACCTGCGGGCGGCCGCCGTGCTGTCGGTGGTGCAGCTCGTCGTGGTGGTGGCCGCGCTCGTCGTCGCCGGGCGCGCGCGGTCGCGCCACGAGCGCGCGTTGGCGCTCGCCGCGCCGGTGTCGTCGGCGCACGCCCCCTCGGTCCGGAGCAGCTCGCGGGCCGGTGCGCGGGCGGGGCGCGCGGGGCCCGACGACCTGCGCGGGATCGACCGTGCGGCGGCCGCCGTCACCACCCTGGCCGTCGCGTTCCTCGCGCTGCCGCTCGTCGGGCTCGTCGTGCGCTCGCTGCACACGCCGTCCGGCTGGGGGCTGGCCAACTACGTCGCGCTGTCCCACCCGGCCGGCGCGCTGCCGGTGTCGGTGTGGGACGCGACCGTCACCTCGCTGCGCGTCGCGCTCGACGCCACCACGATCTCGCTGGTGGTCGGCGGGCTCGTCGCGTTCGTGGTGTCCCGGCGGCCGCACGCACCGGCCGCCCGTCGCCTCGTCTCCGGGCTCGACGCCGCGTTCATGCTGCCGCTCGGGGTGTCGGCGGTCACCGTCGGGTTCGGCTTCCTGCTCGTCATGGACCGGCCGTTCGGCCTGCCCGTGGACCTGCGGACCAGTCCGCTGCTGGTGCCCGTCGCGCAGGCGGTGGTCGCCGTGCCGCTCGTGGTGCGTACCGTGCTGCCCGTGCTGCGTGCCATCGACCCGCGCCAGCGTCAGGTCGCCGCGACGCTCGGCGCCTCCCCGGCTCGGGTGCTGCGCACGGTGGACGGGCCGGTCGCGCTGCGGGCGGTCGGGCTGGCGGCGGGGCTGGCGTTCGCCGCGTCGCTCGGGGAGTTCGGGGCCACGAGCTTCCTCGCCCGCCCCGACCGCCCGACGCTGCCCGTGCTGATCTACCGGCTCATCGGCCGGCCCGGCGCGCAGACCTACGGCATGGCGCTCGCGGCATCGGTGGTGCTGGCGCTCGTGACCGCGCTCGTCGTGGCCGGCTTCGAGCGTCTGCCGCGGCCGTCCGGGTCGGTGGTCTGAGTGGGCACGACGGGCCAGGACGAGGGCCCGGCCGGGCTCGGGATCGACCGGGTGGTGGTGCGGTACGCGCCCCCCGGGCGGCGGCGGCCGGCCACCGTCGCGGTCGACGAGGTCACGCTCGACGTCGCACCCGGCGAGGTCGTCGCGCTGCTGGGGCCCTCCGGCTCGGGCAAGTCGTCGCTGCTGCGGGCGGTGGCCGGGCTGGAGCCGTTGGCGGCCGGGGGCGTCACGTGGGACGGCCGGTCCGTGGTCGGGGTGCCGGTCCACCGGCGCGGGTTCGGGCTGCTCTTCCAGGACGGGCAGCTCTTCGCACACCGGGATGTCGCCGGGAACGTGGGCTACGGCCTGCGTGGGGCGGACGCGCCCGGCCGGATCGCCGAGCTGCTCGAGCTCGTCGGGCTGCCCGGTGAGCAGCGCCGGGACCCGGCGACGCTGTCCGGGGGCGAGCGGCAACGGGTGGCGCTGGCGCGGGCGCTCGCGCCGCGGCCCCGGCTGCTGCTGCTCGACGAGCCGCTCTCCGCGCTGGACCGGGCGCTGCGCGAGCGCCTCGCCCAGGACCTGCGCACCGCGCTGGTCGCCACCGGCACCACGGCGGTGCTGGTCACGCACGACCAGGACGAGGCGTTCGCGGTGGCCGACCGTGTCGCCGTGATGGCCGCGGGCCGCCTGCTGCAGGTGGCCACCCCGGGCGAGCTGTGGCGCGCGCCGGGATCGCGTGAGGTCGCGGCGTTCCTCGGCTACGAGGCGTTCGTGGCCGCGTCCGGCGCGGCGGGTGCGCCGTGGCGCTCGGCGCTGGGCCTCGCCGCCGACGACTCCCGCACGGTGGCGCTGGCCGCCGGCGCCCTCGTGGTGCGGGCAGGTGCCGGCGGGCGGGGCGACGGGACGGCGACGAGCGACGTGCGGGGGAGGGACGGCGGGCCGGCCGGGACCGTCGTCGCGATCGGCGCGCGCCGCGGCCGGACCGAGGTGACGGTCGACGTGCCCGAGCTCGGGCGGCTCACGGCTTTCGCGCCGGCCGGCTGGTCCGCCGCCGTCGGTGACGCGGTCGCGCTGCGGACCGACCCGGACGGCGTGGCGCTGCTGCCCTGACGCCGCCGCGCGCCCTGGCCGGCGCCGTACGGCGGATCGGCCGCGCCAGCCGTCCCGCTCCGGCCGGCCCTGATGCAGACGGCCCGCGGCCTCACTACCGTGGGGCCATCGGAGGTGAGCGCAATGGTGCTCGCATCTCGCGACGTCATCAGCGTCGATCTGCCGGTGTCGTTCGACACGGCGTGGGTCCACCTGCGCCGTCCGGAGCTGATCCGGCGGTGGTACGGCTGGGACGATCCCCACCTGGACGAGGAGATCGAGCGCGTCTTCCTCCACGAGGCGGTGGTGCACCGCCCCGAGAGCGGGATGGCGATGGGCTGGCTCCGGTGGCACAACCACGACACCATCGAGGTGCGCGGGGCCTGGACGACCAAGCCCCGCACCACGCTCGTCGTGCGCCGGCTCAACTACGACCTGCTCGCCTCCTACGACGGCGTGCGGGACGACGCCGACGAGCGCTGGATCACCTGGATCCACCAGCTCCGCTACGCGCTGGCCCACCACCTGGGTGAGGAGCGCCGGGCGTTCGCGATGCACCACCTCGACCACGACCGGCCCGACCGGCTGCTCTACCGCGCGGGCCTGCACGGTGCGCGCGGCGTGCCCGTCGGCGGCGCCGTGGAGATCCACCGGCCGGACGGCACGCTGCTCGGCGGGACGCTCGAGTACTCCACCCCGCACCAGTTCGGGGTCGCGCTGAAAGGCGGGTCGCTGCTCGTCGTGCAGGTCATCCCGCCGGCCAGCCACCGGCCGAACGGTGCGGTGAACGCCTACTGGTCCACGTACGGGCTGGACGACGACGCCCTGGAGCTCGCCCGCGAGCGGTGGGCCCGGTGGTGGCGCACGCCGGTGCGCGCCTGACCGGTCAGGACAGGCGCAGCTGCCACTCGCCGGCGCCGCCGGCCGGCCGGAACCCCAGCGCGACGTTGATGGCGAGCATCCAGCCGTTCTCCACCGCGTTCCACGTGTCGACGCGGGCCACGGCCGGCAGCTCCGTCACCAGCCGCCGCAGGTTGGCCGTCTTGACGAGCATGCCGAGCCGCCGTCCCCGGTGCTCGGGCGCCACGAGCGTGTCCCCCTGGTGCACCACCTGGTCCGTGTGCGAGGGGATCCAGAGCTGGGTGAAGGCCGCGAGGGTGCGGCCGGGCACGTGCTCGGCGGCGAGGACGAGGAGCCGGTAGCCGCCCGCCTCGGCGCGCTCCTCCATGGCGCGCACCCGCTGCGGGTGCCACGTCTGCAGGCCCCACTGCAACCCCGCCACCGGGGCGTCGGTCGACATCCGGGCCAGCAGGTCCGCGTACTGCTCGAGCCGTTCCTCGGGTGCGTGGGTGCCCCACTCGACGAGCCGGTACTCCGCGCCCGCGGCGGCCCGCGCGTCGGCGAGGAGCCGGTCGACGACCCCGTCCACGAGCGGCAGCGGCAGCACCGAGCGGCGGGACACCTGCTCCAGGGCCCACCCACGCGCCGTCATGAAGCGGACGTCCTCGGTGTCGGCGCGCACCCGGCCGGCGCCCGTCGGCGGCGCGAGCGTCCGCGGCCCCGCCGGCGGCTCGGCGCGCTGGTCGGTCGAGGCTTGCGCCACCGTGCGGCCCCGCGCGCGCAGCCACGCGAGCGCCTCGTCGTGCAGCGCAGACCCGATGCCCCGCCCGCGTTCCTCCGGCGCCACGACGAGGTTCACCCACGCGGTGGACGTGTTGTCCTGCATCGGCAGCTCGAGGAAGACGGCGCCGATCGCGCGCCCGTCCTCGACGGCGGCGAGGTAGGCGCGCCGGGTGTAGCTCTGGTCCCGCAGCGCGGCGAGCTCCACCTCGACCGGCTCGGCCAGGTCGGTGGTCGCCCAGGTGTCCCGCACCGTCACCGTGCGCACGTCGACGAGCGCCGCGATGTCGTCGGCGTGCGACGGGTCCGCGGGCACCTCGAGGATGTTCCAGGGGTGATCCATGCCTCCACGATCCGCGCAGCGCCGCGGCCCCGCCACGCCTTTTCCGCGACGTGCCCGCGCGTCGCGGTACGCTGAAGTTCGGATATCCGAACTTGGGAGATGGCATAGCCATGACGGGGCAGGCCGGGCCGGCGACGCCGGCTCCCGCGGTGGCCGGTGCCGCCGCGGTGCCCCCGCGCCGTCCCGGGGCCGCGTCCGTGTCTTCGCCCGCTCCGGGCGCTGCGGCCGCAGCGCCCACGCCCGGCGCGACGGGCTCGGCTCCGGGCGGGACGCGCGGGCGGCGGATCGCCGGCCTGCGTCGCGGCCTGCCGCTGCTCGGACCGGCGTTCGTCGCCTCGATCGCCTACGTCGACCCGGGCAACGTCGCGGCCAACATGACCGCCGGGTCGCGCTACGGCTACCTGCTGCTCTGGGTGGTCGTCGCGTCGAGCGCGATGGCCGTCCTCATCCAGTACCGCTCCGCGGCGCTCGGCATCGTCTCCGGCCGTTCCCTCCCGGCGCTCCTCGCCGAGCGCCTCGGCGCGCGTCAGCGGATCGCCTTCTGGGTGCAGGCGGAGATCGTCGCGGCGGCCACCGACCTGGCCGAGGTGGTCGGCGGCGCGCTCGCGCTGCGCCTGCTGTTCGGCCTGCCCATGGTGCTCGGGGGGCTGATCGTGGGCGTCGTCTCCCTGGCGCTCCTGGCGACGCAGAACCACTCCGGCCAGCGTCGGTTCGAGCTCGCCGTCATGGCGCTGCTCGCGATCATCGTGCTCGGCTTCCTCGCGGGGCTCGTGCTGCGGCCGCCGAACGCCGCGGGCGTCCTCGCGGGCTTGCTGCCGCGCTTCCGCGGCTCGGACTCCGTGCTGCTCGCGGCGAGCATGCTCGGGGCGACGGTGATGCCGCACGCGATCTACGTGCACTCCGCGCTCGCGCGGGACCGGCACGGCCACGCCGAGACGGCGCAGCAGCGCAACCGGCTGCTCAAGGCGACCCGATGGGACGTCGGAGCCGCCCTCGCGGTGGCGGGTGCCGTCAACGTCGGGTTGCTGCTGCTCGCCGCCGCGGGCCTGTCCGGCGTGCCCGGCACCGACTCCATCGAGGGCGCGCACCGCGTCATCGCCAGCGTCCTGGGCACCGGCGTCGGGATCGCGTTCTCGATCGGCCTGCTCGCGTCCGGCCTGGCCTCGACGTCGGTGGGCGCGTACGCGGGCGCGGTCGTCATGGGCGACCTGCTGCACCGGCGCGTGCCCGTGGCGGTGCGCCGCGCCATCACGCTGGTACCCGCGATCGCGCTGCTCGCGCTCGGCGCCGACCCCACGCTCACGCTCGTCGTCAGCCAGGTGGTGCTGAGCTTCGGCATCCCGTTCGCGCTCGTCCCGCTGGTGCGCCTGGCGCACGACGAGGCCGTCATGGGCGACCGGCGCACGGGACCCGTCCAGCACGCGGTGCTCTGGATCGTCGCGGCGCTGATCGTCGCGCTCAACCTGGCGCTGCTGACCGTGCTGATCGTCGGATGACCCGGCGCTGCGGGGAGCCCCGGGAGGGCCTTCGGTCCCAGATCATCCCCTGACACGAACTTACGCTGACGGTGTCCCAGCTGGGCCTGTGAGGACTGCAAAGAAGCCCCTCGTCCGTCGTCCGACCCGCGAGGTCGACGTCGCCGTCGCCTCCGGGGGAAGTCGTTCAGGAGCCGGTCCGCACGGTTCAGTCCACTCCTCGCCCCCGGACGCGAACTGTGACTGCTGATCAGCCCAAGTACCCCGGCCTCCCCGATGTCATCAACGGGAACGGCGCCGTGGCTCACGTGATGAAGCACGTGTGCGGCGGTGTCATCGGCTACCCCATCACCCCCTCGACCGAGATCTCCGAGACGTTCGAGGCCGCCCGTGCCGAGGGCCAGCTCAACGTCTGGGGCAAGCACCCCTTCTTCGTCGAGGCCGAGGGTGAGCACTCGGCGCAGAGCGGCGCGCTCGGCGCGGCCCTCACCGGCGGCAACTTCGTCTCGAACGCCTCGTCGAGCCAGGGCATCCTCTACGCCCTCGAGTCGCACTACGTCACCGTGGGCAAGAAGATCGGCGGCTTCGTGCTGCAGGTCGCCGCCCGCGTGGTGTCCAAGCACTCGCTCAACGTCATGGCGGGGCACGACGACATCTACTCGCTGCTGCCGGCCGGCTACACCGTGCTCTTCGGGTCCAACCCGCAGGAGGCGGCCGACCTCGCGGCCATCGCGTACCGCACGTCGTCGCTGTCGCTGATCCCGGTGGCCAACACGTTCGACGGGTTCGCCACCAGCCACGTGATGAGCGAGGTGCTGCTGCCGGAGCCGGCGCTGCTCAAGGAGTACCTGGGCGACCCGGCGGGCCGGGTCCCGGCGCCGACCGTCGCGCAGGAGATCCTCTTCGGCGCCAAGGGCCGCATGTTCCAGCTCGACCAGTACCTCGACCGGCACGTCGCGGACTTCGCGGCCGACGACCTCACCGCGCTGCGCGCCCACCTCTCGGCCATCGCCGACGAGGTCGAGGCCGACGACGCCGGCGAGCTCGTCGCCGGCACGGCCGTCTGGGTGCCGGAGGACCTGCGGGCGCAGTGGCGTCGCGCCTGGGTGAACGCCTGGGCGAAGGGCACGCGCCAGCTCGTGCCGGCGCTCGTCGACCCGCACAACCCCGGCCTGACCGGCCCGGTGCAGAACCAGCCCGACTTCCAGGCCGGTGCGGTGGACCACCGCACGCACTTCGCCTCCGCGGTGCCCGCCCTGACCCGCCAGGCGATGGCCGAGTACGCCGAGCTGACCGGTCGCGAGTACGGGCCCGTCATGGCGTACGGCTGCGAGGACGCCGACTACGTCATGGTCGGCCTCGGCTCGATCACCGACGACGCCCGCGCGGTGCTGCCGTACCTGCGGGCGCAGGGCCTCAAGGTCGGCGTCGTCTCGGTCAAGCTGCTGCAGCCGTTCCCCGAGGCGGAGCTCGTCGAGGCGCTGAAGACCGCGAAGGCCGTCACGGTCCTCGAGCGGTCCGACGACACCGCGCTGACCCGCCTGGTGACGCAGGCGCTGTTCCGGGCGCGCGCCAACGGGAGCAACGCCGACGAGTTCCCCGGCATCCCCGCGCTGAGCTCCAGCCCGCGGCTCACCACGGCGATCTTCGGCCTCGGCGGTCACGACGTGCAGCCGCGGCACATGGTCGCGGCCTTCAAGAACATGGTGTCGCCGACCGGCTCCCCGCTGGTCTACATCGGCTCGCAGTTCTTCACCGACACCCCGTCGGCCGAGCTCGCCGTGATCCAGGACCGGTTGCGCGCCGCGTACCCGGAGACCGAGCTCATGGCGCTGGCCACCGAGGCCAACCCGCAGGTGCTGCCGGAGGACGCGCTGCGCATCCGGTTCCACTCCGTGGGCGGCTACGGCACCATCGCCACCGGCAAGCTGCTCACCGACATCCTCGCCGGCGTGCTGGGGATGCACTCGAAGTCGGCACCGAAGTACGGCTCGGAGAAGTCCGGCGCGGCCACCAACTTCTACATCACGCTCTCGCCGGAGCCGGTGCTGCTCACCAACGCCGAGCTCGAGGACGTCGAGGTCGTCATCTCCCCGGACCACAAGGCGTTCGTCCACACGAACCCGCTCAAGGGCCTCGCGGCCGGTGGCACGTTCATCATGCAGTCGGACCTCGAGCCGATCGACGTGTGGCGCAGCCTGCCGACGTACGCGCGGCGCACCATCCGCGAGAAGCACATCAGGTTCCTCGTGATGGACGCGTTCCGGGTGGCCAAGAAGCACGCTCCCAAGCCGGAGCTCGAGACCCGCATGATGGGCATCGCGTTCATCGGGGCCGTCGTCGGCTGGGTGGACCGCGTGTCCAAGGGCGCCTCGCGCGAGGCCATCCTGGAGAAGGTGCGCCACGAGCTGACGAAGAAGTTCGGCCGCAAGGGCGACACGATCGTCAACTCGAACATGGCGGTCATCACGGACGCCATCGCGGCGATCAGCCCGATCGACTACGAGGCCGACGAGTTCGTCGCCATCGACGCCGAGCCGGCCGCCGTGCGCACCCGGACGGTGGCGCTGTCCGCGTCGATGTGCCCGGTCGCGGCCGAGCCGCGCGCCACGGCGCTCTTCGACCCGGCCTACTACGAGGACCTCGCCGCCCGCCCGTTCCGCGAGGGCACCATCGGCGAGTCGCCGGTGCTCCCCGGCGCCGGCCTGTTCATGCCGGTCGGCACGGGCATCAACAAGGACAAGGGCGTCTTCCGGCGCACCGTGCCGGTGTTCGACCCGACCGCCTGCACCGGCTGCCTCGAGTGCGGCATCGCCTGCCCCGACGCGGCGATCCCGAACACGCTCCACGAGATCCACGACCTCGTGCTGTCGGCCATCGGCCAGGTGGACGCCCCGGAGCCGCAGCGCGAGGCGCTGCGCGCCGTGGCCTACACCTGGTCGGAGCGGATCCGCCAGGAGTTCCGGGCGGACCCCGACGCGACGTCGCTCGCGGCGGTCGCCGCCAAGGCGGTCCCGGACACCGACGAGCGGGCGGTCGTCCGCTACGCCGATGCGGTCGTCGCGCGGATGGCCGCCTTCCCGGTGGCGCGCACGCGCCCGTTCTTCGACGCGATGGAGAAGCAGACGCCGGGCACCGGCGCGCTGTTCTCGGCGGTCGTCGACCCATGGAAGTGCACCGGCTGCCTCCAGTGCGTCGACGTCTGCGGCCCGCACGCGCTGACGGCGGCCGAGCAGGACGACACCCTGCTCGACATGCTCGAGCAGCGCTTCGAGACCATGGCTGCGCTGCCGAACTCGCCCAAGCGGTTCGTCGCCGACGCCGTGACGCCCGAGGGCGACATCAAGCGGATGATCCTCGACCACGCGAACTACTACGCGATGGTCGGTGGCCACGGCGCGTGCCGCGGCTGCGGTGAGGTCACGGCGACGCACCTGATCACCGCCATGTCCCGCGCGCTGGGCGAGGAGCACAAGCGGGCGCACGTCGTCGAGCTGGAGCAGACCATCGCGCAGCTGACGGCCAAGCTCGACACGGTCGAGGACGCGGCGCGCCGCAAGCACCTCGGCCAGCTCGTCGTCGAGCTCGACAAGGCGCTGTACCTCTACGAGGGTGGCCCCACCGGCAACGGTCCGGCGTCGACGGTGATCGCGAACTCGACCGGATGCTCGTCGGTCTACGCCTCGACGATGCCGTTCCAGCCGTTCCTCGACCCGTGGGTCAACAGCCTGTTCCAGGACGCGCAGCCGCTTGCGGTCGGCATCTACGAGGGCCTCGCCAGCCAGCTCGTCCCGGAGGTCCGGGCGCTGCGCGACGCGAAGCTCGAGCTGGCCGACGCCTACGACCCCGCCGTGCACGGCAAGGCCGGTGCGACGCTGACGTGGCACGAGTTCACGCCCGACGAGCTGGCGCTGCTGCCGAACATCCTCACGATCGGCGGCGACGGCGCGACGTACGACATCGGCTTCGGTGCGATGTCGCGCGTGCTGACCGGCGGCACCCCGATCAAGGCGCTGGTGCTCGACACGGGCGGCTACTCCAACACCGGCGGGCAGGCCTCGACGGCCAGCCTCACCGGCCAGGACGCCGACCTCGCCCGCTACGGCAAGGCCCACTCGGGCAAGCGCGAGGTGCGCAAGGAGATGGGCGTCATCGCGGCGTTCCACCCGAACGTCTTCGTCGCCACCACGGCCACGGCGCTGCACGGCCACTTCCTCGGCGCGGCGCTGAGCATGCTCGGCTTCCGCGAGGGAGCGGCGGTCATGGAGATCTACGCCCCCTGCGGCACGGAGAACGGGATCCCCGAGGACCTGTCGAACCGCCGCTCGCGGCTCGCGGTCGAGAGCCGGGTCAGCCCACTGTTCGTGCACGACCCGCGAAAGGGCGGCACGCTGCCGGAGCGGTTCGACCTCGAGGGCAACCCCGACGTCGACCAGCTGTGGAGCACCTCGACGCTCGAGTACGTCGACGAGAACGGGAACCTGCAGCTCATGCAGACCCCGCTGACGCCGGCCGAGTTCGCGCTCGGTGAGGTTCGCTTCGCCAAGCAGTTCAAGAAGCTCAAGGGCGCCGACGAGGCCACGCTCGTCCCGATCGCCGAGTTCGTCGAGCTGTCGGACGAGGCGCGGGCCGGCAAGGTGCCGTTCGTCTACGCGACGGACGACGACAAGCACCTCATCAAGGTCGCCTGCTCGTCGGCCATCGTCGCCCTCGTCGAGGACCGCAAGCACCACTGGCAGACGCTGCAGTACCTCGCCGGCTTCGGCGAGGCGCGGCTGTCGGCGGCGCACAAGGCGGAGCTCGCCGACATCACCGCCAAGTACCAGGCGGCCTCCACCGCCCGCGACGCCTCGCTCGACGAGATCGCGGCGGCGATGGCCGAGCTGGCCGCCTCCTCGGGGGCCCCGGCGAGCGTGCCGGCGTTCTCGTTCGGCGGCGGTGCCCCGGCGGCTGCAGCCGCCCCGGTTCCGGCCGCGACGGCCACGGCGGTGGCGGACCGGCCGATCTGGCTCGACCCGGCCGACGAGGCCAAGTGCAACGACTGCGGCACCTGCTACCAGGAGCTGCCGCAGCTGTTCGAGAAGGCGACGATCGTCGTCGACGGGCAGGCACGGGTCGTCGGCCGCATGAAGGCGGGCGCGCTGGACGGCTTCGAGGTCACGCCGGAGATCGCCAAGCGGATCGCCCGGGTCAAGTCCACCTGCGACGCGGAGATCATCCAGTGAGCACCGACACCCCGATCCGACCCACCGGCCAGGACGACGTCCTGCGCTGGGTCGGGGCACGCACCGCCCTCGACGCCACGCGCGAGGAGGTGGAGACGCTCAACGCCACGAAGGGGGTCTCCACCTTCCGGAACCAGCTCGACCTGCTCGAGCGCCGGCTCGTCGCCGACCCGCGCACCTTCCGCGACATGTTCATCGCGGACGGCATGGCGGCGGTGGCGTGGGAGTTCCGCCAGAGCGAGCTGTCGCGCGACTTCGTCGTGCGCCTGTGGGACATGCTCCTGCGGGAGGACGACGTGTCCACGCTCCTCATGCGGTTCCTCTGGGACCTGCCGCTGGGCAAGAAGCGCGCGTTCATCCGGGCGATCGACGAGCACATGTCCGGCCGCTACCCGATGTTCAAGGGCCTGTCGCAGGACTGGCCGGCGGGCAGCACGATCCCGCCGTACATCAGGGAGCCCGAGGACCGGGCCGAGGACTTCGGCCTGGTGAACAAGGGCTACCTCGGGTACATGGACCTCGGGTTCACGCGCCGCGACATCGACCTGCTCGTCTGGCTGGAGGCACTGCGCGACAAGCAGTGCGCCGACGCGCCGTGCGAGCTGGGCGTGTTCCTCGAGGCCCACAAGCCGCCGAAGTACGGCTGCCCGGTGAAGATCCACATCCCCGTGATGATGGAGCTCATCGGCACCGGGCGCTTCCGGGAGGCGCTCGAGATGCTCCAGTCGTGCAACCCGCTGCCGGACGTCACCGGCCGCGTGTGCCCGCAGGAGCTGCAGTGCCAGGCGGCATGCCTGCACAAGACGTCGATGTCGATCGGCCAGCTCGAGTGGTTCCTGCCCGAGCGCGACAAGCTCGTCAACCCCGACGGCGACGCGGTGCGGTTCGCGGGCGTCACCAGCCCGTGGACGGCGGCGGCCAAGCCGCCGGTGGCGATCGTCGGCTCCGGCCCGTCCGGGCTCATCAACGCCTACCTGCTCGCGGCGGACGGGTTCCCCGTCACTGTGTTCGAGGCGTTCCACGAGCTGGGCGGCGTGCTGCGCTACGGGATCCCGGAGTTCCGCCTCCCGAACGAGCTCATCGACGACGTGGTGCGCAAGATCCGGCTGCTCGGCGGCCGGTTCGTCACCAACTTCGTCGTCGGCAAGACGGCGTCGCTGCAGGACCTGCGCGACGCGGGGTTCTGGAAGATCTTCGTCGGTACCGGCGCGGGCCTCCCGATGTTCATGAACATCCCGGGCGAGCACCTGCTCAACGTCATGTCGGCGAACGAGTTCCTCACGCGCGTCAACCTCATGCACGCCAACTGGGAGGACCAGGAGACGCCGCTGCCGTTCGTGCAGGGCAAGAACGTCCTGGTCATCGGCGGCGGCAACACCGCGATGGACGCGGCGCGCACGTCGCGCCGGCTCGGCGGCAACGTGACGATCGTCTACCGCCGCACCCGCGCGGAGATGCCGGCCCGCGTCGAGGAGCTGGAGCACGCGCTCGAGGAGGGCATCGCGCTGCTGCCGCTGCGCTCGCCCTCGGAGTTCCTCGGCGACACCAACACCGGCTTCGTCAAGGCGGCGACGCTCGACGTCATGGAGCTGGGCGAGCCGGACGCGTCCGGACGGCGGCGCCCGATGGCGACCGGCCGCACCGAGCAGGTCGAGGCCGACCTGGTCATCATGGCGCTCGGCAACTCGTCGAACCCGATCATCAAGGACTCGGAGCCGCGGCTCGAGGTGTCCAAGTGGGGCACGCTCAACCTGGCGCGGGCGGGGTCGCAGGAGACGACGCTCGAGGGCGTCTACTCCGGCGGCGACGCGACGCGCGGTGGCTCGACGGCGGTGAACGCCGCCGGTGACGGCCAGAGCGCGGCCCGCGAGATCCTCGGGGACGTCGACCTGCCGGCCGAGGACGTCAAGCGGATGGTGAGGTCCGCGCGCCGGTACACGGACACGGCGGCCTCGGACATGGTGATCCTGGCCAAGCGGAACCTCTCGCCGGGCATCGAGGAGCTCGTCGTCCGGGCACCCGTCATCGCCAAGGCGGCGAAGGCCGGGCAGTTCGTGCGCGTGTTCCCGCGCCAGGGCGGCGAGCTCATCCCGCTCACGCTGGCGGACTGGGACGCGCAGGCGGGCACCATCTGCCTCGTCGTGCAGGCCATGGGCGTCAGCTCGATCGAGATCAACGCGATGAAGCCGGGCGACGTCCTCGCGGGCATCGCCGGCCCGCTGGGCCGGCCGTCCGAGCTGCACCGCTACTCCGACGACGAGACCGTGGTGTTCACCGCCGGTGGCCTCGGCCTGCCCCCGGTGTACCCGATCATGCGGGAGCACCTGCGGCTGGGGAACCACGTCACGCTCATCGCCGGTTTCCGGTCCAAGGAGCTCATGTTCTGGACCGGTGAGGGCGAGCGCGTCCCCGCGCTCCAGGCGGAGTTCGGCGACCGGCTCGAGGTGGTCTACGCGACGAACGACGGCTCCTACGGCGTCGAGGGCTTCGTCACCAAGCCGCTCGAGGAGATGCTCAAGGCCGGCCGCAAGATCGCCGAGGTCATCACCATCGGCCCGCCGATGATGATGCGCGGCGTGTCCGACCTCACCAAGCCGTACGAGGTCCACACCGTCGCGTCGCTGAACTCGATCATGGTCGACGCGACGGGCATGTGCGGCGCCTGCATGGTGCCGGTGGTCATCGAGGACAAGCTGGTCCGCAAGCACGCGTGCATCGACGGGCCGGAGATCGACTCGCACACCATCGACTGGGCCAAGTTCCTGCCGCGGTTCGGGCTGTTCAAGGCCCAGGAGCAGGAGGCGCGGGCGCGGCACGGCCTGTAGCCGCCTCCACGGCACCCGTACGACGGCGCCGGCCGGGACTCGTTCCCGCCGGCGCCGTCGGCGTCCCGGAGTCGTCGGGCATGCCGGCGCCACCGTGCGTCCCGGCGCTGCTGTCTGTCCTGGCGTCGTCGTGCGTCCGGAGTCGTCGTGCGTCCCGGAGACGTCGTGCGCCCGCGCCGGCGGCGCCCGGGCCGCCGGCGAACCGTCGGGGCCGGGTGCTGCCTAGTCCTGCGCGGCGGCCAGCGCCGCGGCGCGCGGGTCGCCCGTGACGTCGACTACGGCGCGGATCCCCATGGTGCCGAGCATGCGGGCCATGGGCGGGCCCATGTGGCCGGTGGCGACCACCTGCACGCCCTGCTCGCGCAGGAAGCGGACGACGCGCGCGTGGTGCGACCCCTCGGTGCCCTCGTCGTGCGCCACGTCCCACCGCACGTCGTGCTCGGTCCAGTCGGTGATGGTCCCGTCGTCGACGGTCGCGAGCGCGATGCGCTGCGCCTTGCCCCACCCCCCGCCGACCTGCGTACCGACCAGGGACAGCGCGACGACAGTGCTCATGGCTCCCATCATCCCGCGGCCGGTGGGTCCAGCGTGCGGTGCACTCGCCATCGCTCGGTGCAGCCCCTGGTGCACCGAACGCCTGCAGCTGCACCGGACACGGCCACCGCACCGCGCGGGTGCCGATCTGCCGTGCGCGGCCAGCTGCGCCGGACATGGTCCGCCGCACCGCGCGAGGCAGGCCGGAACGTGCGGGCCACCCGCGCCGCGTGCGGCCGGGGTCAGCGGGCACGCAGGTGCGGGCGGCGGACGTGCGGAATGTCGGCTGGCAGGAGCCGGGTGACGCGACTCAGCAACGCCGCCGGCGCGCGGACGTCCTCCTTCGTGACCCGGAGCAGTCGTTGACCGGTCTCCACGACGGCGTCGTGCCGGCGCTTCTCCCGCACGAGGTCCTCGGTGCCGCGGTACTTGCCACGGCCGTCGTACTCCAGCAGCAGGTGCCACTCCTCCCAGCCGGTGTCGGCCCAGAAGGTGCCGAGCCGCGTGGCGACGGCGATCTGGGTCGCCGGCCGCGGCAGGCCGCCCGCGAGCAGGACGAATCGCGTAGCGGTCTCCCACGCTGATTCGGAGCCGGCGTCGGCCAGCTCGAGGACGGCCCGGGCACGCGCCATGCCCGGGGACGTCGACCCGCGCTCCAGGAGCTCCCGAAGCACATCGGGTGATGCTCCGGCGCGCAGCCCCGAGTCGGCGACGACGAGGCCGGCCAGTGGGGCCATCGACCGGGCGCAGTCGACGACCGTCCGCTCCAGCGTCGTGACGGGGATCCCGTTGAGGCACGTCGCGGCATCCTCCGCCACCGGCGCGGTGTGGCGCCGGACGGACCGGTCGCACCCGGCGCCCGGGTGATGGCGCTGGTAGAGATGCGTGACGGTCGGCACGGACCACAGGGTGAGTCCCCAGAGGAGGGCCGCCGACCCGTGACTGAACACGTGCGGCGACGGGGTCCGGGCATGCGTGGCCGCCACGTGGGCCAGCGCCGCCGGCGTACGGCCGGCAACCGCCTCGGGAGCCAGGTAGACGCCACGCCTGCTGCGGACCCACATGGCGTCGCGAAGGCGCCGCTGCACATCCTGCGGCAGGTAGTCGCCCGCGAGGGCGATGTCAGGGAGGGGCCGCGGGGCGGGGACGGGTGACCAGGGCCGGACGGGCATCGAGCCATCGTGGAGATCCCCGCTCTGTGCCGGCGACGGCGTGGGGTCGTCTGGGGTCGGGGGTGCGTGGCCACGGGCTGGGGGCGGTTCGTCGGGCGTGGTGCGGTGACCAGCGAGCGGTGCACCACGGACTGCACCGAACGATGGGGACTGCGCCCCTCGTGCGTGGCCGCACGTGCGTGCGACCCCGTCGCGCTGGGTGGTTCGTCGGGCGCCTGCGGTGCAGGTCCCAGCGGATGGTGCGTCAGGGGCTGCACCGAACGATGGGGACTGCGCCGCACGTGAGGGCACCTCGACGGGGAACGTGCTGACCCACGGGACGGTGCCGGGCCGCCGGACGGTGCCGGCATCGTGGCGCGCGCCCGCTACGGTGCCGGGCATGGTGTTGTGGCAGATCGTCGGTTGGGCCGGCTCCGCGCTCGTCGTGCTCTCGCTCATGCAGGCGCGGGTGCTGCGGTTCCGGTGGCTCAACCTCGTGGGCTCGGTGCTGGCGACGGCCTACAACGCGGTGTTCGGCATCTGGCCCTTCGTCGCCATGAACGGCGTGATCGCCGTCATCAACGTGTACTGGCTGCGGCGGCTGGTGGGCGAGCGGCACGACGAGGCCGTCTACGCCGTCGTGGAGGTGGCGCCCGACGACGCCTACCTCGCCCACGTGATGGCCGTGCACGCGACCGACATCGCCCGGTTCCGGTCACCGGCGCCGTCGGCGGACGCCGACGCGGGCCGGCTGGCGTTCCTCGTCGTGCGCGGCGACGAGACTGTGGGCGTGGTGCTCGTCTCCGACCTGGGCGACGGTGCGGGACACGTCGACCTCGACTGGGTGTCGCCCCGGTTCCGCGACTTCACGCCGGGCGAGTTCGTGTACCGGCGCAGCGGGGTCTTCGCCGCGCGCGGGTTCCGGCGCCTCGTCGCCCCCGGCGGCCCGGACCAGGCCGACTACCTGACGCGGGTGGGGTTCGAGCGAACGGGTGACGAGTGGGTCCGTGAGGTGGCCGCCTGACCCGACCGACCGCCGTGTCGGGGGGCCGGCGTACGGTCGATGACGTGCCACGGATCAGCGCGGGCCTGGTGGTCTACCGGCGGGCTCCGCGTGAGCCGGTGGCCGCCGACGAGCGCGGGGTACCCGGGGCGATCCCACCCGACGGGCCCCGGGCGGCCGCCGAGCCCCCGGTAGCCGTCCCACCCGACGGGCCCCCGGTAGCCGTCCCACCCGACGGGCCCCCGGTAGCCGTCCCACCCTTGGTGCCCGACGAACCGGGGGCCGCCGAGCCCACCGTGGCGGACCCACTCGTGGTGCCCGACGCGCCGGCGCCGCTCGACCTGCGCGCACCGGAGACGTCCCTCGGGCTCCGTACGGGCGACGTGCGCGTCGAGGTGCTGTGCGCCCACATGGGCGGTCCGCTGTGGGCGCGCAAGGACGAGCGCGCATGGTCGTTCCCCAAGGGCGAGCTCGAGGAGGGCGAGGACGAGCCGGCGGGCGCGCGCCGCGAGTTCGCGGAGGAGCTCGGCCTGGCCGCGCCCGACGAGCCGTGGTGGCGGCTCGGCGAGTACCGGTACTCGTCGGGCAAGCGCGTGGTGCTGTTCGCCGTCGAGGCGGACCTCGCGCTCGACGCCGTGCGGCCGGGGACGTTCGAGATGGAGTGGCCGCCGCGATCCGGGCGCCGGCAGGAGTTCCCCGAGGTCGACCGGGTGGCGTGGTTCGACGTGCCGACCGCGCGGACGAAGCTCGTCGCCGGCCAGGTGCCCGCGCTCGACGACCTGGAGCGGCGGCTCGCGGCGGCGTGGTGACCGGTGCCGCCGCACGGGGTCGCTCGGCCCGGCACCGGTGCGGCCTCGCTCTGCCCTGAGCAGAACGCGCGGCCGTGGGCGCCGGTCCGCGGTTACGGTCGCGGCATGGCGGCAGACGTGATCCGGCTCGAGACGCGGCGCCGCGGCGCCTGGCGGACGGCGGTCGGCCGCGTGCTGCGCGACTGGCGCACCGAGCAGGGGCTGCGGCTGACGGACGTCGCCGACCGCGCGGGTGTCTCCACGCAGTACCTCTCCGAGGTCGAGCGCGGCCGCAAGGAGGCCTCGTCCGAGGTGCTCGGCGCGGTGACCGAGGCGCTCGGCGGCTCGCTGAGCGAGCTGGCGCTCGGCGTCGCCGACGGGCTGCGGGTGGCACCGGCTCGCCGCGGTGCCGTCGACGGCCTCCGGGAGGCGCCCGACCGCGGCGGTGCCGGCGACGGCCTCCGTGAGGCACTCGACCGCAGTGGGTCCGTCGGCGCGCTCCGGGAGTCCGCGGTCCGCGGTACCGTCCGCGGGGCGAAGGCCGCGACGACCGGTCGGTCGGTGACGCTGCTCGCCGCCTGAGGTCGGCCGCGCCCCCGGGGACGAGCGTCACCCGCGCGCCGTGATCACCTCGTCGGCCAGGCCGTAGGCCACCGCCTGGGGCGCCGTGAGCACCAGGGCCCGGTCGGTGTCCCGCCGCAGCGTCTCGACATCCTTGCCGGTGTGCCGCGCGAGGATCGCCTCGAGCTCGGCGCGCACGCGCACGATCTCGTCGGCCTCGAGGATGAGGTCCGGCACGTCGCCCCGGCTGCTCGTCGCGGGCTGGTGCAGCACCAGCCGCGCGTGCGCGAGCACCGCCCGGTGCCCCGCGGCGCCGCCGGCCACGAGTACCGCGGCGTCGGCCGAGGCCTGGCCCACGCACGTGGTGAACACGGGCGAGCGGACGTACTGCATGGCGTCGTAGATCGCGAGCATCGCCGACGGGGAGCCGCCAGGTGAGTTGACGTACAGGTCGATGGGGTTGCCGGGCTCGGCCGACTCCAGGTGCAGCAGCTGCGCGACGACGACGTTGGCGACCTCGTCGTCGATGGCCGAGCCCAGGTAGACGATCCGGTCGGCGAGCAGCCGGCTGTACACGTCCAGCGCGCGCTCGCCGCCGCCGGCGGTCCGCTCGACGACGTAGGGGACGATCATCGGGTCACCCCGAACCCGACGCGCGCGCCGACGCCCGGCAGGATCACCGAGACGTCGTCCACGACGCGGTCGACGAAGCCGTAGTCACGCGCTTCCTCGGCGGTGAACCACCGGTCGCGGCGCGAGTCCTCCCGGATCCGCTCGAGGGGCTGGCCGGTGTCCGCGGCGACGAGGCTCAGCACGGTGTCGCGGGTGTACCGGAGGTCGTCGGCCTGGATCTCGATGTCCATCGCGGTCCCGCCGATGCCCGACGACCCCTGGTGGAGCAGCATGCGGGCGTGCGGCAGCGCCGAGCGCTTGCCACGCGTGCCCGACGAGAGCAGGAACTGGCCCGCGCTCGCGGCCCAGCCGACGGCCACGGTCGCGACGTCGCACGGGATCAGGTGCATGACGTCGCGGATGGCGAGCATCGCGGGGACGGAGCCGCCGGGGGAGCTGATGAGCAGCGTGATGTCGCGTTCGGGGTCCTCCGCCGCGAGCAGGAGCATCGCGGAGCACAGTCGGTTGCCCAGCGACTCGTCGAGCGCGGTGCCCATGAGCAGGACGCGCTGGTGCAGCAGGCGGGTGGCGAGCTCGTCGTCCACCCGGGGCGGGGTCTCGGTGGTCATGCGTCCACCGTGGCAGCCGCCCGGCCGGGCGGGGCCGCGTGCCGCCGTGGGCGGATCCGCCCTGGGCAGCACGGCCCGGCGTGCCGCCCGCGCCGATATGTTTGCCCTGGTCGACGGCGGACCCGCCGGCCTTCCCCCCGGTCCCCACGAACGGCCTGATCAGATGCGCTCAGCAGTCCTCACCGTCGACCCCGTCTTCACCATCGGCCCGGTGCGGCCGCGGACGTTCGGTTCGTTCGTCGAGCACCTCGGGCGCTGCGTCTACACCGGCATCCACGACCCGTCCCACCCCACGGCGGACGCGGACGGGTTCCGCGGGGACGTCATCGAGCTGGCGCGCGAGCTGGGCGTCACGACGGTCCGGTACCCGGGCGGCAACTTCGTCTCGGGCTACCGGTGGGAGGACGGCGTGGGTCCGCGCGAGCAGCGGCCGGCGCGCCTGGACCTCGCGTGGCACTCGACCGAGCCGAACTGGGTAGGTGTCGACGAGTACGTGCGGTGGTGCCGCACCGTGGGCGTCGAGCCGATGATGGCGGTCAACCTCGGCACGCGCGGTGTGCAGGAGGCGCTGGACCTGCTGGAGTACTGCAACGTCCGCGGCGGCACGCGGCTGGCCGAGCTGCGCCGCGCGAACGGCGCCGACGAGCCGTACCGGATTCGCATGTGGTGCCTCGGCAACGAGATGGACGGGCCGTGGCAGACCGGTCACAAGACCGCGCACGAGTACGGCCGCCTGGCCGCCGAGACGGCCCGGGCGATGCGCATGGTCGACCCCGGCGTCGAGCTGGTCGCGTGCGGCTCGTCGGGCCGCGGCATGGCGACGTTCGGCACGTGGGAGCACACGGTGCTCGCCGAGGCGTACGACCAGGTGGACCTGGTCTCGGCGCACGCCTACTACCACGAGGACGCCGGGGACCTCGGCTCGTTCCTCGCCTCGGCGGTGGACATGGACCGGTTCATCGAGGATGTCGTGGCGACCGCGGACGCGGTGCGCGCGGCGGGCAACCACACCAAGCGCATCAACATCTCGTTCGACGAGTGGAACGTCTGGTACATCGACCGGGCCGAGTCGCAGCCGCCCACGGGCGACGACTGGCCCGTGGCGCCCGTGCTGCTCGAGGACCGCTACACGGTGGCGGACGCCGTCGTCGTCGGGAGCCTGCTCATCAGCCTGCTGCGGCACACGGACCGCGTGCACGCGGCGTCGCTGGCGCAGCTGGTCAACGTCATCGCGCCGATCATGACCGAGCCCGGCGGCCGGGCCTGGAAGCAGACGACGTTCCACCCCTTCGCGCTGACGTCCCGGCACGCCGCCGGCCAGGTGCTGCGCGTCGCCGTGGACGGTCCCACGCTGGAGACGGCCACGTACGGCGAGGTCGCCGCGCTGGACGCCGTCGTCACCTACGACGAGGCCGCGGGCGAGGTGGTGCTCTTTGCGGTCAACCGTTCGACGAGCGAGCCGCTGGCGCTCGACGTGGACCTGCGGGGTTTCGGCGACCTGGTGGTCGCGGAGGCGCTGACGCTGTCGAACCCCGACCACACGTGGACGGCGACGGCCGACGACTCGACGTCGGTGCTGCCCCGGGCGAACGACACCGCCGCGGTGCGCGACGGCCGGGCGCACGCCGAGCTGCCGCCCGTCTCGTGGTCGATGGTGCGCCTGGCGCGCGCGTGAGCGTGGCGCCCGGGGCCCACCGGCTGGTCCCGGAGCTCGAGGCGCGTCGCCACCTGCTCGACGGCTACGCGTCGTTCCGGGAGCTGCCCGACGAGGTGAGCGCGCGGTGGAAGGCGCCGTTCGGGCCGCCCGAGGAGTGGGACCTGGAGGTCGCGCCGACGACGGTCGCCGGGCCCCACGGCCCCGTGCCGGTGCGCGTCTACACGCCGTCCTCGCCGGCACCGGCCCGCGGCCGCGCCTGCCTCGTCTGGATGCACGGTGGCGCCTTCGCCTGGGGCGACCTCGACATGCCGGAGGCGCACGAGGTGGCCCGCGGCGTCGCCGGGCGGGCGGACGCGGTCGTCGTGTCGGTCGACTACCGGCTCTGCCCGGTCCCGCGCGAGCTGGGCGGCACGGGCGACGACCGGCTCGACGAGCGCGGCCGTCGCGTGTGCTTCCCGGTGCCGCAGGACGACTGCGCGGCGGTGCTGGACGCGGTGCGTGCCGACCCGGCGCGGTTCGGCGCGGACCCGGCGCGCGTGGCGATCGGCGGGGCCAGCGCGGGCGCCGCGCTCGCGGCGGGCGTCACGGTGCGCGCGTGCGACCAGGGGCGGCCGCCGTGGCAGTGCCTGCTCGTCTACCCGCTGCTGCACCCGGGCGTGCCGGAGCCGGACGACGAGCTGGCGGCCGCTCTCGCCGCGGCGCCGGCGGCGCTGGCGTTCCCGCCCGACATGTCGGAGGCGATCGACCGGGCGATGCTCGGGGGCGGCCGCGAGACGGCGACGCCGTACGCCTACGCCGGGCTCAGCGAGGACCTGTCGACCTTCCCGCCGACGTACGTGGAGAACAGCGAGCTCGATGCGTTCCGGGCCAGCGGCCACCGGTTCGCGGAGCAGCTGCGGGCCGCCGGCGTCGACGTGGTCGAGGCCACCCGACCGGGCGTCCCGCACGGGCACCTCGACCTCGTCGGGTTCGCCCCGGCCGCGGCGACGCTCGACGCGCTCGCCGCGCGGCTGGCGGCGCGCTGACCGAAGCGGCGCCGCCGTGCTCTGCGACGGGTCGAAGTTCGCCGACCCCGGGTGCGCCGGCGGCGCCCTTGGGCCGACACTGTCCGCGGTGCTCACCGCCGGGCGCCATCGAGGGGAGAACGATGTCCACGACCATCAGCAGCTACGGCCACTCCTGCATCCGCCTCGAGAAGGACGGGCACGTGCTGGTGCTCGACCCCGGCGGGTTCAGCGACCCGGCGGCGCTCGACGGTGCCGGCGCGGTGCTGGTCACCCACGAGCACGTCGACCACGTGGTGCCGGACGCGCTGACGGGCGCGCTCGCGGCCGCCCCCGGGCTGGAGGTGTGGGCGCCCGCCGTGGTGGTGGACCAGCTCGCCGCCGCAGGGGCGCCGGCCGACCGCCTGCACGCCGTCACCGAGGGCGACGCGTTCACCGCCGAGGGGTTCAGCGTGCAGGTCGTCGGGAGCCGGCACGCGGTGATCCACCCGTCCATCCCGGTGGTGGCCAACGTGGCCTACCTCGTGGACGGCGCCGTGCTGCACCCCGGCGACTCGTTCACCCGGCCGCCGGCCGGGGTGCACGTCGAGGTGCTGCTGCTGCCCGTGAGCGCACCGTGGATGAAGCTCAGCGAGGCGGCCGACTACCTGCAGGCGGTGGCGCCCCGCATCGCCGTGCCGATCCACGACGCCATCCTCAGCGACGCCGGCCGCGGGCTGGTAGACCGCGTGCTCCCGCAGGTCACGGGAGGGGTGGCGCGGTACCGCCGCCTCGCTGCCGGCGAGACGCTCACCCTCTGACCGGGGTCGTCCGGGACCGGACGAGCGTCGGCCGGCGGGTGGAGAGGCACCGCCGGCGGGCGATGCGTCCCGCCGGCCGGGAACACCGCGGGCTCGTCGAGAGTTGAGCCCGTAAGACTCAATGTTCGTCGTCGAAGGTTGCGTTCCGACAGCGATCGCTGCAAACTTGAGCCGGTTTCGCTCAAGACTTCGACGTCATCACGGCATCCCGGAAGAACCCGGCACGGCAAGGAAGGCAGACAGACATGGCACGAGCAGTCGGCATCGACCTCGGCACCACCAACTCGGTGGTCGCCACCCTCGAAGGCGGCGAGCCCACGGTCATCGCCAACGCGGAGGGGTCGCGCACGACGCCGTCCGTCGTGGCGTTCTCCAAGACCGGCGAGGTGCTGGTCGGCGAGATCGCCAAGCGTCAGGCCGTCACCAACGTCGACCGCACCATCACGTCCGTCAAGCGCCACATGGGCACGGACTGGACGCAGGAGGTCGACGGCAAGAAGTACACGCCGCAGGAGATCAGCGCCCGCATCCTCGGCAAGCTGAAGCGCGACGCGGAGGCGTACCTCGGCGAGCCCGTCACGGACGCCGTGGTCACCGTCCCGGCGTACTTCAACGACGCCCAGCGGCAGGCGACGAAGGACGCCGGCACCATCGCCGGCCTCAACGTGCTGCGCATCATCAACGAGCCCACCGCGGCGGCGCTCGCCTACGGGCTGGAGCGCGGCAAGGAGGACGAGCTCATCCTCGTGTTCGACCTCGGCGGTGGCACGTTCGACGTCTCCCTCCTCGAGGTGGGCAAGGACGACGACGGCTTCTCCACCATCGAGGTCCGCGCGACGAGCGGCGACAACCACCTCGGCGGCGACGACTGGGACCAGCGGATCGTCGACTGGCTCGTCGGCCAGGTGAAGAACTCCACCGGCGTCGACCTGTCCAAGGACAAGATCGCGCTGCAGCGCCTGCGTGAGGCGAGCGAGCAGGCGAAGAAGGAGCTGTCGTCCGCGACCAGCACCAACATCTCCCTGCAGTACCTGTCGATGAGCGAGAACGGCCCCGTCCACCTGGACGAGAAGCTCACCCGCGCGCAGTTCCAGCAGATGACGCAGGACCTGCTCGACCGCACCAAGGCCCCGTTCCACGCGGTCATCCGCGACGCCGGCATCACGGTCGACAAGATCGACCACGTGGTGCTCGTCGGCGGCTCCACGCGCATGCCCGCGGTCACGGACGTGGTGCGCGACCTCACCGGCGGCAAGGAGCCCAACAAGGGCGTCAACCCGGACGAGGTCGTGGCCGTCGGCGCCGCGCTGCAGGCGGGCGTCATCAAGGGCGACCGCAAGGACGTCCTGCTCATCGACGTCACGCCGCTGTCGCTCGGCATCGAGACCAAGGGCGGCGTCATGACCAAGCTCATCGAGCGCAACACGGCCATCCCCACCAAGCGGTCGGAGATCTTCTCCACGGCCGAGGACAACCAGCCGTCCGTGCTCATCCAGGTGTTCCAGGGCGAGCGCGAGTTCGCGCGGGACAACAAGCCGCTCGGCACGTTCGAGCTCACCGGCATCGCGCCCGCGCCGCGCGGCGTGCCGCAGATCGAGGTGACGTTCGACATCGACGCCAACGGCATCGTCCACGTGTCCGCCAAGGACCGCGGCACCGGAAAGGAGCAGTCGATGACCATCACCGGCGGCTCCGCCCTCCCCAAGGAGGACATCGACCGGATGGTCAAGGACGCCGAGGCGCACGCGAACGAGGACAAGCAGCGGCGCGAGGACGCGGACACCCGCAACTCCGCCGAGCAGTTCGCCTACTCGACCGAGAAGATCCTCAAGGACAACGGCGACAAGCTGCCGGACGCGGTGAAGGACGACGTCACGGCCAAGATCGCGGAGGTCCGCACGGCGCTCGAGGGCGACGACGTGGCGCGCGTCAAGCAGGCGCACGAGGCGCTCGTCGCGGCGGCGCAGAAGATCGGCGAGGCGGTCTACGCCCAGCCGGCGGCCGACGAGGCCGGCCCCGCGGCCGGCGGCGACGGCGGCGCGAGCACCGGGTCCGCCGAGGACGACGTGGTGGACGCCGAGATCGTCGACGACGAGGACACCAACAAGTGATGGCGGGATTCGACGAGCCCCGGTCGGGGTCGGCCTCGGCCGGCCCCGACGAGGGGGCGCCGCACGTGGTGGACCGGCGCAAGATCGACCCCACGACGTTCGAGGTCCGGGAGGGCGTCGAGGCGGCCCCCACCGGTCCGGCGCCCGCCGCGGTGGACGACGCGGCCGCGGCCGCGCAGGCCCTGGCCGACGAGCGGCTGGACCAGCTGCAACGCGCCCAGGCGGACCTGTACAACCTGGACCAGCGGTACAACGCGTACGTCAAGCGCACGCGTGGCGAGCTGGCGGCGGCGGCCGACCGGGGTGCGGCCGCGCTCGCCGAGGCGCTCATCCCGGTGCTCGACGACATCGAGCTCGCGCGCAAGCACGGCGAGCTCGTCGGGCCGTTCCAGTCCGTGGCCGAGCGCCTCGAGGCGACACTGGTGCGGTTCGGCGTCGAGCGCTACGGCGCCGCGGGCGAGGAGTTCGACCCCGCGGTGCACGAGGCGCTCATGCACGGGCACTCGGCCGACGTCGAGACCACCACCGTGCGCGAGGTGCTGCAGCCGGGCTACCGGACTGCGGACCGCGTGCTGCGGCCGGCCCGCGTGGCCGTGGTCGACCCGGAGGGGCCGCAGGTCTGAGACGGGGAGCAGGGCGACGACGAGGGAGGCGCCGTGACCGGCCAGGACTGGCTGGAGAAGGACTTCTACGCGGTGCTCGGCGTCCCCAAGGATGCCGATCAGCCGGCGATCAAGAAGGCGTACCGCAAGCTGGCGCGCCAGCTGCACCCGGACCACAACCCGGGTGACGCCAAGGCCGAGGCCCGGTTCAAGGACATCGGCGAGGCGTACTCGGTGCTGTCCGACCCCGAGCAGCGGCAGCAGTACGACCAGCTGCGCGCGATGACGGGCGGCGCCCGGTTCACCGCCGGCAGCCGGGCCGGTGGGCAGGGCGGCGCGGGGTTCGAGGACGTCCTCGGCGGGCTGTTCGGGGGCGGCGGCGGGTCGCGCGTGCGGTACTCCACGGGCGGTGGCGGCTTCGAGGACGTCCTCGGGGGGCTGTTCGGCGGCGGCTTCGGCCAGCCCCGCGGCCCGCGCCGGGGCGTCGACCTCACGGCGTCCACGACGCTGCGCTTCCGCACGGCGGCCGAGGGCGCCACGGTGTCGCTGTCCGTCGAGGGGCGCACGGTCAACGCGCGCATCCCCGCGGGCGTGCGGGACGGGCAGAAGATCCGGCTGCGCGGCAAGGGGCGCCCCGGCGACCCCGGCGCCGAGCCCGGCGACCTGGTCATCACGGTGACCGTGGAGCCGCACCCCGTCTTCACCGCGGACGGCGCCAACCTCAAGGTCACGGTTCCGGTGGCGTTCGACGAGGCCGCGCTGGGCGCGACGATCGAGGTGCCGACGCTGGACGGCACGCCCGTCAAGGTCAAGGTTCCCCCGGGCACGCCGTCCGGCCGCACGCTGCGCGTCAAGGGCAAGGGCATCGCCACGTCGCGGTCCACCGGCGACCTGCTGGTGACCGTCCAGGTCGTCGTGCCGCAGAAGCTCAGCCCCGCCGCACGCGAGGCGGTGCAGGCCTTCGGCATCGCGACGTCCGGGCAGGACCCGCGGGCCGAGCTCATGGCCAGGGCGCGGGCGTGAGGGCGATGGACTGGTCGGCCGAGGGGGAGGACGCGCGGATCTTCGTCATCTCCGTGGCCGCGGAGCTGGCGGGCATGCACCCGCAGACGCTGCGCCAGTACGACCGCCTGGGCCTCGTCAGCCCCGGCCGCACCCGCGGCCGGGGCCGGCGCTACTCGCTGCGCGACATCGCGCTGCTGCACGAGGTGCAGCGCCTGTCGCAGGACGAGGGCGTCAACCTCGCCGGCGTGAAGCGGATCCTCGAGCTCGAGGAGGAGCTGGCCGTCGCGCGCCGGCAGGTCGAGTTCCTGCGCGACATGCTGGACCCCGGCCGGCGCGTGTTCACCGCCGACCCCGCGGGCACGGTGGTGGCCGACCGTCGGCGCCCCGCCGCGGACACCGCGCGCGCCGCGGCCGTGCGGATGCGCCGGCTGCTGCCGGGACCGAGCTCGCGCCAGTCCTGACGGCGCGTCAGGCGGTGGCGGCGCGCCCCGGAACGTTCGGAAGGCCCTTGAGGGGCAGCGCGCGCGCGCCGATACCGGTGTCCATGGGCAGCTACGCGGCATCCGAGATTCCGGAAGCCACCGTCCAACGGTGGCGGGACCAGGCGGCGGCCGGTGACGTCGAGGCGATGTTCGACCTGGGGATGTACCACGTGCACATCACCGGCGAGTGGCACGACGGGCAGAACTGGCTCGAGAAGGCGTCGGCGCTCGGACACGACCAGGCCGGCTTCGCACTCGCCGATCTCTACGGCGAGCAGGACGGGCAGCCCTGGCAGCGAGCCGGGGCTGTCCTTGCCGAGATCGCGAACCGCAAGAGCCCGGAAGCGTTGTTCCGGTTGGCCGAGCACTACCTGATCGACAGGAACCAGCCCGAGAAGTCCGAACCGTTGATGCTCCAGGCCGCGGAGGCAGGGCACGTCCATGCGATGAACTTGATGGCCAGCTTCTTCTGCAGACCGCGTGGTGACGTGCAGGGTGAACGTCGTTGGCGGGCGCGCGCAGCGGCGCACGGGAACTGGCTGGCCCACCTGGGTCTGGCGGAGTTCGCATTCGCGGATGGGCGCGGTGACCTGGGGCGCCACCACGTGAGTCAGGCGCTCGGCATCAACCTTCCGAAGGCTCTGGCGGCGCTGGCGCAAGAGGAGGGCGAGCCGGCTCATGCGGAGGACCTCTGGCGCGCAGCGGCGCTCCGCGGGAACTCCCAGGCAGCCGCCCATCTCGCCATCCTCTTTCGGGAGAGCGGTCGGGTGACGGAGGCGGCAGCGATGGACGCTCTGCTGGCGACCATGCACGAACGGGACCGCCTCGGCCATGCGCCGAAGCATGCTCGGTCCGTCGTCCAGAGCGAGCCCGAGCTTCCCTGGTGGCGCCAGGGCCTGTAAGGGCCTCGCCGGCCGGCCCGCCCCGCCGGTAGCGCTGAGCCGTCCGAGTCAAGCTCGTCCGGTCTGATCAGTCCGCGTTGTCGGGTACGAGGCGGCGCGCGGAGCGCCGGCTCGGCAGTTCGGTGCCGGCTCGGCAGGAGCGAGTGCCGAGCCGGTGCGGAAGTGCCGAGTTGGTGCGGAAGTGTCGAGCTGACGTGCTGTAGGTCGGGGAGAGGGCGAGCGAACGGGGCGGGGGCGAGCTGACGGGCTGGAGGGCCAGGGGAGGGGAGCTGGTGGCCTGTCGAGACGGGCGGGCTGTGGAGGCGGCGGCCCGTGGAGGCAGGGCGGGCTGTGGAGGGAGGGCGCGGGCGTGTGGACGGGGCGCGGCGCGCCGGTGGGGCGGCCTGTGGACGACACGCCGGCGGGTTGTTGACGGCCTGTGGGAGGTGCGCCCCGAAGGGCGCGAACGTGCTGCGCAGCGGCCCGTGTCAGCGGTGGACGGTAGCGTGGCGGCACTGTGCACAGGGTGAAAAACCACACCGGTGTAACACAAGCCCTAGTGGTAGTTGGCAACCGCGACCACAAGGTTTAGTGTCGAATCCCGACGCGCGAGGAACCGAGCGCGGCGCCGGTACGGGGCTCGGCAGCACCGCACCACCAGCAGAGCACCACTCCGAGGGAGCCCACGATGACGATCACGGTCTACAGCAAGCCGTCGTGCGTGCAGTGCAGCGCCACGTACCGCGCCCTCGACAAGCTCGGCTTCGAGTACGAGGTCGTCGACATCACCGAGGACGCCGACGCGCGGGACTACGTGATGTCGCTGGGTCACCTCCAGGCCCCGGTCGTCATGGCCGGCGGCGACCACTGGTCCGGCTTCCGGCCGGACAAGATCAAGGCGCTCGCGGAGCGCGTCGCGACCTCGGTCGCCTGACGCCAGCCCCGTACGGGGCTCACCGCACTCCCCGGGTCGGCGCTGCGCGAGGCGCGCCGGCCCGGTGGGCACCTGACCGGGTTGTCGAGGGCCCGTCACCAGCCCCAGATCGGGGCACAGCCAGCAGCACGAAGGTCCCGGGCAGAGGTGTCTGTCCCGGGATCTAGGACTTTCGACCCAGCGGACGACGAGGAAGGAGGAGGAATGCCCACCCTGGTGTACTTCTCCTCCGTCTCCGAGAACACCCACCGGTTCGTCGAGAAGACGGGGCTCCCGTCCCGGCGCATCCCGCTGCGGCCCACCGAGGGGTTCCTGCGGGTCGACGAGCAGTACGTGCTCGTCGTCCCCACCTACGGCGGCGGCACCGAGGGCGGGGCGGTTCCCCGCCAGGTGGTCCGGTTCCTCAACGACGAGGGCAACCGGTCGCTCATCCGCGGCGTGATCGCCGCGGGCAACACCAACTTCGGCAAGGCGTACGGCATCGCGGGCGACATCGTCTCCGCGAAGTGCGGTGTTCCGTACCTGTACGCCTTCGAGCT
>JAJYTJ010000169.1 GCA_021793115.1 Actinomycetes bacterium | reverse complement strand
GGCTCGTGTCGCGGCCGGGGGAGGGGACCACCGTCACGGTGGAGCTGCCGGCCGGCTGAGCGTGGCACGCCGCACCGGACCCTGGGCGCCCGGGCGCACTGGGAGGTAACCGTCAGGCTCCGGTCATGTTCGCGGGACCGTTCGCGCAGCCGGTCCTGGTGTGCTCGCCTGGTCGTAGTCCCCGGACGGAAGGCCAGGCCGTGCGACCTCGCGTGCTCGTGGCGATCGCCGCGGCCGTGCTCGTCGTGCTCGGCGCGGACGCCGGGGCGCGCTGGTGGCTGCAGAGCGTGCTCACCCACCGCGTGGCCACTGCCCTGGAGGCGCGCGGGCTCACGCACGTGCGCGTGGCCGTGGGTGGCTGGCCGGTGCTCGCCGGGCTTGCGACCGGCCGGCTGGACCGCGTCGAGGTGAGCGCCGTGGCGCCGTTCGCGGTGCTCGACGAGCGGCTCGCGGCCGTCGGCGGGGTCGGGGCCGCGGCCGGGGCCGGGGTGGCTGGTGGCGCCGGGCAGGTGGGCCCCGTCCAGTGGTCCGCCGAGAGCGGCATGCTCGTCGCCCGCACCGAGCTCGACCGGGGCGGGGCCGCCGTCCCGGTGGCGGTGGCGTTCGACGTCTCGGGCGACGGTGGTGACCTCGTCGTGACGCCGCAGACCGTCGCGGTGGCCGGGATCCAGCTGCCCGCGCAGCGGGTGTCCGAGCTGCTGCCGTCCGCCGCCGGCCTGCTCGGCACCCGGCGCGTCGCGCTCGACGGCCTCGTCGGGCACGCCGGCCTGGCCGGGCTGCCCGCGGACGCGCGCCTGGTGTCCGTGCGCGTGGCCGACGAGGGGATCGCGCTCGTGGTGCGGGCCGACGGCGTCACGCGCGGCGACGTCGGGCTGTCGCCGGCGGGCGCCCGCACGGCAGCGGCGGCTGCGCCGAGGGCGGTGCCGTCGGGCCCGGCCGTGGCTGCCCCCACGTCGTCGGCCGCCCCTGGTTCGTCGTCCGCCGCGTCGTCCGTGCTTTCGCCCGCCGCCGGCCGCAGCGGCTGACGCGGCCCGGCTGGCCTCGCCCGCCACCGGCCACCCGCCACCCGCCACGCGCCACGCGCCGCTCGTCCGCTCGTCCGCTCGTCCTCGAAAGGTCCCCCGTGCCACGTCCCGTCATCGCCCTCGCCCGCTTCAGCGCCCGCCACCGCCGGCTCGTCCTCGTCGCGTGGCTGCTCATCGCCGTGGGCCTGCTGGCGGGCAGCCGGGCGCTCGGCTCGGCGCTCAACGACACCATCTCGGTGCCCGGCAGCGACTCCGCCGTGGCCAACGGCCTGCTGGCCCGCGTGGCCAGCCCCACGGCGAGCGCCGACGGCACCAGCACGTCCGCCGTGCTCGTCGCCGCGAACGACGCGATCACGGGGCATGCGGCGCAGGTGGCGGGCTTCGCGACGGCGCTCGGGCACGTGCGCGGCATCGTCCAGGTGACCGACCCGCTGGCCGCCGGCCCGGCCGCCGCCGCGGCGGCTGTGACGCCCGACGGGCAGGCGGTGACGCTGCGCGTGCAGTCGCGCGGCACGGTGGACGACGCGGCGCTGCGCCAGGCGCTGTCGCAGGCGCGCGCCGGCGGGCTGCAGGTGGGGGTGGGCAACCCGCTGCTGCGCGACGCGGCGGGTCCGGTCAACTCTCGGCCGAGCGAGGTGATCGGCATCGTCACCGCGCTGGTGATCCTCCTGGTGGCCCTGGGCTCCGGTGCCGCGACGGGCGTGCCGCTGGCCACGGCGCTCGTCGGGGTGGTCAGCGGGCTGAGCCTGCTCCAGCTGCTGGCGCACGCGGTGAGCATCCCCACCGTGGTGCCCACGCTGGCGACCATGATCGGGCTCGGTGTGGGCATCGACTACGCGTTGTTCCAGGTGGCGCGGCAGCGTGAGGCGCTGCGCTCGTCGCCCGACCGCGTCGAGGCCGCGGCCGTCACCGCCGCGACCTCCGGCGCCGCCGTGGCCTTCGCCGGGCTGACCGTGGCGGTGGCGATCTCCGCGCTGGCCATCACGGGCGTCGACTTCATCTCGTGGCTCGGGTTCGGCACGGCGATCGTCGTGGTCGTCGTGCTCCTCGGGGCGCTGACCTTCACGCCCGCGCTGCTGGCCGCGGCGGGGCCGCGCATCGCGCGGCGCGGGTCGCCGGCCCGGCAGCGTGCACAGGCTGGACTGCGCGCGGCGGCGGCCGACGAGCGGGCGAGCGCGACAGCGTCCGGTCCGATCGGCGGCGCCGCCGGCGACGACCTGGCTGATGGCGAGCGAGGCGGCGGCGACTTGGTCAGCGACAAGCGGGTCGGCCCCGTGATCGACGGTGTGGTGGCCGGCGGCGCGCTCGACGACCCGGAGGCGCGGCTGGACCGCACGCGCTGGGCGGCGTTCGCGCGCGTCGTGACGCGGCGGCCCTGGGTCTCGGTGGTGGGCAGCCTGCTGGTGCTCGGCGTGCTGGCGGTCCCTGCGGCGAGCATGACGCTGGGCCAGGGCAGCGACGGCGACCGGCCCCCGGGCACGGAGCAGCGCATCGGCTACGACCTCGTCACGCAGCACCAGGGCGCCGGCGCCAACGCGGCGCTGCAGGTGGCGGTGGCCCTCGATCCCGCCGCCACCGGGAAGGCCGACCCTCGTCTGGCCCAGGTGGCGGCCGCGGTGAAGGCCGTGCCGGGCGTCGCCCAGGTGGGGGTGCCCCAGGTCGCCGCCGACGGCACCGTGGCCAGCCTGCGCGTGACGCCCACCACCGGTCCGGCCGACACCGCCACGGCCGACGTCGTCGCCGCGGTCCGGGCGGTCGCCGTGCCGCAGGGCGTGCAGCTGCACGTGGGCGGCGCCACGGCGGTGCGCATCGACCTGGCCGACCGGGTGGCGCAGCGCCTGCCGTGGCTCATCGGGGCGACCGTCGCCATCGCGGCCCTGCTGCTCGTCGCCGCGTTCCGCTCCGTGGCCATCGCGCTCAAGGCGGCGCTCATGGACCTCGTCTCGGTCGCAGCCGCGTATGGCGTGGTGACCGCGGTGTTCGAGTGGGGCTGGGGCGCGCACGCGCTGGGGCTGTCCGGCCCCGTGTCGATCGACGCCTACGTGCCGATGCTGCTGTTCGCGGTGCTGTTCGGGCTGTCCATGGACTACGAGGTGTTCCTTCTCTCGTCCATCCGCGAGCACTGGCACGCCGGCACGGACACCACGGTGGCGGTGCGCCGCGGCGTGGCCTCGACCGGGTGGGTCATCACTGCGGCGGCGACCATCATGCTGGCGGTCTTCGCGTCGTTCATCCGGGTGGAGGACCCGGTGATCAAGATGTTCGGCGTGGGGCTCGCGGTCGCCGTGCTGGTGGACGCCACCCTGGTGCGCTGCGTGCTGGGCCCGGCCGCCATGGTGCTCATGGGCCGCTGGAACTGGTGGCTGCCGCGGTGGCTGGACCGCATCCTGCCGCGCGTGAGCCTGTGACCGGCGGGGTGCGCCGGCCGGGAATGCCCGGGACGGGCGGCTGGTTGGGCCGGTAGACTTGGTGGTGCCGCAGCGGCGCCCCGGCGTCGATGCGTTGACAACTGAACATGGGGGTGATCGGTTTCGACGGTGGTCGTCGAGCCAGGAGAAGCGGGCCGAGGACGCACGGTTATCTCGTTAACGATCCGCGCAAAACACAGGTGCCAATAACAAGAGCACCGACTTCGCCCTCGCCGCCTGAGCGAGCTGTGAAGTCCGCCAGCCCGGGGTTGCTCTCGACCCGGTAGCTGACGTCATCTAGAGAGCCACTGCTCGTATCCCTCGTCATCGGGGCTGCGGGGACTTTCAGGTGACTGAGCCCGTCCACGACTTGTCTGCGTGATCGTGGGGGCTGAGAAAATCAGATGCAGAATGCGCCCGGAGAAGCCCTGGTTCCCCGTCATCGGACGCGGGTTCGATTCCCGCCACCTCCACCATGTCTGACCTGCGAGTTCATCCCTCGCGGCGCTGATTTCGTTGACACGGACCTCGGTTCTGTTGACACGTCGCGCCGCGCGGGGTGACTCTCGGGCTCGTGGCGTCCCTTCGTGAGCGCCGTCGGGCTGACGGTTCCACCGCGTACGCGGTGCTGTGGCGCGACCCTCGCACGGGCCGCCAGTCGTCCATGACCTACTCGTCGAAGAACGAGGCGCGCGTCGCGCTGGAATTGCTCGAGGCGGCGCACGGGCAGGCGACGGAAGCTGCGCGGATTGCGTCGTCGGTCTCGTCGCACGACGAGGGCGCATTGTCCACGCCGGGGTCGACGAAGCGATCGACGAACGGATCACAGGCCGCCGGGGTGCGACCGACAATCGGATCGACAATCGGATCGACAAGTTGGTCGCCCCTGGCCGGCGCGCGATCGACGAGCGGATCGCCGCTCGCTGGCGCGCCGGCGGCATCGACGAGCCAGTCGCTCGCTTCCTCGTCGGCCCCCTTCGTCGGCCCGACGATCGCGGCGCTGGTGCGCGAGCACATCGACCTGCTGACCGGGATCGGGCCGAACGCCCGCGCGTCGTACGGGCGGTACCTGCGCCACCACATCGGCCCCCTGCTCGGCACGGCGCCGGTGAGCTCGGTCGGCTACCGCGAGGTCGCGGGCTTCATCCGCGGGCTGTTGGCCAAGGGGCTGTCGCCGAAGACGATCGCCAACATCCACGGGCTGCTGTCGGCGTCGATGACGACCGCCGTAAAGCTCGGCTACCGCCCCGACAACCCCTGTGTCGGCGTCTCGCTGCCCAAGTCCCAGCTGACGCACGACGAGATGACGGTGCTGACGCGCGACGAGCTCGCGCTGCTGCTGAGCAAGGTCGCGCCGTTCTACCAGCCGCTGGTGCTCACGCTGGTCGCCACCGGCCTGCGGTTCGGCGAGGCGACCGCGCTGACCGCCGGGGACGTCGACGTGTCCGCACGCCCGGCGACGATCCGTGTGACGAAGGCGTGGAAGCGTGACGAGGACTCGCGCTACTACGTCGGCCCGCCGAAGACGAAGCGGGCTCGTCGGACGATCTCGCTGCCCGACGAGCTCGTCGACGTGCTGCTGCCCCTGCTGGCGACCAAGGCGCCGGACGAGCTGCTGTTCACCAACACGACGGGGCAGTGGTTGTCGTCGTCGCGCTTCTGGACGTCGACCTGGACGCCGGCGCTGGATGCGGCCTGCCATCCGGTGCGTGCGGACGGCATGCCGGACCCGGACGCGCCGCGGCTGACCAAGCGCCCGCGGGTGCACGACCTGCGGCACACGCACGCGTCGTGGATGCTCGCCGCCGGGACGGACCTGTTCGTGCTGCAGCGTCGGCTGGGGCACGAGTCCATCACCACGACGACCGAGACGTACGCGCACCTGATGCCGGACCAGCAGAAGGCGGCAGCAGACGCGGCCGCGAAGGCGCTCAGCGGGCTAACGGTCTCAGTGCGCCGATCCTCGTGACAGCGGGATGCCGAAGGCGCACGTAGGCAGCGTGCGTGCGGCGGGCTTCCGGACACCCGCCCCACGACACCGTTTCCTTCGTGGCGGGCTGGTGCGTGATGTCGACCCAACCCGCCGATACCGTCCACACGGCTGCGAGGTGTGAAGACCCTTGCGCACTGCGAGTCGTCACATCCCGGCTCCTCGGGGCGTGCCCCGGTTCGACGCGAAACGCACCGGTGCCCCGGAGATCTCTGACCACGACGACCACCCACCTCCTCCCGGTCCGTACTGCGGGTCGCCTTCAACTCCCGCCGGGCGTCTGGATATCGCATGTCCGATGATCGGTATTTACCGAACATCGAACACCGCCATATACTCCTCGTCATGGGGCTGCGCGAAGAAGAGGCGATCAAGTACCTCGAGGACGCGCTTCGAGCTGTCGGGGCGGAGACCGAGCGCCCGCCCGTCCGCGACCGGATGGCGGACCTTGTCCTCACACTGGGGGACCGCAAGGTCTGGATCGAGGTGAAGCGCGCTGCGTTGGTCTCTGACGCCGCGCACTGGGCCAGGCAGATTCACGTACCGTCGCCCGACCGGCCCACTATCAACGTCGTTGTGGCAGATCGAGTGGGGCAGAGTGCGCGGGAGTGGCTGCAGGGCGCTGGTTGGGGCTGGCTCGATCTTCGTGGCTCCCTGCACCTGCAGGCGCCGGGAGTCCTGATCGACACGCGCGTCCCTGCCGCATGGGAGCGGCCGTCGCCGAAAGACCCCTTGTCGAGCCCCGCTGGACTAGAGGTTGCCTGCGCACTGCTCTCAGAACCGACGACTAGCCATGCGGTTCGCGGTTTGGCACGCCAACTGGATCGTTCCGCTGGCACTGTGTCGGAGATCCTGAAGTCATTCCGGAACGAGGGTCTTGTTGAGGGCACGGCGAACAAGCCGGCTGCGCAGTTGTTCTGGCGCGTCGCCGACGTATGGCCTGGTGACCGCGTCACGTTGGCCGGCCGACCCAGGGAAGGTGCTGGTCCGGTCAACGAGGCACTCGAGATCGGGTTCGGCGATGTCCAAGGGGCAAGCGGCTGGGCCCTGACCGACACGCTTGCTGCGGCTGCCTACGGGGCACCTGTCGCCGCGCGGGCAGACCAAACTCCTGACTACTTCGTGCCTTCGGCGGCGATTCTTGCGCGTGCGCGTACGTTGCTCGGGGTTGCGTCAAGCCCGCATGAGGTCCAGTCCACCGCGCGGGTAGCGCCTGTGCCCGATGTGTGCGCGAGGAGGATCAACGCCCCGACGACGTCGTCCGACGAACGGCCCCTCGCGGCGCCGCTCTATGTCGCACTCGACCTAGCGCTGGACGCCGGTCGAGGTAGGGAGATCCTTGCCGCTTGGGATCCGCCGAAGGGGTGGACCCGTGTCTGGTAGCAGGGAACGGGCGCGGATCTACCTCGTCGGCACCGAGACCCGTCGGATCGTGGAGGCAATCCGCGTCGTAGCCGAGTTGTCCGGCACGACACCCACGATCGTTGGCGGGCTCGCCGTGCTCTGTCGGGTCGCGCGGGCGCATCGCGCGACCAACGATCTGGATGCTTTGGACCCGAACGGTCAGGACAAGCCGCTCCTTGAGGTGCTACTTGCGTCGGCGGGCGCCGTGCGCCGAGACCCCGCTGGCGTGGAGATCGTCACACCTAGCGGCATGGTGAAGGTGGACGTCATCGAGGTCGCCGAGCGGCCGGATGCCCATGAGATCGCCGATCCGACGGATCGGCTCTACGAGATGGCTCACGCCTGGGCCTTTCGGACTGCAACCGAACTGGAGATCGTCGTGCTCGGCGCCGACGGTGATCCGGTCGTCAGTGCCGTGGCGCGGGTAGCGGAACCAGGTCCTCTCGTCGCCATGAAGCTCCAGGCGGTGCTGCTCCGCTCCACGGCCAAGGAGGGAACCGACCTGCTGGACATTGTCACCATCGTGCTGGATCCGTCAGCGCGCGATGCGGCGCTGCAGCAACTTGCTGAATGTGATCCGGTCATCGCGGCGGACTCCGCACTCCACGCCCACCGATGGTTCGTCGAGCAGGTGGATCGCACGCTCAGACTCCTTGCGGCGGTTGGCAGCGGTGGGATCGGGCGTGACGAGATTGCGCTCGCCGCGGCGCTTCTCGAGGCTGCGACTCGTCGCGGGTAGGCGGTACCGCTGAGGCCTGACAACGCGGGTTGCCGGCGAGTGCCAGACGAGTCAGCAACCTCCATCTGCCCCGACCGACAACCCACCTTCACGCTCCCCGCTCCGACCGCCACCCCGCCAGATCCCCGCACCCTGCCCACCCTGCAGATAACGCACCCGCAACCTTCCGGCCGCCGACCACCTAGACGCCGCCCTGGACGACGCACTCCAAAGAACGGTTCTGCGCGAGCCGGAGCTCGGGTCGCTGGGGCGCGCGGCTTCGACGCTGCCGGCTGGCTATTCAGCGCAGCGCGTAGAACCAGCTCCCGGCGTAGTCGCGGTCGACGGTCTGTTGTGACTGCACGACCACGACGAGCTCGCCCAACTCGGATTCCGTGAAGCCGGCGGTGCGGAGCACGGGCGCCACGCGCATAAGGAGTCCAGCGCTGCGGCGTAGCAGCTCGGCCTCGGTGTCGACGACGCCTGAAGACTGGACGGTTGCGACGCTCGAAAAGTGAACACTCACGACGATCGGAGAGTGATCACTTTGGAGGACTGGGCGTTGATCC
>JAJYTJ010000168.1 GCA_021793115.1 Actinomycetes bacterium | reverse complement strand
CGACCGGGTGCCCGACCCGGCCGACCCCCTGCAGCAGGTCGCCTTCGGGACCAGCGGCCACCGAGGCTCGGCCTTCGACACCGCGTTCAACGAGGCGCACATCGTCGCCATCACCGCGGCGATCGTCGAGTACCGGCGGTCGCAGGGGACGGACGGGCCGCTGTTCATCGGGCGCGACACGCACGGGCTGTCCGAGCCGGCCTGGCGCTCCGCCCTCGAGGTGCTCGCCGCCGTCGGGGTCGAGGTGCGGGTCGACGCGCGCAGCTCGTGGACGCCGACACCCGCGGTATCGCACGCGATCCTCACCCACAACGGCGCGGGCACGTCGCAGGGGGTGCGCACGCACGGTCCGGGCCTCGCGGACGGCATCGTCGTCACACCGAGCCACAACCCGCCCCGGGACGGCGGCTTCAAGTACAACCCCCCGCACGGCGGGCCGGCGGACACGGATGCCACGAGCTGGATCGCGCGGCGCGCCAACGAGCTGCTCGCCGGCGGCTGGCGTCAGGTGCCGCGGGTTCCGGTGGATCAGGCGCTGGCGGCGGGCACGACGAGCCGGCACGACTACCTGTCCGCGTACGTGGCCGACCTCGAGCACGTCATCGACATCCCCGCCATCCGGGCCGCGGGCGTCCGCATCGGCGCCGACCCGCTGGGTGGAGCGTCCGTCGAGTACTGGGGGGAGATCGCCGAGTACTACGACCTCGACCTCACGGTGGTCAACCCCACGGTCGACGCGCGCTGGGCGTTCATGACGCTCGACTGGGACGGCAAGATCCGGATGGACTGCTCGTCGCCGTACGCGATGGCGTCCCTGGTCAGCCGCATGAGCGGCGACGCGCCGTTCGACATCGCCACCGGCAACGACGCGGACTCCGACCGGCACGGCATCGTCACGCCCGACGCCGGGCTGATGAACCCGAACCACTACCTCGCCGCGGCGATCTCCTACCTGTACGGCTCCGCCCGCCCCGGGTGGCGGCCGGGCACGGCGATCGGCAAGACGCTCGTCTCGTCGTCCCTCATCGACCGCGTGGCCGGCAAGCTCGGCCGGCGGCTGCTCGAGGTGCCGGTCGGGTTCAAGTGGTTCGTCCCCGGGCTCGTCGACGGGTCGGTCGGGTTCGGCGGCGAGGAGTCGGCGGGCGCCTCGTTCCTGCGCCGCGACGGCTCGGTGTGGACCACCGACAAGGACGGCATCATCGCGGCGCTGCTCGCCTCGGAGATCCTCGCCACCACCGGCACCACCCCGTCACAGATCCACGCCGGTCTCGTCGGCGAGTTCGGGCAGTCCTGGTACGCCCGGGTCGACGCCGCCGCGACGCGGGAGGAGAAGGCGACCCTCGCCGCGCTGTCCCCGTCGCAGGTGACGGCCACGACGCTGGCCGGCCAGGAGATCACCGCACGGCTCACGCAGGCACCGGGCAACGGCGCGGACATCGGCGGCCTCAAGGTGACGACGAAGGACGCGTGGTTCGCCGCGCGGCCGTCCGGCACCGAGGACGTCTACAAGATCTACGCGGAGTCCTTCGTCTCCCCCGAGCACCTGACGCAGGTGCAGGACGAGGCGAAGCAGGTGGTCGCTGCGGCGCTGGCCGACTGACGAGACGCGCTCGGGGCGCCTCGCCGGTGACGGGCGGCGGTGCCGGTCACGCTCGTCAGGCCCGCGCCTCCTCGCCTCGGTGAATGGCCTCGAACCGCGTGGGTGGGCGATGGAACACTGACCGGATGCTCCGGCCGTACCGCGACCTGTTCGCGCGCCCCGGCGCGGTCGCGTTCAGCGCCGCCGCGCTCATCGCGCGCGTGCCGATGGCCACCGTCGGCATCGCGATCGTCCTCGTCGTCAGCGCCCGCTACGGCTCGTACGGCCTCGCCGGGCGGGTGTCCGCGGCCCTGGTGGTCACGGTCGCCGCGACCGGGCCGTGGCTCGCCCGCCTGGTGGACCGCCACGGACAGGCCCGGGTGCTGCGGCCGGCGCTCGCCACGAGCTGCGTCGGGCTCGTCGTGCTCGCCGTCGCGACGAGCGCGCACGCGCACCCGGCCTGGCTGTACGTGGGCGCGGTGCTCGGCGGGTGCGGCGGGAACGTGGGCGCGCTGGTCCGCACCCGCTGGTCGCACGCGCTGGCCGACGAGCCGCACCTGGTCCACACCGCGTTCTCGCTGGAGTCGGCGCTCGACGAGGTCGTCTTCGTCGTCGGGCCGGTGCTGGCCACCGTGCTGGCGACCGGTGCGGTGCCGCAGCTCGGCTTCCTCGTGCCGTGCGCGGCGGTGCTGGTCGGCGGCGCCTGGTTCGTCGCGCAGCGCCGCACCGAGCCGCCCGTCGCCGCGCACGGCGCGGTCCGGCGTGGCGGCAGCGTGCTGCGCCTGCGCGGCGTCGGCCTGCTGCTCGTCGCCTTCGTGGGCACCGGGGTGATCTTCGGCGCCACCGACGTCGCGACCGTCGCGTTCGCGGCCGAGCAGGGGCACAAGTCCGCGGCGGGCACGGTGCTGGCGGTGTTCGCCGCCGGGTCGATGACGTCGGGCTTCCTCTACGGCGCGCGCCACTGGCGCGCCGGGCAGGCCCGCCGGTTCGCCACGGCGGTCGTGCTGCTGGCGCTCGGCGTCTGCCTGTTCCTCCTGGTGGGCAGCCTGGGCGCGCTCGCCGGGACGATGTTCGTCGTCGGCTTCGCCATCTCGCCGTCCATCATCGCGGGCAACGGCCTGATGCAGGAGCTGGTCCCGGGGACCCGGCTCACCGAAGGGCTGACGTGGATCGGGACCGCGATCACGTTCGGCGCGTCCGTCGGATCGGCGGCGGCCGGTGCCCGGATCGACGTCGCGGGGTCCCGCGGCGGGTACCAGCTCATCGTCGCGGTCGCGCTCGCCCTCGTGGCCGTGGTGGCGCTGGCCTACCCGGCGCTGCGCCGGGCCGGCGGGCGTCCGGCGCCCGACGAGTCCGCCTCGCCCGTCGCCGCGACCGTCGGCGAGGCCTGACACCACCGCGGGCCGTCGCCGGGCTCGTCGTGCGGCCTACGGCCGGCGGGCTCGTCGTGCGGCCTACGGCTGGGGGTCTCGCGCGTCGTAGTGCCAGAACCGGCGTTGCGTACGCACGACGAGCCAGAGCAGCACGATGCACAGCGCGCCGCCGATCGTCGCCGCCCACGCCTCACCCACGCGGGCCGACAGCGTGCCCACCCAGAGGTCGCCCAGTCGCGGACCGCCCGCGACGACGACGGTGAACACTCCCTGCAGGCGGCCGCGCATCTCGTCGGGCGCGGCGGTCTGCAGGATCGTCTGCCGGAACACCGCGCTCACCGTGTCGCACGCGCCCGCGATCGCCAGGACGACGAGCGCGGCGGCGAGCGCCGGCCACAGCACGTGCGCCGGCGAGGTGCGGCCGGCGCCGACGAGGACCAGGCCGAAGACCAGCACGGACAGCCCCCAGCCCGTGATCGCCCACACGATCACCTGCCCCTGCCACCGCACCCGCGTCAGCCCGCCGGACAGGATGCCCGCGGCGATCCCGCCCACCGCGATCGCCGCGGTGAGCGCACCGGTCGTCGTCGCGCCACCGCCCAGGACCAGCACGCCGACGGCCGGGAAGACGACGCGCGGCAGGGCCATGACCATCGCGACGAGGTCGACGACGAACGTGGTGCGGACGTTGGGTCGGGTGCCGAGGTAGCGCAGCCCGTCGAGCACCGAGCGCAGCCCCGCCGTCGAGGTGAGCGTGCCCTCGGGCCGGATCGGTGGCAGCCGCCACAGCGCCGCGAGCGCGAAGGTGAACAGCGCCGCGTCCAGCCCGTAGGCCGCGGGGTATCCGACGCCGGCCACCAGGACCGCGCCCAGCAGCGGGCCGCCGGTCAGGGCGACGTTGAAGGCGAGCGTCTGCAGCGCGTTGGCCGCGGGCATGAGGCGCGGCTCGAGCAGCCGCGGATAGATCGCCGAGCGCGCCGGGCTGTTCACGGCGCCCGCGCCGGACTGGACCGCCACCAGCACGAAGAGCAGCCACACGTGCCGGTTGTGACCGAGCGCCTGCGTCAGCAGCCCCAGCGTCGCGACCCAGCTCACGACGGCAGAGACGAGGGCCACCGTGCGCCGGTCGTGGTGGTCGACGATCGACCCGCCGTACAGGCCGAAGACGACCAGCGGGACGAGCGCGACGACGCCCAGCACGCCGACCTGGAGCGTCGCGTGCGTGATGCCGTACACCTGCAGGCCGACCGCGACGACCGTCAGCTGGGCGCCGATGTTCGAGACGGCCAGCCCGGACCACAGCCGCCGGAACGCCGGGCTGACCCGCAGCGGTTCGGTGTCGACGAGCAGGGAGGGCACCACCGGGAGCCTACGGGCGCGGCCCAGGACGCGGCGGCGGGCGGGGACCGGCGAGCGGGAGTGTTCGGCCGCCCGAATCCGTCCGCGGACGCGACCTGCTCAAACGTCGTCTGTCACGATGACACGCGATGTCCGCCACACCTCCCCCCGCGCCGCGCCCGGTCCCGACGCCCGCCCAGGTCCGGCGGTGGCGCCGCAACCTGGCCGACGAACGGGCGGAGGCGGCGGTCTACCGCGACCTCGCCTCCCGCCGCACCGGCGAGGAACGCGAGATCCTGCTCGCGCTCGCCGACGCCGAGCGCCGCCACGAGGCCCACTGGGTCGAGCTGCTGGGTGACCAGGCGGGCCCACCGCGCGCCGGCGACTGGCACAGCCGGGTGCTGGGCCTGCTCGCCCGCCGGTTCGGCTCGGTGTTCACGCTGGCGCTCGCGCAGCGCGCGGAGGCCCGCTCGTCGTACGCGATCGACCGGGACGCCACTGCGCGGATGGCGGCCGACGAGCGCATCCACGAGGAGGTGGTGCGCGGCCTGGCCCGGCGCGGCCGGAACCGGATCTCCGGCCGGTTCCGCGCCGGCGTGTTCGGCGCCAACGACGGCCTGGTCAGCAACCTCGCCCTGGTCCTCGGCATCGGCGCCTCGGGCGTCGCGAACCACACGGTGCTGCTGTCAGGGCTGGCCGGGCTGCTCGCCGGGGCCATGTCCATGGGCGCCGGGGAGTACGTGTCCGTGCGCTCGCAGCGCGAGCTGCTGGAGGCCGGACACCCCGACCCCCAGGCGGGCGCCGCCCTGCCGGACCTCGACGTGGACGCCAACGAGCTGGCGCTCGTCTACCGCGCCCGTGGGCTGGGCGCCGAGGCGGCCAAGGCGCGTGCCGACACCGTGCTGTCCTCGCTCGAGCGGTACCAGGCCGCGCAGCAGGTGGGCCCGGCGCTGCTGCGCAGCTCGACGCCGCTGCCGGGCGAGGCCGCCCCGGCGACCGCACGTCCGGCCGCCGACGAGCACGAGGCCATCGGCACGGCCTGGGGCGCCGCGTGGACGAGCTTCTGCTTCTTCGGCTCGGGGGCGCTCGTCCCGGTGCTGCCGTACCTGCTCGGCGCCACGGGTTGGGCGGCGGTGGCGTGGGCCGCCGGCCTCGTCGGCCTCGCACTGGTCGGCACGGGCGCGGTGGTCGGCGTGCTGTCCGGGGCGTCCCCCGCCCGCCGGGCGGTCCGCCAGCTGGCGATCGGCTACGGCGCCGCAGCCGTGACGTACATCCTCGGCCTGGCCTTTCAGAGCGCGGTCGGCTGACCGCCACCGCACCCGCGAGCCCGCCGGGCGCGGTCCTCAGCGAGCGGAGGGGACCGCGGCGACGAGCGAGGCCCCCCACGCGCGGGCCCGCTCCACCTCGCCCGGGAGCAGGACGGGCGTGGTCCCCTTGACGGAGAAGTCCTTGGCGGGCACGACGAGCCGCCCGCCAAGCCTGCGCAGCCGCTGCGCGATGCTCCGGGCGGCCGAGCCCGACAGCGGGCTCTCCAGCTTGGTGCAGAACGCCGCCACCGGCAGGCCGGTGGGCACCGTCAACGTCGCCAGCCACTCGCGGACGCCGGTCTGCGAGATCGTCCTGCCGTACTTCCCGGCGTCCTGACGGGTGCCCGGCCGGGTCATGGAGAACGCGTGGGTGGGGCCGCCGACGACGAGCAGCGCGACACCGTCGAACAGTCCTGCCGCATCCCCGGCGACGAGCGTGCTCACCTCGACCAGCCGCACGTCCCCGGCCCCGGTGGCACCGCAGCCGTCCGCGACCGCCTGCGCCACGTCGCGCGTGCAGCCGTACATCGTCTCGTAGACGACGAGCGTGATGCCGGGCGTGGTCATGGCCTCAGACTCCTCTGACCAGGGGGGCCGTGCCAAGCTCCATCACGCCCAGGCCTCCGGGCCGGCGGTCACGGGCAGCCCGGTGCGGGCCGACTCCTCGATCGCCAGCCCGACGAGGTGGTCCTGGGCACCCTCGGCGAGCGGATAGGGCTCCGGCCCGTCGTCGTGCACCCACGCGGCGCACCGCCGGAGGAGGGTGGCGACCGCGACGTCGTCGTCCGCCAGGCGTGCGCCCTCGAACGGGTTGCGCCACAGCACGCGCCCGTCGAGCGAGATGTGCTGCGTGTCCCAGCCGTCGAGGTTCTGCTCGATGCCCGTCTGCCAGCGGTGGAACGCCGACGTCGTCACCGTGCGGTCGTCGACCCAGCGCGTCACCGCGTCGTCGACCAGCTCGCCGTGCGTGCCCCGCACCACGATCCGGTTGGTGCGCAGCGGGTTGTGCCACTGGTTGTCGGTGAAGTCGTAGAGGGCGCTCTTGCCGTCGCCGAAGTCGAGCGTCGCCAGGATCGTCGCGCGGTCCACCGGCTCGCTGCGGCCGTTCCAGCCGTCCCGGGTCATCGGGTCGACGAGCGGCGCGGTGAACCGCGACGAGCGCACGACGACCGGGCCGCGGCCCACCCCCAGCAGCCGCCGGATCAGCCCGACCGCGTGGTACAGGTGCGTCGAGGAGATCTGGACGCTCGTCGGCTCCCCCACCAGGCCGGCCGCGACGGCCGCGATCCGGGCCTGGTGCATCGGCATGGCGGGGGAGTGCTCCGCGACCTGGACCAGGCCGGACGCGCCGACGGCGGCCCACAGCGCGCGCAGCCCGGCGGCGTCGGGCGCCGGCGGCGTCTCCGCGAGCACGGCCAGGCCCAGTCCGACGAGCTCGGTGGCGACGCCCGGCGTCACCGGCCACGGCGTCGCGGTGACGACCAGCTCCGGGGCGAGGCCCGGCAGCTCCGCGACGGTCCGCACCGTGGGCACCCCCCAGTGCCGCTCCACCCAGGCGCCGCGCTCCGCGTCGCGCGTGACGACGCCGCCGCAGACGAACCGCTCCGGCAGCAGCCGGGCCATCCGCACGAAGAACTCGGAGCGCCAGCCGGAGCCGACGACGGCGAATCGGAACGGGGACATCGCACCTCCCGCGCGAGGCCCGCCACCTCGTCGGGCGGGTGCCGCTGCGCAGGCTAGCGCCCAGGACGCTCCCAGGTTTCCCACCTGCACGTTTGCCGGTCTCACAGGATCGTCGCGTAGCGTCATCGGGTCGGCCGACGCGCCGGCACCTCACCGGAGAGTCCCTGGAGGACCAGCGTGCGCCGCTCGACGACCGTCCGAGGTGGCATCGCTGCTGCCGTGATCCTGGTGCTGGGCCTGGGTGGCCTGGCCGCCTGCTCGGGCGGCAGCAACCCGCCCGTGCCGTCGGGATCCGCCAGCTCTACCCCGGGCGCCACGCCGGGAGCGACGCCGACGGCGACCGTGAACACGGCAGCCGACGAGGCCGCGCTCGCGGCGATCACGGTGAAGGGCGCCCCGGGCGCCAAGCCCACCCTGACGCTGCCCTCCAAGCCGTTCACGGTCACCTCCCAGGTCGCACGGACCATCGACAAGGGCACCGGCACCGCGGTGGCTCAGGGCGACCTCGTCACGCTGCACGTCCTCGAGGTCTCCGGCGCCGACGGCAGCGAGCGCGGCGACACCTGGTCCGGCGGCTCACCGGTCGTCACGACCGTCGACTCGTCCTCGTTCTTCGCCGAGCTCTACCAGCAGCTGGTGACGGCGCACGTCGGCTCCCGGATCCTGCTGGCGGCCCCCACGCAGGACAGCTCGGGCAGCACGCTCACGGTCGTCGACCTCATCGAGGTGGCCAAGACGCAGGCCGTGCCGGCGCGTGCCACCGGCACCGCGGTGACCCCGCCCGCCGGGCTGCCCACCGTCACCCTGGACGCCAACGGCACCCCCTCGCTGACCGCCGCCACCGGTGCCGCCCCCACCACCCTGGTCACCC
>JAJYTJ010000167.1 GCA_021793115.1 Actinomycetes bacterium | reverse complement strand
CGCCCCGGCAGGCTTCCACGACCAGGTTCTTAGTGACCACATCCAGCACCACCACGCCACGAACCAGCAGGTCAGCGACCCACGGTCACACCCGGCCGTCCAGGGTGGCACGAGTCAGGCCCGGGTGGGAGCCGTGGAGATCTGGGTGGCCCCGAAGATCGCCATCCGGCGCTTGTTCTTCCTGCTCGGCTACGCGCGCGACCAGCGCTCCTGGCGCGACGAGGACCTCGCGCTTCGGGAGGACGCGGACCTTCTGACCGCCATCGCCGGCGCATTTGTCCGGCAGGCGGAGCACGCCACGCAACACGGCCTCTTGCAGGGCTACCGGGTTGAGGAGACGTCATCGCCGGTGGTCCGGGGCCGGATCCGAACGGCCGAGCAGCTGAAGCGACGGTTCGGCATGGCTGTGCCGTTGGAGATCCGGTACGACGAGTACGACGTCGACATCCCCGAGAACCAGCTGCTCCGCGGCGCCGCGACCATCCTGCTGCGGCTTGGCGGCATCGATTCCCACACCCGGCGATCCCTCATGCACCTTGTCCGACTGACCGCCGATGTCACCCCGTTGCGAGCCGGAATGCCGTTGCCCACCTGGCACCCGTCGCGACTCAATGCCCGCTATCACCTGGCACTACGACTCGCCGAGCTCGTGCTCCGCGGCGGCTCCGTCGAGCAGGCCGCCGGTGCTGTGAGCATCAGCGGCTTCATGCTCGACATGTCGCGGCTCTACGAGGACTTCCTCACCGCGGCGCTCGGTAGCGCGCTCACCCGTGCTGGGGGCCTGTGCCGCCCGCAGGACACCTGGCACCTCGATGAGGCTGACTCGGTGCCGATGCGCCCGGACCTCGTCTGGTACGCCATTGGATCAACATCACCAACTGCGGTCATCGACGCCAAGTACAAGGCCGAGAAGCCCAGCGGTTTCCCGAACGCGGACCTGTACCAGATGCTCGCCTACTGCTCCGTGATGGGATTGCCGCGGGGACATCTGGTTTACGCGAAGGGCAACGAAGTAGCCCTGAGCCATGTCATCCGCGGAGCGGGCACCGAGATCTTCCAGCACACGCTCGATCTCGATCAGGAGCCCACCGGCCTGCTGTCACAGGTGAGTGACCTTGCGGCGGCAATCGTCACGCACGCATCGACGGGGCAGGGGCCGTCCTGACCGAGCAGCACGATGACGGGCCAAACGACGCCGCTACCTCGGCCTCGAGCTGACCCCCAAGGCCCGGTTCAGGCAAGTTCCGGATCGACTCGCGACATCGCGACCGCAAACCGCCGTCGGAGACGTTGCGCTTCGTTGGCTCCCGCGACAGCTTCCGTCGCGGTGAGAGCGATTTGCTGCAGTGACGGGGAGAACGGCTCGACGACCAGACCAAGCATTGCAGTCTCGACGGCTCGGCGGGATTCGCCGGACTCTGACTGCAGCCGTGCGAGGAGGTGAGCAGCGTCGGCGACGGCGCTCGTCATGCGTTGGATGTCGTAATCGGCCCAGGTGTAGGTAGAACCCTCGATTCCGCGGAACGGGCGGTCGCGCACGAGGGTCAGTGCCCGTGTGAGGCCGTCGATGCGCTCCGGACCGTCGTGGGTCAGGGCGTCGGCGACGAGTTGCTGGAACTGGCACCAGTCGGTGGTTACGGCATCGGAGAGGCGAAGGGGCTGCCATCGGCCGACCACGGGGAGAACATCCTCGGTTACGCGTTGGCGGGCGCGGTAGATGAGCGACGCTCGGGTCTGCGGGTCGACGCGTTGCCCGTTCCACAGCGCCTCGTCGAGGTCTGGCCCGGTGGCCGGGCCGTGCAGGGAGAGGTAAACGAGCAACTCCTCCATGAAGGTGCTGAGCGGCTTCTTGCCCGGTGGGAGTCCGCGGATGTTGATGGGGCCGAGCACGTTGATCGTTACCGCCGGCTCGGTGGGCGGAGTCGGTTCGATCGGCGGGTGCGCGGCCCGCAGCGTCTCGATGTCCTCAGCGACGGTCGTCGTCAGCTCTTGCGGCGTACGCCGTGACTCCGGTGGCAGGGCGATCATCAGCGCCGAGTGGAGTCGTTCCATGTGCTCGTCGGACAGCCGTTGCGGTTGGCAGTCGAGCGCGAGCGGCTCAAGGCGGGCTGACCCATCGGCAGCGATCCGGGCTGTCCATCCGACCTCGGTTGGCTCCCGAGTGACCGTGACCACTCCGCTCCACGGCGCACTCGGCTTGGCCTGGAGAGCATTCTCAACGAACGCGACCGGCAGCCACAGGTCGTCGAGCTCGCGGCGACTTCGTGCTTGGAGCGTGTCGTCGTGTCCGGCGGCTCGGAGGATGTCGGCGATGGTGGCCTCGGTGGCGGCGCGATCGTCCCGCTCGTCGGTTGCACGCAGCCGGAAGTCCTCGAAGGCACCTTCCAGTTCCGTGAGCGGTTCGTCGACGTGGATCGCGAGTTGGCTCGCCAGGTCCGAGGTGCCAGCTTCCATCACGAGAGCGCGCAGGGCGTCTTCGGCGGCGGTGTCGTCGCCGACGATCGAGAGGGTGCCGGCCGCCTCGAGGTTGACGATGAGGGTGGCGTCCTCGGTGTGGCCGAGGACGACGAGCAGCGGGTACGGGATGCACTGGTCGGGGTCGTCGATCGGCTGCTCGGTGGCGACGTCTGCGGTGGTGGCTACCCAGGTGCGCGGGTTCGTGGCGGTGAAGGGGGCGACGGCGTCGGGGGAGTCGTCGACGAGCAGAAGCGTCAGGTGGTTCTCGTCGAGCAGGAGGGCGCCGACCCGTGGCAGCTCGCGGCCGGAGTCAAAGCAGCGGCAGCCGACGTTGGCCAGGGTGGTCCGGATGGCCTCGATGCTGACCGGAGTGGCGGCGGCGCGCAGGGCGCGTTCGGCCGAAGCGGCCGGCGAGGCAGGTTCGGGCAGGGGGATGGTCTCGCCGATCTTGCGGGCGCGCTGCTGCAGGTGCCGGCGTCGGGCGATCTCGCCGACGATGCCGACGGCACCGAGGGCGGCGAAACCCAGGAACCAGGTGTTCGTCGAGCGAGCATCGTGGACTTCGGCGTCGAGATTGGCCACCGCCTCAGCGTCGCCGCCGGTGGACGCGAGCGATGGCGCGGCTTCGGCCGTCAGCGGCACGGGAGCGGCATCTGCCGGGGAGGCGGTCGGCTGGGTCGTCGGTTGTGTGACGGCCGCTGGGGTTGTCATCGGCCCGGAGGGCTGGGGTGAGGCGACGGCGCCGGCGGGCGATGCGGGCGCCGCGACCGTCGTCGCCTCGCTGGGCAGCCGCAGAACCCAGCCGGGTCGGATGAGGCCGGGGTCGGTCAGGCGAGCGCCGTCGGGCTGGGTGATGTCGTGGTTGAGGTCGGCGATCTCGGGGAAGCGCGCACCGTCACCGAGCGTGGTCTGGGCGATGTCCCAGAGGGTGTCGCCGGGCTTGACGACGACGGTGGCTTCCTCGGCCGGCGCGGTGCTGGTCGCGGTGATCGGTGTGTCGGCGTTGGTGGCGTCGGCGGGCAGCAGGAGGGTCCACCCGGGTTGGAGCCAGTCGGCGTCGCGCAGCCGGCCGCCGTCGGATTGGGTGCGGCCAAGATTGAGGTCGCGAATCTGGGTGTAACGCAGCGGGTCGCCGAGGTGGCGGGCCGCGATGTCCCACAGGGTGTCCCCGCGCTGCACGGTCACGGTCGGCAGCGTCGCTGTCCGCGACGTTGGTGTCGGGGCAGCCGATGCCCCACCGACCGTCAGGGCGGCGGGGGCTGCCTGCGGCGTGGCGGAGAGCGGTGGCGTGTGGTTCAGCGGCGCGACGAGGGCGCTGGCTGCGGCTGGGGCGGCCGTCACGGTGAGGGTGCCGGTGGTGGCGAGCAGGAGCCCGGCGGCGGCCAGCAGCCGGGCGGCGGTGCGTTGGAACCCGCCGAGCAGTGGGACGGCCGGAGCGCGTAGCCGGCGCGCAGCAGCGACGAGCTCGACGAGGACGGACGTGGTGAATGCCGCCCACGCGATCCAAGCGACCGCGGCCAGGACGGCAAGCAGGAGGGTGGCGTCGTCGGGGGCGACGATCCGGCCCCACAGCTGCCCCCAACTTCGGATCTGTTCGGGCAGGTAGATCGGCGCGAGGGCGACCAGGGCGGCGGGCACGCCGACGACGAACGTGACCAGGGCGAGCACCGCCCCCAGGCCGCGGGCAACGTCTGCCGGGGTGTGGACGGGTCGGGTGTGGGTGCGGGTCATGTGCCACCTCCGGTGATGGACCCGACGAGGACAGCCTGGGCATGGGCGGTGACGGACATGGTCCGGATCCCGATGAGGGACAGGAACGCGGTGGGTGTAGTGCTGGTGACGGTGACGGTCAGCCGGGTCCGGTCGGCCGCGACGGTGACGGTTCCGGTGGCGCCGGCGGCGCTCAGGTAGTCCTGGGCGGCCCGGATCGCGGCGGCGGGGTCGACGTGGCCGGTGCTGCCGGCGGCGGCTGCAGCGGTGTCGAGGGCTTGGCCGCCGGCGCGGGCGGCTTCGGCGGCAGTGGAGGCTGCCCGCTGGGTAGCGCGCAGCTTGGCGCCGCCGTCGGCGACCAGGCCGATGAGCAGCAGCAGACCGAACACGCCGATGGCGAAGAACACCGTCACCGACCCTCGCTCGGGCTCGGTGCGCAGACGCATGCGACGGCGGGTCATCGGCTGCGGTACGTGTCAATGGGTGAGGTCGCGGTGCCGGTCATGGTGTGGGTGCCGGGCAGGCCGGGGATGGCCAGGTCGGCGACGCTGACCGTGCAGGTCACGGTGACGGTGACCACGGCGTTCGTGCCCACCGCTGCGGCGAAGCCGGTGGTGTCGACCGTGACCTCGGTGTTCACGCAGTTCGAACCGGCCAACTCCCGCCGGGCGGAGGTCAGGGCGGTGGTGCGGGCGGCGTCGGGGGTGCGGGCCAGGGAGGCGTCGCGAGCCGCGGCGCGAGCGGCCTGCTCGACACTGGCCGACGACGTCTCGACCCGTCCGGCCAGGATGAGGACGCCCAGGAGCAGGAGCAGGGCGGGGGCGATGATGGCCAGCTCGAGGCTGACCGACCCCCGCTCGTCGTGCCAAGCGCGGCGGGTCATGGTGTGCCCTGGGTGGTGAACTGCTCGACGGGTCCGACGGCCGACTGCGAGACGACCGGGCCGGCGACGCCGGGCAGCACGGACAGGGAACGGCCGGCCACGACGACCTGCACCTGCCCCACGCTCGGGTTGGTGGCTGTGACGGCCGGGTTCAGCAGGGTGTCGGCGCCGTAGTCAGCGACGAACGCCAGCGCGCTGTCGCGTCCCGCGGGCACGGTGGAGTGGTAGGCGCGGGCGACGGCGACGCCCTGCTGGGCGGCGGCCAACGCCAGGGAGCGGGCGTGGAACCACAGCGCGTACTGGATGAGCGCGGTGACGATCAGCAGCAGCACCGGGAACACGATCGCCAGCTCCAGGGTGATCGACCCACGGTCATCCGGTGGCATCCGTCGTCCGGCGGCCGGCCTGCTGGTGCCGGCCGGGGCGCGTTGGTGGAAGAGGCGGGCCATCAGTTGATCTGGTTGACGCGGCGCTGGACGGCGGCGGTGATCGCGACCACGAGGAGACCGGCGACCAGGATCAGGCCGAGCACGATGATCACCAGCTCGAGCGTGGTCGCCCCCACCTGGCTGGACACTCGGTCGCGGATGCGGGTCCGGGTCTGGGTGAGCAGGGCGTGCAGGTAGGTGAGGGTCAGCAGTGCGGGCATGGCGGGTTCTCCTGTCAGCTGAGCAGGATGCGGACGAGGGCGGGGTAGCCGAGCAGGGCCATGAAGCACAGGCCCAGCAGGGAGACGGGGATGACCATGTGCTCGCTGGCGGCGTTCGCCTTGGCGGTGGCAGCCGCGAGCAGCTGGGTGCGCAGCGAGGCGGCGCGGGCGCGCAGGGTGGTGTAGACGGCGGCGCCGTCGCGGCCGGCCAGCCGCATGATGTCGGCCACGTCCCCGAACTCGCTGACCCCGGTGGCGGAAGCGAGGTCGGTCAGCCCGGTCCAGGAGGGTTGCCCGGCCAGCTCGGCACGCAGGAGGGCGTCGCGGATGCGGGTGAACTCGGGTGAGCCGCCGATGGCGGCGGCACGGTCGAGGGCTTCGGTGGGTCCGGCGTCGGCGAGTCGTTCCATCGCGACCAGATCGAGGAACACGCCGGTGGCCTGCCGCAGCCGGGCCCGGGCGGCGGTGGCCTCCTGGCGCAGGGTCAGGTCGGGCAGGAAGAAGAACACCCCACCCAGGACGAGGCCGGCCGCGGCGGGCAGCCCGAACGCCAGCCGCACCCCGACCAGGGCCAGGATCGCGGCCGCCAGGGGTGGGAACACCAGGCCGAGCAGGCCGTAGCCGATCTTGCGCACCGCCAGGTCCTCTGGCCGTTGCTGGACAGTGCGAAGGTCGGCGGCGTACCGGGCCAGGCCCAGCACCTGAGCCGCCTGCGGCCAGAACCGGCCGCCCACGCGGTCCCACCGCCGGGTCGGAGCCTCGGGCATCTCGCGGACCGTGGTGTCGGTGGGCAGCAGCCGGTGAACGGCGTCGACCAGATCCGGGCGGGCCGGGCTCAGTCCGGCGAGGACGACTACCAGTCCGCCGCCGACGAGCCCACCGGCGGCCAGGGTCAACCACAGCGGGGTCATCACGCACCTGCCGGTTCGGTGAGGAAGCGGGGTGCCGGCGGTGCCAGGGTCAGGGCTCGCATCCACAACAGGCAGCCGGTGAACGCGCCGGCGATCAGGAGCAGGACTAGTTGGCCCAGGCCATCCCGGTAGGGGGCCAGGTAGGTGCCGTTGAGCATGAGCACCCCGGCCACGCCCAAGGTGATGAGCGTGACCAGGCGGGCGGTGGAGCGGGGCTTGGCGCGTTCGGCCTCGATCTTGCGGCGGGAGGCGACCTCCTCGGCCACCGAGGAGGCGACCGCTGTCAGCACCCCGGCCAGGCCCGGGCCGCGGCGGCGGCTGGCCAGCAGAAGGGAGGCGACGACGAGGTCACCGGTCGGGTCGTTCAGGTCGTCGGCGAACGCGCGCAGCGCCTGCTCGGTCGACCACCGTGCCGACAGGCGTGCCGCCAGGGCGCCGACCTCCCGGGCCAGGGGTGGCGGGCAGGTGGCGGTCGAGCCGGTGAGGGCTTGCTCGAGGCCGACCCCGGTGGCCAGCACGTCGGCCAGCTGGCGGGTCCATTCCTCGATCGCCTCGACCCGGTCGATCGCCCGGGCGGCGAGCCGAGCCGAGCCGAGCAGGTAGGGCAGGCCAACGATCGCCGCAGCCACGATCAGACCCGCCGCCGGCCACCGCGACACGGCCCACACCACCAGGCCGGCGCCGCCGGCCAGCAGCCACCGGCCCCTGGCCCACCCCACGCGACGTCGTGCCCGCTTGGGTCGAGGCGGTGCGAGCTGCGTGCGGCGCAGCGCGGTGATCGTCACCAGGATCCCGCTGACGAGCAGGGCCCCGGTCGCACCGGCCAGGACCGCGGTCATCGCTCACCGTCCAGGGCGAGAGTCCAGGTGCCGTAGCGGTGGTCGAGTAGGTGCTCGTCGAACCCGGCCCGCACCAAGTCGGGCAGGCAGGCGGGCCGGTGCAGGGGGACGGCGCGGCCGTCGGGTCCCGGGCCAAAGACAGTGGTGATCGCGGGCCGGTTGTTCTCCCCGAGCCCGGCGATCTCCAGCACCTGGGACACGAACCGGTGCCGATGGTTGGCCTGGGTGAGCAGCTCGATGTGGACGACCAGGTCGACGGACCCGGCCAGCAGCCGGTAGGCGAAGGTGTCGGTCATCTGGATGCCGGCTGACAGGCACAAGGTGACGATCCGGTCGACGGCGTGGGAGGCGGTGCGGGCGTGCAGGGTGCACAACGACCCGTCCCCGGTGCTCATCGCTTCGAGCATGGGTAGGACTTCAGGGCCACGGACCTCGCCGACGATGATCCGGCGCAGGTTCAGCCGCAACGCATCCACGACCAGGTCGGACAAGGTGACCTCGCCGGCGCGGTGTCCGGCCGCGTCATGTTCGGCTGAGCCTTCCCGGGCCTCCATCGCCACGACCCGGGGGTGCCGGTCGGGCAGGTCGTGCAGGTGCAGCTCGAGCTCCTTCTCGATGGTCGCGAACCGCTCCATCGGGTCGAACTCGTTTGCCAACGCCCGGATCAGCGTCGTCTTGCCCGCGTTCTGCAAACCGGTGACCACGATGT
>JAJYTJ010000166.1 GCA_021793115.1 Actinomycetes bacterium | reverse complement strand
TGCTGGCGGCGGCTTCGGCGGCGGTGCCGCACGTCCCGGTGGGGGCGGCGGCGGAGGTCGTGGCGCCGGTGCGGGCCGCGGCAGCACGCAGGGTGCCTTCGGCCGCGCGGGTGGCCGCCCCGTCCGCGGGCGCAAGTCGAAGCGGGCGAAGCGCCAGGAGTTCGAGCAGATGCAGGCGCCGTCGCTGGGCGGCGTCTCCGTCCCGCGCGGCAACGGCACCACGGTGCTGCGCCTGCGCCACGGCTCGTCGCTCAACGACTTCGCCGACAAGATCGACGCGAACCCGGCCTCGTTGGTCACGGTCCTGTTCCACCTCGGCGAGATGGCCACGGCCACGCAGTCGCTCGACGAGGACACCTTCGCGGCCCTCGGCGCCGAGCTCGGGTACGTCATCGAGATGGTGTCCGCCGAGGAGGAGGACCGCGAGCTGCTCGGCTCGTTCGACATCGACCTCGACGCGGAGCTGGAGGCGGAGTCCGACGAGGACCTCGCCCCGCGCCCGCCGGTCGTCACGGTCATGGGTCACGTCGACCACGGCAAGACCAAGCTCCTCGACGCCATCCGGCAGACGGACGTCGTCGCGGGCGAGGCCGGCGGCATCACGCAGCACATCGGTGCGTACCAGGTGAAGGCCGAGCACGAGGGCGTCGAGCGTGCCATCACGTTCATCGACACCCCGGGCCACGAGGCGTTCACCGCCATGCGTGCCCGCGGTGCCCAGGTCACCGACATCGCGATCCTCGTGGTCGCGGCCGACGACGGCGTGATGCCCCAGACGATCGAGGCGCTCAACCACGCCCAGGCGGCGAACGTGCCGATCGTGGTCGCGGTCAACAAGGTGGACAAGGAGGGGGCCAACCCCGCCAAGGTCCGCCAGCAGCTGACCGAGTACAACCTGGTCGCGGAGGAGTACGGCGGCGACACCATGTTCGTCGACGTCTCCGCCAAGCAGCGGCTGGGCATCGACGAGCTGCTCGAGGCGGTCCTGCTCACGGCGGACGCGGCGCTCGACCTGCGGGCCAACCCCGACAAGGACGCGCGCGGCGTGGCGATCGAGGCCAACCTCGACCGCGGCCGCGGCGCGGTGGCCACCGTGCTGGTCCAGTCCGGGACGCTCAAGGTCGGCGACGCGATCGTCGCCGGGACCGCCCACGGGCGCGTCCGGGCGATGTTCGACGAGCACGGCGAGACCGTGCCCGAGGCCGGTCCGGCGCGTCCGGTGCAGGTCCTCGGGCTCACCTCGGTCCCGAGCGCCGGGGACACGTTCCTCGTCGCGCCCGACGACCGGACGGCCCGCCAGATCGCCGAGAAGCGCGAGGCCGCCGAGCGCGCTGCGCTGCTCGCGAAGCGTCGCAAGCGGATCAGCCTCGAGGACTTCACGCAGGCACTCGCCCAGGGCAAGGTCGAGACCCTCAACCTCGTCATCAAGGGCGACGTGTCCGGTGCGGTCGAGGCCCTGGAGGACGCGCTGCTCAAGATCGACGTGGGCGAGGAGGTCGACCTGCGGGTCATCCACCGCGGCGTCGGCGCGATCACGCAGAACGACGTCAACCTGGCGACGGTGGACAACGCCATCATCATCGGGTTCAACGTCAAGTTCGCCGAGCGCGTGGAGGACCTCGCCGAGCGCGAGGGCGTCGACGTGCGGTTCTACTCGGTGATCTACCAGGCGATCGACGACGTCGAGGCGGCCCTCAAGGGCATGCTCAAGCCGGAGTACGAGGAGGTCCAGCTCGGCACCGCGGAGGTGCGCGAGGTGTTCCGGTCCTCCAAGTTCGGCAACATCGCCGGTTCGCTGGTGCGGTCGGGCGAGATCCGGCGCAACGCCAAGGCGCGCGTCCTGCGCGGCGGCAAGGTGATCGGGGACAACCTGACCATCGAGTCGCTCAAGCGGTTCAAGGACGACGCCACGGAGGTCCGCGAGGGCTACGAGTGCGGTATCGGGCTCGGTTCCTTCAACGACCTCCAGGTCGACGACGTCATCGAGACGTTCGAGATGCGGGAGAAGCCGCGCTCCTAGGTTGGCCAGGTCCGGCCCGGGGTCTACCCCCGGGCCGGACCCGCCGTGGGTGCGCGCAGACGGGGAGACGTGATGGCGGAGAACGCACGGGTGCGCCGGCTGGCGGACCGGATCCAGGAGGTCGTCGCGCACATGCTCGACACCCGGATCAAGGACCCGCGGCTGGGGTTCGTGACGGTGACCGACGTGCGCGTCACCGGAGACCTGCAGCACGCCGACGTCTTCTACACGGTGTACGGGGACGACGAGGCGCGGGCGGGTTCCGCCGCGGCGCTGGCCTCGGCCACCGGCATCATCCGCTCCGAGGTGGGCAAGGCCACGGGCCTGCGGCTGACGCCCACCCTGGCGTTCCACCTCGACGCGGTGCCGGAGACCGCGGCGCACCTCGAGGCCGCCCTGGGGGCCGCCGCCCGCAAGGACGCCGAGGTGGCGGCGCTGGCCGCCGGTGCCAGCTACGCGGGTGAGGCGGACCCGTACCGATCTCCCTCCGGCGCGGCCCCCGACCGGGCGGACGACGAGCTCGCCGGCCCCACCGCCTGACGGCCGTGGCCGAGCTTCCGCTGCAGCGACTGGCCGACGGCACCGTCAAGCAGGTGTCGCCCCTGACGGGCACCACGGTGTGGACCGTGCCCGGCCGGGCGCACCGGCCGTTGCCGGGAGTGCCGGCCGAGCGCCACCCGGTCGACCCCGCGCGGTTGGACCGGCTCTGCGCGTTCTGCTCCGGCAGGTACCGGGACACGCCACCGGAGAAGTCGCGCCTGGTGCTGGACCCGTCCCCGCGCGTCATCGAGCACGTCGCGGCGGCGCAGCTCGACGCGACCGCCGCGGAGGTCCGGCGTATCCCGAACCTCTTCGAGATCCTCTCGGTCGACTACTGGCGCGCCAACCACGGCTTCGTCGTGCCGCGCGCGGTGCGGGAGCGGGCCGAGGCCTACCTCGCCGACCCCGCGGGCGCCGCGCACGTCGCCGGGGTGCTGCGCGCCCGCGCGCTGGCCGCCGGGCGGGACCCGGACCTCGCCCCAGCGACGCCGGAGGACCACCAGGCGGCGATCGACCTGTTCGCGGGCTCGCACGACGTCGTCGTCGCCCGCCGGCACCTCGTCGACGGCGCCGCGTTCGACGACGAGCTGGCGGGTTCGGGGACCCTGACGCGCGACGAGCACCACCGATTCGTCGCGATGACCGTCGACACGATCCGCGACCTGTACGAGACGCGCCCCGCGGCGTCGTACGTCGCCGCGTTCCAGAACTGGCTGCGCCCGGCGGGCGCGTCGTTCGACCACCTGCACAAGCAGGTGGTGGCGATCGACGAGCACGGGCCGCAGGTGGAGCGCGAGCGGTTGCGGCTGCGGGGTGAGCCGGACCTGTACCAGACCCAGGTGATCGACGTCGCGGTGGAGCACGGGCTCGTCGTGGCGGGCAACGAGCATGCGGTGGCGATCGCGGGCGTGGGGCACCGGTACCCCGCGTTCGAGGTCTACTCGACGGCACGCGAGCAGCTGCCGTGGGAGCACGACGAGGCCCAGGTGCGCGGCGTGTCCGACCTGGTGCACGCGCTGCACGCGGTGGGCGGCGTGCACACGCCGAGCAACGAGGAGTGGCACCACCGGCCACCGGACGTGGCCGAGCCCATGCCCTGGCGCGTGGTCCTCAAGTGGCGGGTCTCGACGATGGCGGGGTTCGAGGGCGACACCAAGGTGTACGTCAACACCATCGACCCGTCCACGCTGCGCGAGCGCGCCGTGGCCCGGCTGCGGCAGCTGCGCGCGGCCGGCCTGGTGGCCGACCTGCGGATCGGCGACGAGGTGGGCGCGCCGAGGCTCGGGTATGCCGGCTGAGCCGGGGCCGGCGGCCACCCGCCGGCCGACCGCCGCGGACGGCGTGCTCGTCGTGGACAAGCCCGCCGGCTGGACCAGCCACGACGTCGTCGGCCGCGTGCGGCGCCTGGCCGCGACCCGCAAGGTGGGCCACGCCGGCACGCTCGACCCGATGGCCACCGGCGTGCTCGTCGTCGGCATCGGCAAGGCGACGCGGCTGCTGTCCTACCTCTCGGGTGCCGACAAGGCCTACGCCGCCACGATCCGGCTCGGCGCCACGACGCTGACCGACGACGCGGAGGGCGAGCTGCTCGCCGTGACGGACGCCTCCGGGGTGACCCGCCGGGCCGTCGAGGACGGCGTGCGCCCACTGACGGGTGCCATCCTCCAGGTGCCGGCGACGGTCTCGGCGATCAAGGTGGCCGGCGAGCACGCCTACGCGCGCGTGCGCGCCGGCGAGGACGTGCAGCTGGTCGCCCGGCCGGTGACGGTGTCGCGCTTCGCGGTGCTCGCCACGCGGCCGGCGGAGCTGGACGGCACGCCGGTGCTCGACGTGGACGTCGAGGTCGTCTGCTCGTCGGGCACCTACGTCCGGGCCCTCGCGCGGGACCTGGGCGCCGCGCTCGGTGTCGGGGGGCACCTGACGGCGTTGCGGCGCACCCGCGTCGGCGGCTTCGGCCTCGACGTCGCGCGGACGCTGGACCAGCTCGCCGAGGAGCCCGCCGACGCACCGCTGCCGGTGCTGCCGCTGGCGGACGCGGCGCGGGCGACGTTCCCGGTGCGGGCGCTGACGGACGACGAGGCGCGGGCGCTGGGTTACGGCAAGGCGGTCCCGGGGGCGGGCGAGGCCGCCGGCACCGTCGCGGCGATCGGCCCGGACGGCACGCTGGTGGCTCTCGTCGAGCCGCACGACGGCGCGCTGCGTCCGGTGGTGGTGTTCGCGCCGGCGTGACACGTCGGACGACATGGCAGGCTTGTCCGCGCGCGGCGCGCCATGGGGCGCGCGGCGGGGACGGAACGGGAGCACACGTGCAGGTCTGGCGGGATCTCGCCGAGGTACCGGCCGGCTTTGGGCCGTCGGTCGTGACGATCGGGAACTTCGACGGGGTGCACCGCGGGCACGTCGACGTGCTGCGCCGCATGGTTGCCGACGCGGCGGCCGCCGGGTGCCGGGCCGTCGCCGTGACCTTCACGCCCCACCCGGCCCACGTGCACCGGCCCCGCACCGCGCCCCCGCTGCTCACGGGCGACGACGAACGCCTCGAGCTCCTCGCCGCGACAGGCCTGGACGCCGTGCTGCTCGCGACCTACACGCTCGAGTTCGCCCGGCAGACGCCCGAGCAGTTCGTGCGCACGTACCTCGTGGACGCGCTGCGCGCCCGCACGGTCGTGGTCGGCCGCGACGTCCGGTTCGGCAAGGACAATGCGGGCGACCTGGCGACCATGACGGCGCTGGGGGAGCGTCTCGGCTTCCGGGTGGACGTGGTTGACGACGTGCGCCCGGCCGCGGCCGGCGACGCCGGCGGTGAGGAGGACGTCGCGGTGCACCGGTGGCGCCGCTGGTCGTCGACGTGGGCGCGCGAGCTGCTCGCCGTGGGCGACGTCGCGGGTGCCGCGCGGGTGCTCGGCCGCCCGCACCGCGTGCGGGGGATCGTGGTGCGCGGCGACGCGCGGGGCCGCACCCTGGGCTACCCGACGGCCAACCTCGGCCCCGACGCCACGGGCATGGTGCCCGCGGACGGGGTCTACGCCGGCCACCTGGTGCGGCTGCGGCACCCCGACGGGCGGCCGTTCGCGGCCGACGAGCCCGACCGGCGGCTGCCGGCGGCGATCTCGGTGGGCACCAACCCGACGTTCGACGGGCAGCAGCGCCGCGTCGAGGCCTATGTGCTCGACCGGGACGACCTCGATCTGTACGGCGAGGAGGTCGCCGTCGAGCTCGTCGGGCGCCTGCGGGGCATGGAGCGGTTCGGCTCGGTGGACGAGCTGCGGGCGACCATGGCCGACGACGTGCGGCGCACGCGCGAGGCCCTCGCGCGGGCCTGACGGCCCTACCCGACCAGGCGCACGTCGTAGCCCGGCGCCAGCCGGTACCCGGTGCCGCGCGCCGTGACGAGCAGGTCCGCCAGGCCCGTCTTGTCGCGCAGCCGGCGCACGTGCACGTCGACGGTCCGGCTGCCGTCGGGCACGTGCCGGCCGCCCCACACCGACGCGAGGAGCTCCGCGCGCGTCACAGCACGGGGGCCGGCCTGCGCCAGGTGCAGCAGCAGCCCCAGCTCGGTGGCCGTGAGCGCGACGCGGCGCCCCTCCACCGTCACGGTCCGCGTGTGCGGGTCGATCGCCAGCGTCGGCGTGCCGGGCAGCGCCGCCAGGCGGTCGCGGAAGGCGGCGGCCCGGCCGGCCGGCACCACGCGTGGCGTGCCCTCGTCGCCCGTGAGGGCGGCGCGGGCGCGGGCGCCCGGGAACCACTCGCCGGCGAGGTCGGCGAGGTTCTGCACGGCGCGCACCAGGTCGTCGAGGTCGTCGTCGGCGACGCCGGAGAGGTCGACCTGGAGCACGAAGCCGCGGCGCGCGGCCGGGGGCTGCGGCGCGGGGTGCGCGGTGCGGGGGGAGGCGAGAACGGCGGTGCTCGGCATGGCGGGTCCTGGGGGGTCGTCCCGCGGCGGGGCGCGGGTGGCCGGCGATCGCCGGCCGCGGGTCAGCGAGGGGTTCTCAGCGCTGACACGGACAGCAGGACATGCACATTCGGCACCGGGCGCGCGCGGTCGCCGGGGCGGCGGTGGGGCGCGTGCTCACGGGGCGAGTGTGGCACCGAGCGGTGCCCGGCCCGGAGTGCCGGTCGGTGCGTCTCATGATGCGGGACGTCGTGACGCGCGCCGGGCCGCGGTCGCGCCCGCCTCCTCGTCGGGCGGGCGCACGAGCCGCGGCGTACCGGCTGGTAGAGTTGTCGGGCCGTACGAACGGCCGCGGACACACAGGGCCCGGGTGGACATGCCCCGGCGCGCCGCGCAACGAGACAACGAAGGAGAGCCGTGGCCCTCGACGCCGCCACCAAGCAGGCCATCATCACCGAGTACGCGACGCACGAGGGTGACACCGGTTCGCCCGAGGTCCAGATCGCGGTCCTCAGCCAGCGCATCAAGGACCTCACCGAGCACCTCAAGGTCAACAAGCACGACTTCCACAGCGAGCGCGGCATGATGCTGCTCATCGGTCGTCGCCGCCGCCTGCTCGGCTACCTGGCCAAGGTCGACATCCAGCGCTACCGCAGCCTCATCGAGCGGCTCGGCCTGCGTCGATAGCACGACCCACCGGCTCGGACCCGCAGACGGGTCCGGGCCGGTTCTGCGTACGACAACTCCACCACCGCGCCGGTCGGCCCGCGTCCGGTCCTCGGTAGTGGCTCCCGGACGACATCCGCTCCGAGGGCCTCGATCGAAGACCGCCGAGGTCCCGCCCGGTGCTTCGAGAACAAGGAGGGCACCCGTGGAGGGTCCCGAGATCCAGTTCGCCGAAGCCGTCATCGACAACGGCACGTTCGGCACCCGCACCGTCCGGTTCGAGACGGGCCGCCTCGCCAAGCAGGCCGCCGGTTCCGCCGTCGCCTACCTCGACGACTCGACGATGCTCCTGTCGGCGACCACCGTCGGCAAGGAGCCGAAGGACCAGTTCGACTTCTTCCCGCTGACGGTCGACGTCGAGGAGCGGCAGTACGCCGCCGGCAAGATCCCCGGCTCGTTCTTCCGCCGCGAGGGCCGTCCCTCGACCGAGGCGATCCTCGCCTGCCGGCTCATCGACCGGCCGCTGCGCCCGCTGTTCGTCAAGGGTCTGCGCAACGAGGTCCAGGTCGTCGTCACGGTGCTGTCGCTGCACCCGGACGACGCGTACGACGTGCTGGCGATCAACGCCGCGTCCGTGTCCACCGGCCTGTCCGGCCTGCCCTTCTCGGGCCCGGTGTCCGCGACGCGCATCGCGCTGGTCGACGGCCAGTGGGTCGCCTTCCCGCGCTACTCCGAGCGCGAGCGCGCGACGTTCGACATGGTCGTCGCCGGCCGGATCGTCGGCGACGACGTCGCCATCGCGATGATCGAGGCCGAGGCGCCGGAGCACACGTGGGACCTCATCCACGGCGGCGGTGGCACCACCCCGACCGAGGAGGTCGTCGCCGAGGGTCTCGAGGCCGCCAAGCCCTTCCTGCGCGCGCTGTGCCTCGCGCAGATCGAGCTCGCGAGCAAGGCCGCGAAGGCCACGGTCGAGTTCCCGGTGTTCCCCGAGTACCAGGCGGACGTGTACGCCGCGGTCGAGGCGGGCACCGCCGCCAAGCTCGAGACCGCGCTGTC
>JAJYTJ010000165.1 GCA_021793115.1 Actinomycetes bacterium | reverse complement strand
CGCGGCCGAGGCCGGTGGGGGGACCGCCGGCCCCGTCGTGGCCGGCGGTCCGGCCGGCGCGGGTGCGGCAACGCGGGCCGCGGGCGCTCCCACGCGCCCCCTCCCCGGTGTCGCCACGGGCGCGGCCGGCGCGTCCGGCGCGTCCGGCCCGGTGTCCTCGGCCCGGGCCGCGGCGCCCACGTCCGCCGCGCCCCTGCCGTCCGGCGCGCCGGGCTCTGTGGGCGTCATGGCCCCCGGCGGTCCGGCCGCCGCGACCGCGGCCTCCGGGGCGACGACCTCCGGGGCGACGACCTCCGGGGCGACGACCTCCGGCCCGACGACCTCCGGCCCGACGACCTCCGGCCCGACGACCTCCGGCGCGACGGCCTCCGGCGCGACGGCCTCCGGGCCGACAACCTCCGGCCCCGGCCCCGGCCCCGGCCACGGTGCCGGCGCCGGTGACCCGGGCGGGGCTGCCGCAGGTGCGCCGCCCGCGGCCGCGCCGGCGACCGCCGCGATGGCCCCGGTCGCCGCGCCCACCGTCCACGTCACGGCGCCGGCGGCGCACGCGGCGGCGTCCGCCCCTGCCGCCGGTCCGGCGGCAGGCACCCCCGCGCCCTCCGTCCCCATCGCCGACCAGCTGGGCGCCCGCCTGCGGTCGCTCGCGGGGCTCGCCGCCGGCCGGCACGTGCTGTCGGTGCCGCTCGACCCCGAGCACCTCGGGTCGGTGCGCGTCGTCGCGCACATCGGGCCGGACTCCGTCCGGGTGGACCTCGTGGGGGCGACCGACGCGTCGCGCGACGCGCTGCGCGGCGCTCTCGGCGACCTGCAGCGCGACCTCGCGGGCGCGGGCCTCAACGTCCAGGTGGGCCTCGGCGGCCCCGGTGGCGGCCAGGCGGGCGCCGGCGGCGGCTCGGGCGGCCCCGGTCCGGACGGCGGCGGGCCGCGAGCCGCGGTCCCGGACTCCCTCGCGCGGCCGGCACCGGCCGCCCCCCGCACCACCGGACCGGCGCGGTCGGCCGGCCTCGACATCACCGTCTGAAAGGAGAGGACCCCATGAGCACCGGCATGTCCATCCCCGTCTCGTACCTGACGTCGGACCGCACGGCGTCGACGTCGTCGACCTCCGGCAGCACGCCCACGGACAAGACCCAGCTCGACAACGCGGGCTTCCTCAAGCTCCTCATCGCACAGCTGGACAACCAGGACCCGTCGAGCCCCACGGACTCCACGACGATCCTCACGCAGACGACGCAGCTCGCGCAGATGCAGACGCTCCAGCAGCAGATCACCACCGCGCAGCAGTCGTTCGCGCTGCAGATGCGCGAGGCCGCCGCGTCCTTCGTCGGCCGCCAGGTGACGTGGACGGACGCGAACGGCAAGGGCCAGACCGGCGTCGTCGCCTCGGTCGACTACACCGGCGCGGCCCCGATGCTCAAGGTCGGCGGCACCGACGTGGCGCTCGACGCCGTCCAGACGCTGGCCCCGGCCAACTGACACCCACCAGGAAGGGAACCACCATGCTCCGCTCGCTCTTCTCCGGCATCAGTGGCCTGCGCAGCCACCAGACCATGCTCGACGTCACCGGCAACAACATCGCCAACGTCAACACCACGGGCTTCAAGTCGTCGCAGGTCCAGTTCCAGGACACGCTGAGCCAGGTGCTCAGCAACGCCGGCGGCGCCCAGAACGGCCAGGGCGGCACCAACCCGGCCCAGGTGGGCCTGGGCGTGCGCGTCGCCGGCATCACGACGAACTTCACGCAGGGCGCCTCGCAGCTCACGGGCCGCAGCACCGACATGATGATCCAGGGCGACGGGTTCTTCGTGGTCCGCAAGGGCAACGAGACGTACTACACGCGCGACGGCTCGTTCGACTTCGACGCCACCGGCCAGATGGTGCTGCCGGGCGACGGCGCGCTGGTGCAGGGCTGGGCCGCGACCAACGGCGTCATCGACACCAACGGCCCGCTCACCGACCTCAGCGTCCCGGCGGGCACGCTCATGGCCGCGCAAGGGACCGCCAACGCGACCTTCCAGGGCAACCTCGACTCGAGTGCCGCCCCGGGCACCACCATCACGCGCTCCCTGACGGTGTACGACGCCACGGGCGAGGCGAGCACGCTCAACCTCACTTTCACCAAGGGCGCGACGGCGACCGCGCCGTGGACGTTGCAGGGCACACGCGTGGCGGCCGACGGCACGACCATCGCGACGGCGACCTACAACACCGCGGCGGTGCCCCCCGCCGTGGCGGGCGAGGTCGACTTCGACCCGGCCACGGGCGCCCTCACGTCGCCCGGCACCCTGACGGTCGGCGTCGGCGCCAGCGCCGTCAAGGTCGACCTGTCGAGCCTGACCGGCTTCTCCGGCGTCGACACCGTCAAGGGCCTCAGCCAGGACGGCCACGCGGCCGGCACGCTGCAGTCGTTCCAGCTCGGCCAGGACGGCACCATCACGGGCTCGTTCAGCAACGGCCTCAAGCAGGTGATCGGCCGGCTCGCGCTGGCGAACTTCACCAACCCCGTGGGGCTGGAGAAGGCCGGCGGCTCGCTGTTCACCACGACCGTCAACTCCGGCACCATCCAACTCGGCACGCCCGGTAGCGGCGGACGGGGCACGCTCGCGGGCGGCTCGCTGGAGATGAGCAACGTCGACCTGTCGAGCGAGTTCACCAACCTCATCGTGGCCCAGCGCGGCTTCCAGGCGAACGCGCGCGTCATCACCACGTCCGACCAGGTGCTGCAGGAGCTGGTGGACCTCAAGCGGTGAGCATGGACACCATCTCCACCATCAGCCAGCGGATCGCCCAGATCCAGTCGTTGGTGGCCGACCCGGCGCAGGCCGTCTCGGCCACCACGACCGGTGGGGGGTCGTCGTCCGCGACGACGGCCTCGGGCACCGCCTTCGAGGCGGCGCTCTCGGAGGCGCTGGCGGCGGGCTCGTCGGGCGGCGCCGGCACGTCGTCGGGCTCGGTGCAGGACCTCCTGGGCCTCGGGTCGTCCGGGTCCGGCACGTCGGCCCTGGCCGGGCTCGGGCTGTCCGGCACGAGCGACTCCGCGGCGCTGCTCGCCGCGCTCGGCCTGTCCGGCACGGCCACGGGGACGGCCTCGACCACGGGGACGCTCAACGCCCAGGGCGTGCCAGCCGACCTCGCGGCCTACGGCAACGGCCGCATCCCGGCGGCCGCGCTCGCGCCGGTGGGCACCACGGGCGCCCGGCTGTGGCAGCCGGCCGCGCAGGCGCTCACCGGGCTCATCGCGGCGGCCAAGGCCGACGGCGTGACCATCGGGGTCACCGAGGGCTACCGCCCGTACGACGAGCAGGTCTCGCTCGCGAAGTCCGAGGGCCTGTACGCGCAGGGCGGCCTGGCCGCCCAGCCCGGCACGAGCGAGCACGGCTGGGGGCTGGCCGCCGACCTCCGGCTCGACGGCCCCGCGCTGACCTGGATGCGCGCCAACGCCGGCCGGTTCGGGTTCGTCGCCGACGTGCCGCGCGAGTCGTGGCACTGGGCGTACCGCCCCTCGGCCGCCTAGGCCAGGGCCGCCAAACCCCTCAGCATCGGGGCCCCGCGGCCGATCAACGTCGTCGAAGGGGCTCACGGATGGGCCCCGGGGGCGGCAGGGCCGCCCGCCGCACGGACCAGGGATGGTGCCGCCGTGATCGTCGTCACGCGCCTCAACGGGGGGATGTTCGGGGTCAACCCCGACCTGATCCAGCGTGTCGAGAGCGCCCCGGACACGATCCTCACGCTCATCGACGGCACCAAGCTCATCGTCGCGGAGTCGATGGACGAGGTCATCGCCCGCGTCAACGAGCACCGCGCCCGCATCCTGGCCCGCTCGCGCGACCTGCAGCAGCTCGCGCAGGAGTCCGTGCACGCGATCCCCGACCCCGCCGCGGACGACGACGACGACCCGGACCCCGACGGCCAGCCGAGCACCGCCGGCGGCCAGCTGCGGAGGGTGCGCTGATGGACCTCGCCGGGCCCATCGGCCTCGTCGTCGCCTTCGCCGTCATCTTCGTGGTGATGATCATGGAGGGGACGTCGCCCACCGCGGTGCTGCTCCCCGGTCCGCTGCTGCTCGTCTGGGTGACCACGCTCGCCGTGGGCCTGGCGGGTCACACCCTCCGGGACGCCAAGGCGGCCTTCGCGGCGGTGCCGCGCGCGCTGCGCGGCCGCCTGCCGCAGCCGGACGGCCTCATCGAGACCCTCGTGCAGCTGGCCGACAAGGCCCGCCGCGAGGGCCTGCTGGCGCTCGAGGACGCGACACGCAGCATCGAGGACCCGTTCCTGCGCAACGGGCTGCAGTCGGCGATCGACGGCACCGACCCCGAGGACCTCCGCGAGATCCTCGAGGACCGCATCGCCACCAAGCGCACCAAGGACCGCGTCGCGGCCAAGTACTTCTCCGACATGGGTGGCTACGCCCCGACGGTCGGCATCATCGGCACGGTCATCTCGCTGGTCCACGTGCTGGAGAACCTCAGCCAGCCGGCGGCGCTGGGCCAGAACATCGCCGCCGCGTTCGTCGCGACGCTGTGGGGCCTGCTCTCGGCCAACGTCGTCTGGCTGCCCATCTCCACCCGCATCCGGCGCCTCTCGGACCTCGAGTGCGCCCAGATGGAGCTCGCGCTCGAGGGCCTGCTCGCGGTCCAGGCGGGCGCCAACCCGCGGCTCGTCGGCGAGCGGCTGCGCAGCCTGCTGCCCGACGACGCGGTGGCGGGCGACGGCAAGAAGGACGGCAAGAAGGACGCGAAGAAGGCGGCCGCCTGATGGCCGCCCGCAAGCGCCGCAAGCACGTGGAGGAGGAGGAGCACGCCAACCACGAGCGGTGGATGGTGAGCTACTCCGACATGCTCACGGTGATGATGGGCCTGTTCATCGTGCTGTACGCGATGAGCCAGGTGGACATGCAGAAGTTCCAGGCGCTGCGCGAGTCGCTCGCGGCCGGGTTCGGCCACCAGGCCATCCTCACGGGCTCCAACGGCGTGCTGCAGTCCAGCAGCACCACGCCGCAGGACTCGCAGGCGCAGAGCAGCCTGTTCCAGGCGTTCGACCCCGTCACGGCGGTGAGCGGGCCGGGCGTCGGCGCGGCGGCGGCGCAGTCCTCTGCCGACGCGAGCGCGGGCGTGCTCCCGGCCGCACGCGCCGAGGCCGCGCGGCTGGAGGGCGTGCAGAAGCAGATCCAGCAGCGGCTGGACGCGGCGGGGCTCGGGGCTGAGGTCCACATGACCATCACGGACCGCGGGCTGATCATCGGGCTGGTGGCCGACGACGTGTTCTTCGCCCCGGCGTCGGCGCAGCTGACCCCCACGGCGCTGCGCGTGCTCGACGCGATCGCGCCCACGCTCGTGGCGTTGCCCGACCAGGTCTCCGTCGAGGGGCACGCCAACGTGCTGCCCGTGAGCGGCCGCTACCCCACGAACTGGGAGCTGTCGGCCGACCGGGCGACCCAGGTGCTGCGCCACTTCGTGGAGGCGAACGGCCTGGCGCCCGACCGCGTGCGGGCCGTCGGCTTCGGCGACGCGCGGCCGGTGCCCGGCGTGACGGGCGCGCAGGCGCTCGTCGTCGACCGCCGCGTCGACGTCGTCGTGCTGTCGGGCGCCTCGGACCAGGTGCGGGCGCTCGTGCCGGGGATCGTCGCCCAGGACCAGGGCAAGTGAGGGAGGGGCAGGACCGATGGCCGTCGAGCAACGGGTGATCGGGCAGAAGATCGGCGCACGTCCGGCCGCGCCGGTGGTCGCGGCCGAGCGGGCCGCGGAGGTGGCGGCCGAGGCCGCCCCCAAGAAGTCGCGGAAGCGCCTCGTGGCGATCTTCCTGGCCGTCGTGCTGCTCGCTGCGGCGGGCGTCGGCTGGTACGTCGTCATGGGGCCGGGGCACGGCGCGTCCGCTCCCAAACCGGCACCCACCCCCGTGCCGGGCCAGGTGCTGACGGTCGACCCGGTGAGCGTCAACCTCGCCGGCGGCCACTACCTGCGGCTGGGCCTGGCGATCCAGCTGAGCGACGCCGTCAAGCAGACCCCGAACCCGTCGCGCGCGCTCGACCTGGCGATCGCGCTGTACAGCGGCCGGACCGTCGACGAGGTCTCCGCGCCGACGACGCGCGACCACCTCAAGGCCCAGCTCCTCACGCAGCTGCGCCAGGCGTACGGCGAGGGGGTGATGGACGTCTACCTGACCGACTACGTCACGCAGTAGCGGCCGACCGCCGCAGGAGACTGCACCCCACTGTTTCGCTCAGGACCGGGCGCGGCCCGCCGATGGGTCGCGCGTGAGTGTCCAGAGCGCGCCTTCCGGCGCACCCTCGTCCTGGCGACGGCGTGCGACCGAGCCGGAGCTCTACGACTTCCGGCGCCCGCTCACCCTCGCGCGCGACCACGCGCGCCAGCTGGAGATCGTCAGCCAGCGCTTCGCGCGGATGTGGGGCACCCAGCTGGCCGCCCGGCTGCGCGCCACGTGCTCGGTGACGTTCGAGGCCCTCGCGCTCATGACGTACGAGGACTTCATCGCCTCGCTGCCGCAGCCCACGGGCGTGGTGCTGTGCCAGATGGAGCCCACACGCCAGACCGCGCTGGTGCAGATGCCCGTGGCGACCATGCTCGTCTGGGTCGACTACCTCTTCGGCGGCACCGGCATGGGCGACGACCGCGAGGGGCGCGAGCTCACCGAGATCGAGTTCACGGTGGTCCGCGACCTGCTGCAGATCGCGCTCGACGACCTGCACTACGCCTTCCAGCCGCTGCTGTCCGCGACGCTGAGCGTCCGGTCCGTGCAGTACAGCCCGCAGTTCGTGCAGGCGGCGGGCGCGGGCGACGGCGTCCTCGTCGCGACCTTCTCGCTGCGCGCCGGCGACCGCACCGACACCGCGGCGCTCATGCTGCCCGCCGAGACCGTGCTGCAGTCGCTGCGCGACCAGTCGGGCGCCGCCCAGCTCGGCCCGCAGGAGCGTGCCGCGCTCGCCGCGGCCCGTCACGAGCTCGAGACCGCCGTCGAGGGCGTGCCGCTCGACGTCACCGTGCGGTTCGCGCCGGTGACCGTGCGGCCGCGCCAGGTGGTCCAGCTCGAGGTCGGCGACGTGCTGCCGCTCGGCCACCCCGCATCGCACCCCCTCGACGTCGTCGTCGACGGGGTGCCGCTCGCCCACGCCACCGCGGCCAGCCACGGCTCGCGTCTGGTGTGCCAGGTCGTCGCCGTCGAGGAGGCCGCGTCATGACCCGTTCCGCCCTGTCCACCCCGGTGGACACGCAGGCGCTGGCGGAGGCGGTGGCGGCCCACGTGCCGTCGCCGGTCCCGCTCGCGGCGGTGCCCGCCGGCCCGGGCGAGGGGCCGGCCCCCGAGGCGCTCGCCGTGGTCGCCACGTGCCTGGGTGGCCCGTCCGCGACGTTCGCGCTCGTCGCGGAGGCCGTCGTGGCCGAGCTCACGGAGGCCGGCGTGGCCGCCGGGACGCCCGTGGCGGTGGCCGACGCGCTGCGGCCCGCCCTCGAGGCCGCGGCCGGCGCGCTCGGCTCCCAGGCGCTCGACGCGGTGCGCACCGAGACCGCGGAGGCCGCCCTGACCGCCGACATGACGGTCTACGCGCTGCAGGCCGACGGCCAGAGCGTCGCGTGGTTCGGCGTCCGCGTGGCGCAGACGCACGTGCCGGGTGCCGCGGCCGGGCGCGTGCCCACGCAGCGCACCACGATGCGCGTCCTCTACGACGTCGAGATGACCCTCACGGTCGAGCTCGGGCGTGCCCGCCTGCCGCTGCGCGACGTGCTCGAGCTGGCGCCCGGCGCGGTGCTCGAGCTCGATCGCGCGGCCAGCTCGCCGGCCGACATCCTCGTCAACGGGCGCCTCATCGCGCGCGGCGAGGTCGTCGTGGTCGACGAGGACTACGGCGTGCGGATCACGCAGATCGTCTCGGGGTCCGAGGGCGAGGCCTGATGGACGGCCTCGTCGTCGCCCTGCGGGTGCTGGTCTCGCTCGCGGTCGTCGTCGCGCTCGTCTGGTACCTGGCCCGCCGCCTCGGCGGCCGCGGCCACGAGGCGTCCCGCGAGGCCGAGGTGCGCATCCTCGACCGCCACTCGCTGTCCAAGCACGCCGGCGTCGCGGTCGTCGCCGCCGGCGACCGCCGGCTGCTCGTCGGGTTCGCCGACGCGGGGGTCCAGCTCATCACCGAGCTGCGCCCGGTGCCGACGCTGCCGCAGGCGCCGTCCGCCGCCCGCCCGGCGGCGCCGGCCGGCGCCGCGCCCCTGGGCACGCCCCCGCCGACGCCGCGCACCGGGCC
>JAJYTJ010000164.1 GCA_021793115.1 Actinomycetes bacterium | reverse complement strand
TCCGTGCGGGGCTGTCGGGCCGTGGGTTCGGCCCCGCCGGGGTCGACTGAGCGCCGACCGTGAGCCGGCCGCGAGCCGGCCGCGCGACCCGGCCGTGAGCCGGCCGCGTGAGCGGGCCGTGAGCCGGCCGCGCGACCCGGCCGCGACCCGACCGCGCGAGCCGGCCGCGCGACCCGGCCGCAAGCCGACCGCGTGAGCCGGCCGCGACCCGACCGCGTGAGCCGGCCGCGCGACCCGGCCGCAAGCCGACCGCGTGAGCCGGCCGCGACCCGACCGCGTGAGCCGGCCGCGAGCCACTCGAGCGACGTGACGGCCGTCCGGAGGGCCCGGGCGAGGACGACGAGGCGCTTGTCCGCCGATCGCCTAGGCTGGTGGACCGGCGCGACGCGGCTCGCGCCCCACCAACGACCCCCACCCCGGAGCGGACGAGCACGCGTGGCTGAGTTCATCTACACCATGTACAAGGCGCGCAAGGCGCACGGAGACAAGGTCATCCTCGACGACGTCTCGCTGAACTTCCTGCCGGGCGCGAAGATCGGCGTCGTCGGCCCCAACGGCGCCGGCAAGTCGACGATCCTGCGCATCATGGCGGGCCTGGACACACCGTCGAACGGCGAGGCGCGCCTCGCGCCCGGGTTCTCCGTGGGGATCCTCCAGCAGGAGCCGCCGCTGAACGACGACAAGACCGTGCTCGGCAACGTCCAGGAGGGCGTGGCCGAGATCAAGGCGAAGGTCGACCGCTTCAACGAGATCTCCGTCCTCATGGCCGAGCCGGACGCCGACTACGACGCCCTGCTCGCCGAGATGGGCCAGCTCCAGGAAGCGATCGACCACGCCGACGCGTGGGACCTGGACTCCCAGCTCGAGCAGGCGATGGACGCGCTGCGCTGCCCGCCGGCGGACGCCGACGTCACGGTGCTCTCCGGCGGCGAGCGGCGCCGGGTGGCGCTGTGCAAGCTGCTGCTGGAGAAGCCGGACCTGCTGCTGCTCGACGAGCCGACGAACCACCTCGACGCCGAGTCGGTGCAGTGGCTCGAGCAGCACCTGGCCTCGTACCAGGGGGCGGTGCTCGCGGTCACGCACGACCGCTACTTCCTCGACAACGTCGCCGGCTGGATCTGCGAGGTGGACCGCGGCCGGCTCTACCCGTACGAGGGCAACTACTCCACCTACCTCGAGAAGAAGGCGCAGCGCCTGGAGGTCCAGGGCCGCAAGGACGCCAAGCTCGCCAAGCGCCTCTCCGAGGAGCTGGACTGGGTGCGCCAGAGCGCCAAGGGCCGTCAGGCGAAGAGCAAGGCGCGCCTGCAGCGCTACGAGGAGATGGCGGCCGAGGCGGAGCGCACGCGCAAGCTCGACTTCGAGGAGATCCAGATCCCACCAGGGCCGCGCCTCGGCTCGGTGGTGCTCGAGGCGACGGGCCTGCGCAAGGGGTTCGACGACCGGCAGCTCATCGAGGACCTGTCGTTCACGCTGCCGCGCAACGGCATCGTCGGCGTCATCGGCCCGAACGGGGTCGGCAAGACCACGCTCTTCAAGTCGATCGTCGGGCTGGAGCCCCTCGACGGCGGTGCACTGAAGATCGGCGAGACGGTCTCGATCTCCTACGTGGACCAGGGTCGCGAGGGCATCGACCCGAAGAAGACGCTGTGGGAGGTGGTCTCCGACGGTCTCGACATCATCAAGGTGGGCAACGTCGAGATCCCGTCGCGGGCGTACGTCGCGTCGTTCGGGTTCAAGGGTCCGGACCAGCAGAAGCCGGCCGGCGTGCTGTCCGGCGGTGAGCGCAACCGGCTGAACCTCGCGCTCACTCTCAAGCAGGGCGGCAACCTGCTGCTGCTCGACGAGCCGACCAACGACCTGGACGTGGAGACCCTGGCCTCGCTGGAGAACGCGCTGCTGGAGTTCCCGGGCTGCGCTGTGGTCGTCTCCCACGACCGGTGGTTCCTCGACCGCGTCGCGACGCACATCCTCGCCTACGAGGGCACCGAGGACGACCCGGCCCGGTGGTACTGGTTCGAGGGCAACTTCGCCAGCTACGAAGAGAACAAGGTGGCCCGGCTGGGCCAGGACGCCGCGCGGCCCCACCGCCTCACGTACCGCAAGCTCCGCCGCGACTGACCTCTGTTGTCGCCGGCGCCGCGACTGACCTCTGTTGTCGCCGGCGCCGCGACTGACCTCTGTTGTCGCCGGCGCCGCGGCTGACCCCCGCGGTGCCGGGCGCCGCGGCTGACCTCTGTTGTCGCCACCGCCGCGGCCGCTGACCCCTGCCGTTCCCGGCATCGCCGTCGCTGACACGCGGGCTGCCGGCTTCGACCCACGCATAGCCCCGCCCGTGCCGGGCCCCGCCCGTCCGCGGCCACGCTCGTCGTGGCGCCGTCGATTGTCGACCGGCCGCCGAGGGCGTCATGACGCTCGGTTGGGGGTCGGTATCGGCGCGGCATGGCGCTGTCGGCGGTGCCGTGCCCTTCGTCGGCGTCATAGCGCTCTGTTTGGGGCCGGCCGTCCCGGGCCGTGGCGCTCGGCGGGGTGGTGGCGCTCGTCGTGGCGCCGTCGATCGTCGACCGGCCGCCGAGGGCGTCATGACGCTCGGTTGGGGGCCGGCCTCAGCGCGCTAGGGCGCCCTGGTCCGTCGACCCGGCTGCGGAGGCGTCCAGGCGATCGGGTCGGGAGCGATCTCGGTTCGTGGCGTGGGCATCGAGGGCTCGTCCGGCCCGGCCGCGGAAAGATGGCGGGCAGGACGGGATGCCGGGACGGGATTGGACGGCGGAGCACCACGACGAGAGGGGAACGATGGTCAGGCTCGCGGTGCCGGTCCAGCTGCGCTGGGGTGACGTCGACGCGTACCAGCACGTCAACAACGCGGCGATGTTCCAGCTGCTGGAGGAGGCGCGGATCGAGGCGTTCTGGCGGCACCCGGACGACGACCGTGCGGGCGCCTGGCCCACCGCGGTGCTCGACGGTGGGCCGGGTGCAGAGCTCGCCACGCTCGTCGCGCGCCAGGAGATCGAGTACCTGCAGCCCCTGGAGTACCGCCGCACGCCCGTGATCGTCGAGGTGTGGATCGGTCGGCTCGGCGGTGCAAGCATCGACGTCTGCTACGAGGTGCGCGATGACGGCGCCGCGCCGGTGGTGTACGCCCGATCGACTGCGACGATCGTGCTGGTGGAGGCCACGACCGGCCGGCCTCGCCGCATCTCCCCGGCGCAGCGGCAGGTGTGGGAGCCGTACGTCGCGGAGCCGCCGACGTTCCGGCACCGCCGCTGACCGCCGACCCACCACCGCCCGCCCTGGGGCGGAACGGACACGCCGTGACACGCCGGCCCGAGGGGCCGGATCGTTCCACTGGTTCGTGCGGGTGGAACGGACATGCCGCGACACGCGGGTGCGGGGCCGCGGATCGTTCCACCGAGGCGGGTGCGGGCGGGTGAGCACAGGCGGAGCAGGTGGGTACCGGGGGCATGGGTGCCCATGGGAGGGCGCGGGGGGCATGGGTGCCCGCGGGAGGGCGCTGGGGGGTAGAGGTGCCCGTGGGTGGGCGCTGGGGGGTATGGGTGCCCACGGGTGGGCGCCGGGTGTGGCCGATGGGTGCGGCCGGGCAGGCGGCCGTGACGTCAGCCGACGGGGACCCGGACCATGCCCTCCTGGGCGATGGACGCGACGAGCGCGCCGTCGCGGTCGAACACGCGCGCGGCGCCCAGGCCGCGCCCGCCCTGCCCCGACGGCGAGTTCTGGACGAACAGCAGCCAGTCGTCCACGTGGACGTCCCGGTGCCACCACATGGCGTGGTCGAGGGACGCGATCGACAGGCCGGGCGAGGACCAGGACAGGCCCGCGTGCCGCAGGATCGGCTCGAGCATCACCTGGTCGCACGCGTACGCCAGCAGCGCCCGGTGCAGCAGCTGGTCGCCGGGCACCGCGCCGCGGGTCTTGAGCCAGACGAGCTGACGGCCGGTGCGCTCCTCGTCGGCCCGCACGTAGATCGCCCCGCCGACGTGCCGCAGGTCGAACGCCGACTCCGTCCAGAACCGTGCCACGGGGTGGTCCACCGCCGCCAGGTGCTCGGCCGCGGAGGGGACCTCCTCGGGCGGCGGCACGTGACGCGGCGGGTGCTCGGCGAAGTCGAGCCCCGGCTGGTCCTCCTGGAACGAGGCGATCATCGACAGGATCGGGCCGTTGTCCTGCAGGGCGTGCGTGCGCCGGGCGCTGAAGGAGCGGCCGTCGCGCATGCGCTCGACCTCGAACCGGATGGGCGCGGCGACGTCGCCGGCCCGCAGGAAGTAGCCGTGCAGCGAGTGCGGCAGGCGCCCGGCGTCCACCGTGCGGCCGGCGGCGAGCAGCGACTGGGCCAGCACCTGCCCGCCGAACACGCGCCCGGTGGGCACCTGCAGGTTCTCCCCGGTGAAGCTGCCCGGACGCTCGCCCGGGCGCAGGTCCAGCACGTCGAGCACGGGCTGGATGGGGTCGTCGTTCGTGGCTACTCCTCGAAGGTGTTGACGAGCGAGTGTGCCGCCCGCTCCAGGTAGTCCCACAGCTCCGCCTTGGGCAACGGCGCGAGGTCGAGCGTCTCGAGCGCGGCGCGCATGTGACGCAGCCAGCGGTCGCGCGCGTCGGGCGTCACGGGGAACTCGGCGTGCCGCATCCGCAGCCGGGGGTGCCCCCGGACCTCCGAGTAGGTCGTCGGCCCACCCCAGTACTGCTCGAGGAACAGCGTCAGCCGCTCGGCCGCCGGCCCCAGCTCCTCCTCGGGGTACATCGGCCGGAGCACGGGGTCGGCCGCGACGCCGCGGTAGAACTCGTCGACCAGTCGGACGAAGGTGTCGTGGCCGCCGACCGCCGCGTAGAAGGAGTCGGTCCGCACCGGCCCATCCTCACACGCCCTCGCGTCCCTCCTGACCTCGCCCTACGCTGGGCGGACGTCCGAGGCACCCGGAGGGCAGATGAGCAAGGCCGAGCAGATCCTCGCCGCGCTCGGCGGCGCCACGAACGTCGTCGCCGTCGAGCCGTGCATCACGCGGCTGCGCGTCGAGGTGACCGACGTGGCGGCCGTCGACGACGGCCGCCTGCGCGCCTCGGGCGCCTTCGGCGTGGTCCGGTCCGGTCGCGTGGTCCAGGTGATAGTCGGTCCCGAGGCGGACGGGCTCGCCGCCGAGATCGACTCGCTGCGCTGAGGGGCCGGCGGTGCGGCTCGTCAGCCCCGTGGCCGGGACCGTGCGCGCGCTGAGCGCGGTGCCCGACGAGGTCTTCGCGCACGGCATGGTGGGCCCGGGGGCGGCGGTCGAGCCGGTGCGCACCGCGGTGCAGCACGTGGTCTCTCCCGTGGACGGCGTGGTGGCCGCGCTGCACCCGCACGCGTTCGCGGTCCGCGTCTCGGAGGAGCGATCGGTGCTGGTGCACCTCGGCATCGACACCGTCACGCTCGGCGGCGCCGGCTTCGAGCTGCACGTCGCGGCGGGCCAGCGGGTGCGGGCGGGCGAGCGCATGGTCACGTGGTCGCCGCTGGACGTGGCGGCCGGCGGGCGCGCGACGATCTGCCCGGTCGTCGCGCTGCAGGCCGCGCCCGACGAGGTGTCGCTCCTGCTGGCACCGGGCGAGACCGTCGCCGCCGGGCAGCCGCTGCTGGACTGGACGGAGTAGCGCTCAGCCGTTGCTGGACTGGACGGAGTAGCGCTCAGCCGTTGCTGGACTGGACGCGGAGTAGCGCTCAGCCGTTGCTGGACTGGATGGGGCGGCCGATCAGTGACCCAGCAGGCCGGTGCGGTCCGCGACGAACCGGAGCTGCTCGGCCGTCAGTGCGACGGTCCGGGACACTGCCCGCGCCCCGTGCCCGACGCCCGTCTCGCGGCGCAGCAGCACGGGCCGGTCGTCGGCCGGCGCGGTGGTGGCCGCCTGCATCGCGGCGGCCATCTTCCGGGCGTGCAGCGGGTCCACGCGCGTGTCGCCCTCGAACACGGTGAACAGCGTCGCCGGGTAGGCGGTGCCGGGCGCCACGTGGTGGTAGGGCGAGTAGCCCAGCAGCCACGCCAGCTCCTCGGGGACCTCGGCGTCGCCGTACTCGTCGGACCACGTGCGGCCCAGGCCGAACCGCTGGTACCGGACCATGTCGAGCAGCGGCGCCGAGCACACCGCGGCGGCGAACAGGTCGGGCCGCTGCGTGACGGCGGCACCCACGAGCAGGCCGCCGTTGGAGCCGCCCCAGCAGGCCAGCTGCCCGCTCGTCGTCCACCCCTCGGCGACGAGCAGCTCGGCGACCGCGTGGAAGTCGTCGAACACGTGCTGCTTGCGGTCGCGCTCGCCGTCGCGGTGCCACTGCTCGCCCTCCTCGCCGCCCCCGCGCAGGTTGGCCACCACCCACACGCCGCCCTGCTCCACCCAGGCCAGCGTCGCGGCCGAGTACGCCGGCTCGAGGCTGATCTGGAAGCCGCCGTAGCCGTAGAGCACGGTGGGGGCGGGGGCGGTCGGGCGGCCGTGCGCGTCCACGCGGTCGGCGCGGGCGACGACGAAGGCGCGCACCGCCGTCCCGTCGGCGCTCGCAGCGAGCACCCGGCGCACGACGACGTCGGGCACGTCCGGGGCGGCGCCCGGGGGCGTGGCCCACACGGTGAGGGCGTCGTCCACCAGCCGGTGCACCGCGGGCACGGTGACGTGGTCGGTGTACGAGAACCACACCTCGCCGCCGCCCTCCGGCCGCGTCACCAGGCCGGACACGGAGCCGAGCCCGGGCAGCGCCACGTCGCCCCACCGCTCGCCCGTCACCGGGTGGTGCCGCGTGACCTCGCTCACGGCATGCCGGCGCCAGGATGCGACGACCGCGGTGGGCGTCGTGGCGTCGTCGCCGTCGTCGAGGATCGCCACGTCCTCCAGCACGGCCTCGGCGTCCTCCGCGAGCAGCGTGCGCCACGTCGCCGGCCCGGGGTCGTCGGGCGAGGTCACCACGAGCCGGCCCCGCGGCGCGTCCAGGTCGGTGCGCAGGTAGAGCGCGCCGTCGCGGCCCACCCACGCGTCGACCTCGGCGTCCAGCCCGACGGCCACCTCGCGGAACACCGGCGCGCCGGCCGTCCGCAGGTCGGCGATCCACACGTCGGTGCGCGGCGCCGTGCCCACGGAGGCCGAGACGAGCAGCCACCGACCGTCGCGCGAGACCTGCACGCCGTAGTAGGTCGCGAGGTCGCGCCCGGCGCCGAACACCTCGACGTCCGTGGCGGGGTCGCTGCCCACGCGGTGGAGCCACACGCGCCGGTGGAACTGGCGCTCGTCGGGCGGCACGAGCTCGGGCGCCAGCCGGCGCACGTAGTAGAAGGCCTCGCCGCCCGGCAGCCAGGCGACGGGGGAGTACCGGGCCCGGTCGATGGGCCCGTCGACCACGTCGCCCGTGGCCACGTCCAGCACGCGCAGCACGCTCTCCTCGGTGCCGCCCGTCGACACCTGGACGGCGAGCAGGTCGCCTTCCTTGGAGGGCTGCCAGGCGTCGAGCGTCGTGGTCCCCGCCGGGTCGAGCACCATCGGGTCGAGCAGCACGCGCTCGCGCGTGCTCCCCGGGCGCGCGGGGTCCGGCTCGACGACGAGCACCACCGCGTGCTCGGCCCCGGGCGCGCGCCGCGTGAGGAGCTGCCGCTCGCCGCGCCAGGCCGGGGTGCCCACCGCGCCGGCGCCGAGCAGGTGTGCGAGCCGGTCCTCGAGCGCCCCGGGCGCGAACGGCGTGCCCTGCGCCCGGGCGCCCGCGGCGGCGCGGAACGCCGCGTACAGCTCGTCCTGCGCGGCGGACCAGGCGACGGTCTCGTCCGCCGCGGCGTCCTCGAGCCATCGGTACGGGTCACGCACCTCGTGCCCGGCGAGGAGCTCGGTGAGGTCGGTGGCGCGCGCGGGCGGGTAGGCCGGGTGGGTCATGCCCGCAGGCTACGTGCGAGTGGCGGCGGGACGGGCCCCGCGCGCGATGGAAGGATGGCCGCATGTCCGACGAGGTCACGCCTGGCGATCAGCAGCTGTTGCGGCTCGCCGCGGCGCACGGGGTGGTGCCGGACTACCACGGCCACGACGGCCGTTACCACGCGGCCTCCGCCGACACCCTGGTCGCGGTGCTCTCCGCGCTCGGCGTCGACGCGTCGTCGCCCGCGCGCATCCGCCTGGCGCTGCAGGACGTCGAGAACGCGCCGTGGCGTCGGGTGCTCCCGCCCGTCGTCGTCGTGCGCTCCGGCCGGCAGGTGCACGTCCCCGTCCACGTCGCGCACGGCGACCCCGTGCGCGCGTGGCTCGAGCTGGACGCCGAGGCCGGGGGCGGCCGCATC
>JAJYTJ010000012.1 GCA_021793115.1 Actinomycetes bacterium | reverse complement strand
CTACGGCAAGGGCATCTCCCGCGAAGGGTCGCTCATCGACATGGGCGTTGACCAGGGCTTCGTGCGTAAGTCCGGCGCCTGGTACACCTACGAGGGCGACCAGCTGGGCCAGGGCAAGGAGAACGCGCGGTCGTTCCTGCGCGACAACCCCGACCTGGCGGACGAGCTGGACAAGAAGATCAAGGAGAAGCTCGGCATCGGCGCGACGCTCGACAAGCCGGCCGACAGCGTGCCGGTCGACTTCTGACCGGACCACGCCGGGACCGGCAGGGGCGAGGCGGGATGGCTCGGGGGCACGCGGGGTGAGCGGCATGGGACAAGGAAGACGCCGCTCACCCGCGCCCGAGCCCCCCGACTCCGGGGCCGCGGCGGTCGACACCGAACCCGACGCGGAGGCGGTGGCCCGGGCGATCCTGCTGCGGCTGCTCACGGGCGCCCCCCGCAGCCGGGCGCAGCTGGCCGAGGCGCTGGCCCGGCGGGAGGTCCCCGAAGAGGTCGCAGTCAGACTGCTCGACCGGTTCACCGAGGTGGGCCTGGTGGACGACGCCGCGTACGCGCAGATGCTCGTCCGGTCCCGGCATGCCGAGCGGGGGCTGTCGCGGCGCGCACTGGCGGTCGAGCTGCGGCGCCGGGGCATCGACGACGAGACGGCGGCCGGCGCTCTGACCCAGGTGGGCGACGACGCGGAGGTCGATGCGGCCCGTCGCCTCGTGGAGCGCAAGCTGGCCGCCACGCGCGGGCTCGACCCCGCGACGAGGACGCGTCGGACGCTGGCCGCGCTCGGGCGCCGAGGGTACCCACCGGGGCTGGTGGCGCGTCTCGTCCGTGAGGCGCTGGGCGAGTAGACCGAGACCGCGGGCAGCGACGGGGACACGTGGGACGCCTGGGACGCCGGCGCCGAGGACGACGATCACCCGCGGGGATGACGCCGCGGTCGACGAGGTGCGGCCCCTGACCGGCGGCGGTGTGGCACCCTGGCCCTGGACCGCGCGGGACGACGAGCGGCGTCTCGCCCGGGTGGGCAGCGGGAGGTGGGCATGAACTGGGCGCCGGTGCTCACGATCATCGGACTGCTCGGCGCCTGCCTCGTCGCCCTGCTCCTGGTCCAGCTGGCCCGGCGGGAAGCGGACGCCGTGCGGCGCCGCGCCACCGAGGACGTCGCCACCATCAAGGAGGAGGCCCGCTCCAAGCTCGCGGACGCCGAGCGGCGCGAGCAGCGGCTGGCCGAGCGCGAGCAGGCGCTCGCGCAGGACCGTGGGGAGCTCGAGGCGCTGGAGCGCCGCACGCGGGAGCGGGCCGAGGCCCTTGTCGCGGCGGAGCGCGGTGCGGCCCGCGTCATCTCGGACGCGGAGCGCGCGGCGGAGCAGACCCGGGCCGAGGCGGAGCGGGCGGCGCGCGCCGAGCTGGAGGCCGCGGCAGGGCTGTCCGCCGAGGAGGCGCGGGCGCAGCTCGTCGCCCGCATGACGGAGCAGGCGCGCAACGACGCGGCGGCCCAGGTGCGGCGCGCGGACGCGCAGGCCCGGCGCACGGCCGAGGCGCGGGCGCGGCGCATCGTCGCGACGGCGGTGCAGCGCCTCGCGGTCCCGACCAGCAGCCAGTCGGCCATCACGGTGGTGCCGCTGCCGTCGGACGAGATGAAGGGCCGGATCATCGGCAAGGAGGGGCGCAACATCCGCTCCTTCGAGTCGCTGACGGGCGTCAACGTCCTCGTCGACGAGACGCCGGATGCCGTGGTGCTCTCGTGCTTCGACGCCGAGCGGCGCGAGGTGGCGCAGGTGGCGCTCGAGGCCCTCATGGCCGACGGCCGGATCCAGCCGCAGCGCATCGAGGCCGCCTACCGGGACGCCCTGGCGGCGGTCGGCGAGCGGACCGAGGCGGCCGGGGGCGACGCCGTGGAACGGGCCGGGCTGCGGGGCCTGCACCCGGACCTGGTCCACACGCTGGGTCGGCTGCGGCTGCGCACGTCGTACGGGCAGAACGTCCTCGAGCACCTCGTCGAGACCTCGCTCGTCGCCGGCGCGATGGCAGCCGAGCTCGGTGCCGACGTCGAGGTGGCCCGGCGCGGTGCCCTGCTGCACGACATCGGCAAGGCGCTCACGGCCGAGCAGCCCGGCACGCACGCCGCGCTCGGCGCGGAGCTGGCGCGGCGCTGCGGGGAGTCGCCCGCCGTGGTGAACGCCATCGCGGCGCACCACGACGAGGTCCCGATGGACACCGTCGAGGCCGTGCTGGTCCAGGCGGCCGACGCCATCTCCGCGGCGCGCCCGGGTGCGCGGCGCGAGGAGCTGGACCAGTACGTCGAGCGCATGGACAAGCTCGAGGCGATCGTCGCCGAGCATCCTGGGGTGCGGCGCGCCCTCGCCATGTCGGCCGGGCACGAGGTGCGCGTGGTCGTCGAGCCGACCGAGGTGGACGACACAGCGCTGCCAGGCATGGCCACCGCGATCGCCAGGCACATCGAGCAGGACCTCACGTACCCGGGCGAGATCAAGGTGACCGTGGTGCGCGAGCTGCGCGCGAGCGCCACCGCGGGCTGACCGTTGGACCGCCGCGGGCGCCGGAGTGGTCCACGGCGGCGACGCACGTACCCTTGACGGCGATGTCCGCGCAGCCGACCGCCCCGCCCGCCGCTCTGCCCGCCGCCTCGCCCGGAGCGGGGGAGGGCGAGGCCGCGCGCACCTACCTGGTGAAGACTCTCGGGTGCCAGATGAACGTCCACGACTCCGAGCACATGGCGGGCCTGCTCGACGCGGCTGGGTACGTCGCGGCAAGCCCGGAGGCGGTCGCCGCCGAGGACGCCGACGTCATCGTCATCAACACGTGCGCGGTGCGCGAGAACGCCGCCGAGCGGCTCTACGGGACGCTCGGGCGGCTCGCGGCGGCCAAGCGGGTTCACCCAGGGCTGCAGATCGCCGTGGGCGGATGCCTGGCGCAGAAGGACCGTGCCGGCATCGTCGAGAAGGCGCCGTGGGTCGACGTGGTCTTCGGCACCCACAACCTCGACGTGCTGCCGGTGCTCCTCGAGCGCTCCCGGCACAACGCGCGCGCCCAGGTGGAGATCGCGGAGTCGCTGCAGGTGTTCCCGTCGACCCTGCCGACGCACCGGGAGTCGGTCTACGCCGGCTGGGTGTCCATCAGCGTGGGCTGCAACAACACGTGCACCTTCTGCATCGTGCCGTCGCTGCGGGGCAAGGAACGGGACCGCCGGCCCGGCGAGATCCTCGCCGAGGTGGAGGCTCTCGTCGCCGGCGGGGCGATCGAGGTGACGCTGCTGGGGCAGAACGTCAACTCGTACGGCGTCGAGTTCGGCGACCGCGGCGCGTTCGCGTCGCTGCTGCGCAGCGTCGGGGCGCTCGAGGGCCTGGAGCGGGTCCGTTTCACCAGCCCGCACCCGGCCGCCTTCACCGACGACGTCATCGCGGCGATGGCGCAGACGCCCACCGTCATGCCCGCGCTGCACATGCCCCTGCAGTCCGGCTCGGACCGGGTGCTGCGGGCGATGCGGCGCTCCTACCGCAGCGAGCGGTTCCTCGGCATCCTCGACCGCGTCCGTGCGGCGATGCCGGACGCCGCGATCACGACCGACGTCATCGTCGGCTTCCCGGGCGAGACCGAGGACGACTTCGCGGAGACGCTGCGGGTGGTGGAGGAGTCGCGGTTCGCGAGCGCCTTCACCTTCCAGTACTCGCCGCGACCGGGGACTCCCGCGGCGACGCTCGCCGACCAGGTGCCGAAGGCGGTGGTCCAGGAGCGGTACGAGCGGCTCGTCGAGCTCCAGGAGCGGATCTCGCTCGAGGAGAACCGGGCCCAGGTGGGCCGGACCGTCGAGGTGCTCGTCGCGCAGGGCGAGGGCCGCAAGGACGGCGCGACCGCGCGGCTGTCGGGCCGCGCCGCCGACAACCGGCTCGTCCACTTCGCCGTCCCGGACCTCGCGACGCCCGCCGAGCTCCCACGTCCCGGCGACCTCGTCCGCGTCGACGTCACCCACGCGGCGCCCCACTTCCTCGTCGCGGACGGTGCGACGACCGGCGGGTCGTTCACGGTGCGGCGCACGCGCGCGGGGGACGCCTGGGCGGCCCGTGGGGCCGACGAGCACACGCACGAGCACGGGCCGGCGGGCGTGCCGGTGGCGCTGGGTATGCCGGTCGTGGGTACCCCCGCCCGCTGAGGGCGACCACCGGTCACGGCTCGCACCTCGCGCTCGGCGCCCCTGGTCCACACGGTGGCCATGGCCGGCACGAAGCTTCCGGCCGGTGGGCTGCGACCCTCAGTTGTCCGGCACGTCCGGCGCGTCCGGCTCGTCGGCCGCCGGCAGGGTCGACTCGAAGCTGAGGAACATCTGCACACCCGTGCCGAGCCCGCACGAGAGCGCCTGCGCCAGCTGGGCGTCGTTCGCGCCCGCCTCGAGGTCGGCGGAGGTCTCGGCGTAGATCGCGAGCATGCCCTCCTCCTCGCGCACGTACGCCTTGGGCCAGATGCGCTCGCGGTTCCAGTCGTTGATGACCAGTGCGATCGCGGCGCGCGCCTCGAGCGGCAGCGTCCGGTGCCAGCGCCCGCGCACCTGGACGATCTCCTGCCCGTCGCCGAGCAGCAGGAACCAGAACCGGTTGCCGTCCCACGTGCCGGTGAGGTCGCCGTCGTCGTCGACGACGAACCGGTAGCCGCGCCGGCGCAGGTAGTCGGCCACGCGCCCGCGCGTGACGGCCGTCGGCGGCTCGTCGTCCATCCGCGGGGCCTTGGCGGCGTTGGGCAGCCCTGACAGGGCGCGCAGCAGCCATCCGGGGGTGCTCATCGCGGGACTCCCAGATGGCGGCGAGCCTGGGCCGGCGTTGCCAAGGGCGCCGTCACGGCGCGATCCCCACGGGGTCGGGGTACCGCTCGTCGAGCGCGTCGAAGAACATGCTCCCGGTGGTCAGGCCGCTGAACAGCGCCTGGTGGAGCTGCGCGTCGGTGGCGCCGTGCTCGAGGTCGAGCGCCACCTCGGAGACCACGTGGACCCGGCCGTTGTCCCGCACGCGCACGTACGCCTTCGGCCAGATCCGCTCGGCGTTCCACTCGTTGCAGACGTCGAGGATCTCGGTCATCCGCTCGATGGTCACCTCGCGCTGCCACTGGCCGCGGACCTGAAGGATCTCGGCGTGCTCGCCGAAGAGGAAGAAGTAGAAGAGGCGGCCGCGCCACATGCCCCCGAGGTCGCCGTCGCTGTCGACGAAGTAGCTGAAGCCGTTGGTGCTCATCCATGTGGCGACACGGGCCGGGGTCACCGCCACGGGCACGTCCGCCGCGGCCTCGACCACGCCCAGCTCACGCGCCAGGAGGGCGGCGACGGAGTCGTGCAGGTCGGCACCCTCGTCCGTCGCAGGCTCGGTGGGCCGCCCGATGCGGCGGAACCACGCTCTGGCCCTGTCGGCGAACGACGCCATGGTCCGAGAGTACCTACCGATCCGCCCGGGGGCCGTGCCGGGTTCGCCCGCAGCGCAGCCCCGGACGCGGTGGTCGTCGTCCCGTGGCCGTAGCCTGCAGGCATGCTCGTCGCCGCGGCGCTGATCCCGGACACCGCGCTCCTCGTGCCGGGCGTGGGCGGCACGGCCGACCCGGGCGCGTCGTTGCGCGCGGCTGCCCTGACCGCCGTCCGTGACGTCACCCGACGCGAGAGCAGGGTCGTGGTCGTCGCACCCGGCCGGTCGGACCGGCGACTGGGACCGTGGGCCCGCGCGTCGTTCGGCGCCGCGGGAGTGCCCGAGGAGCTCGTGGGGTGGCCCCCGCCCGCGCGGGAGCTCGACCGGCCCGCCCCGCACGTAACCGGTCCCGTCGCGGGCACCGCGGCCTCGGTGGCGCTCGTCCTGCTGGCATGGCACGGCGGCGCGGCGGCCGACGTGGTGGAGGTGGGCACGGCGGTGGCCGGGCCCGATCGCGGCGCCGAGCTCCGCGCGCTCGGTCGCGGGCTGGCCGACGAGCATCCGACAGCGCTCGTCGTCGTGGGCTCCGCGTCGGCACGGCACGGCCCGGACGCGCCGCTGGCCGACGACCCGCGCGCACCGGCGTACGACGACCAGGTCGTCGCCGACCTCGTCGACGCGGGTCCGCCTGCCCGGGCTCGGCTCGCGTCCTGCCCCCAGGGGCTCGCCGGCGAGCTCGCGGTCACCGGGTGGGGCCCGTGGCAGGTCCTGCTCGGCGCGCTGGGGGACGGCGAGGTCGCAGCGCGGCTTCTGCAGCGCGACCTGCTGGCGGGTGCGACCCACGCCGTGCTCACCTGGGTGGCGGCGGGATGAGCGCGGACGCCTCGTCGGCCTCGCTCGTCGTCGCGGTCGTCGGGCCCACCGCGACCGGCAAGTCGGACCTCGGCATCGAGCTGGCGCTCGCGCTGGGCGGCGAGGTGGTCAACACCGACGCCATGCAGCTCTACCGGGGGATGGACGTCGGCACGGCCAAGGTGCCGGTGGCGGCGCGGCGCGGCGTGCGCCACCACCTGCTGGACGTGCTGGACCCGCGGGAGGACGCCACCGTGGCCGACTACCAGGGCTGGGGGCGCACCGCGCTCGCGGACCTGGCCGCCCGGGGCCGGGTGCCGGTCGCCGTCGGCGGGTCAGGCCTGTACGTCCGCGCGCTGCTCGACCACCTGGACTTCCCGGGCACCGACCCGGCGCTGCGTGCGGAGCTGGAGGCCCGCGCCGACGTCGAGGGACCTCGGGCGCTGCACGCCGAGCTGGCCGCGTCCGACCCCGTCGCCGCCGGGCGGATCGGACCCCACAACGCCCGCCGCATCGTCCGCGCGCTCGAGGTGATCGCGCTCACGGGCCGGCCTTACTCGTCGTCCCTGCCGGAGCACGTGTACGAGGTGCCGGCGATCCAGATCGGCCTCGACTGCGACCGCGCGGTGCTCGACGAGCGCGTCGCCGGGCGGGTGGCGCGGATGTGGGCGGCCGGGCTGGTCGACGAGGTCGACCGGCTGCTCGCGGCCGGCGGCCTGGGTCGCACCGCGGCGCGCGCCGTGGGCTACGCGCAGGTGCTCGCGCTGCGCGCCGGTCGCCTGTCGGAGCGGCAGGCCTACGACGCGACCGTCGTGGCGACCCGGCGCCTCGCCCGCCGGCAGATGGGCTGGTTCGGCCGCGACCCGCGGGTGCACTGGCTCGGCGCCCAGGACCCGGACCTCGTCGCCCGTGCCCGCGACCTCGTCGAGCGCGCCCGCGCGGGTGCGCTGGCGGTCCCGGGGAGCGCGCCGACGAGCCGTAGGCTCGGCACGTGAACCCGCCGCTGCACGCCGTCAAGGGCCACGGCACGAAGAACGACTTCGTGCTCGTCGACGGCCGCGACGGCCTGGCCCTGACACCCGACCTGGCCCGGGCTCTGGCGGACCGCCGAGGCGGCATCGGCGGCGACGGCGTCATCCGGCTGGTCGCCTCGTCGCGGCTGGACGACGGGGCCGCCGTCCTCGCGGAGGACCCGGGCGCGACGTGGTTCATGGACTACCGCAACGCCGACGGCTCGCTCGCCCAGATGTGCGGCAACGGCGTGCGGGTCTTCGCCGCGTGGCTGGAGCGCCTGGGCCTGTGGGACTCGGCGGCCGAGCTCGCCGTGGGGACGCGCGCCGGGGTCAAGCGCGTGCGGCGTGAGGCGGGGCCGGACGACGAGCCCTGGTACGCGGTCGACATGGGCCGGTGGTTCCTGCCGGGTGGTGACGCCGCCGTGGCGGCCGGTGGCGACGTCGAGGTGACCGTCCGGGGCCTGCCGGTGGCGCGGCCCGCCCTGCGGGTCGACGTCGGGAACCCCCACGCGGTGCTGGCGGTGGCATCGGGCGACGAGCTCGCCGGAGCCGACCTCACCGCGGCGCCCGTCGTGACGCCGGCGAACCCCGAGGGTCAGAACGTCGAGCTCGTCCTGCCGCTGGGTGAACGCGAGGAGGGCGGCCGCCGCGTCGGGGTCGTCGCGATGCGCGTGTTCGAGCGGGGCGTGGGGGAGACCCAGTCCTGCGGCACCGGCGCGGTGGCCGCGGCGCTGGCCGTGCGCTCCTGGGCCGGCGAGGGGGCCCCCGACGTGTGGCGGGTCCAGGTGCCGGGCGGCGTGCTGCGGGTCACGGCACTACCCGGCGGCCACGTCGAGCTGGCCGGCCCCGCGGTGCTCGTCGCCGACCTGGACGTCGACTGGCTCGCCCTCGCGGGATGAACGCGGACCCCGAGATCGTCCCGGTCGCCGCGGACCACCGCGACGGCTGGCGGCGGCTGTTCGCCGACTACTGCGCGGCCGGGGGCATCGAGGCGTTGCCGTCTCACCTCGACAGGGTCTGGGAGTGGCTGGCCTTGGCCGAGGCTCAGACATGCGGTCTCGTTGCGCTCGACGAAGGAGGCGTCGTCGGGCTCACCCACTTCCGTCCGTTCGAACGGCCCATCACGGGGACGACCGGCCTCTGGATTGACGATCTCTACGTCGACCCGGCGCATCGCGGTCGGGGACTCGCGCGTGCGCTCGTGGAACGGGTGCTGTTCATTGCGCGGGCTGAGGGACACGACGTCGTGCGCTGGACGACGAAGCGAACGAACGCGAGTGCCCGACGCCTCTACGACCAGGTTGCGGTGGAGGCGCCGGTCGTGGTGTACAACGCGACACCCTGATCAGCCGAGCGCCTCGGCGGGATCGAGTCGCCGCAAGCCCTCGACCACCGCGAAGTCCCGGTCGGGCGAGACGACGGCGTCGAAGCCAGTCAGCAACGCCGTCGCCGCGTGGATGGCGTCGCGCCCGCCGATGCGGGTCGTGGCCGTTAGGTCGAGCGCCTTCGCGAGGACCTTCTGGTCGAATGGATGAAGCGTGCATCCGCGTGCGACCGCGCGGCCCTCTGCGACCGCCGCCCCTCGGTCGGTGCGCCGCATCCGGTGGAACACCAGCTCCTGGACGAGCTCGACGCTCGCGTGGAGCTCGACATCGCCGTGCTGGGCGGCGCTCAACAGCGTGCGACAGGGCTCTCGTTGTGGGTGTTCGTCTCCCAGTGCGTAGGCCCACACGGCCGTGTCGAGGAAGAGCGCGATCACCGGACCCGATCCTCGATCTCAGCCTCGAGCGCCGCCTTGGTGACCTTCCAGTCCGGGCCTGACCCTGCGGGCCGAGCGAGCAGCCACTCGATGGCTGCGGCGCGCTGTGCCGCGGCGTCTTCCACCGCGAAGTGGTCATCGATGGCGCCGCGGACGATTGCGCCCACCGAGCGCCCCGTCTCCCGTGACTCCCTCTCCAGAAGGGCGTAGCGCTGCTCGTCGATGAGCACCTGGAGCCTCCGCCCGAGGACCGACATGCTCACACCGTAGCATGAGCATACCTGCTCATGTCAGCCGTCGATCCGCAGCACGCGGAAGCCCTTCGCGCTCGCGGCGCGCTCCACGGGCATCCCCAGCTCGTCGGCCAGCCAGCGGTGCAGCGGGTCCGCGCCGAGGTTGCGCCCGACGACGAGCCAGGCCTCGCCGCCCGGCGCGAGACGAGGCAGCCACGCCCGCAGCAGGTCGTGGAGCGCGTCCTTGCCCACCCTGATCGGCGGGTTGGACCAGATGGCCGCGAACTGAACCGACGCGGGAACGTCGGACGGCAGCGCGGCGGTGACGTTGGTGAGCCCCAGCCGCGACGCGTTGACCCGTACCAGGTCGAGCGCACGCTCGTTGACGTCCACCGCCCACACGCGAGCGGACGGTGACAGCAACGCCATCGTCAGGGCGAGCGGGCCCCAGCCGCAGCCGAGGTCGAGCAGGTCGCCCGAGGACGGCGGGTCGGGCACCTCGCGCAGCAGCACGCGCGTGCCGAGGTCGACGTGGTCGGGGGAGAAGACGCCCCCGGCGGTCTCGACCGCGACCGCCCGGCCGGCCAGCTCGACGGTGATCGTCCGCCGCTCGTCGGGCGCCGCCGGCTGCGCGGTGAAGTAGTGGTCGGGCGCGGTCACGGCCCGAGGGTAGCCCGGGCGCGCGGCTCGGCCGGTGGCGAAATGCGTCGCCGACCCACCCGGGGCGTGCGAACCTAGAGGGAGAGAGCACGACGAGAGGAACCGCGTGAACGACCCCCAGCACACCGACGGCCGCACGGCGCAGGAGGTGGCTGACGACGTCGTTGCGCGGGTCCTGGCACGGGCCGGCCGCTACGACGGCACCGCGCTGCAGTCGACCGCCGACGGGCACACCTCCTACGACGGCGACCAGCTCGACCTCGAGGCGCGCACGTCGCTGCGCCGCGTGGCGGGCCTGTCCACCGAGCTCGAGGACGTCACCGAGGTCGAGTACCGGCGGCTGCGCCTCGAGCGCGTCGTGCTCGTCGGGATCACCGGCGAGGGGACGAACGAGGACGCGGAGATCTCGCTGCGCGAGCTGGCGGCCCTCGCCGAGACGGCCGGCTCCCTCGTGCTCGACGGGCTGCTGCAGCGGCGGCGGGTGCCGGACACCTCGACCTACCTCGGGTCGGGCAAGGCCGCCGAGCTCGCGATGCTGGTCCGTGCCGCGGGGGCCGACACCGTCGTCGTCGACGGCGAGCTGGCGCCCTCGCAGCGGCGTGCGCTCGAGGACGTCGTCAAGGTCAAGGTCGTCGACCGCACCGCCCTGATCCTCGACATCTTCGCCCAGCACGCGAAGTCCAAGGAGGGCAAGGCGCAGGTCGAGCTGGCGCAGCTGGAGTACCTGCTGCCCCGGCTGCGTGGCTGGGGCGAGTCGATGTCCCGCCAGGCCGGTGGCCAGGTGGGCGGTGCCGGGCAGGGCATGGGTTCCCGCGGCCCCGGTGAGACGAAGATCGAGCTGGACCGCCGCCGCATCCGCAACCGCATGGCCAGGCTGCGCCGCGAGATCAAGGAGATGGAGCCGGCCCGGCTCACCAAGCGGGCGAACCGCAAGCGGCACGCCATCCCGTCCGTGGCGATCGCCGGCTACACCAACGCCGGCAAGTCGTCCCTGCTCAACCGGCTGACGAACGCCGGCGTGCTCGTCGAGAACGCGCTGTTCGCCACGCTGGACCCGACGGTGCGCCGCGCCGAGACCGACGACGGCCGTGTCTACACGCTGAGCGACACGGTCGGGTTCGTCCGCGCGCTGCCGCACCAGCTGGTCGAGGCGTTCCGCTCCACCCTCGAGGAGGTCGCCGACGCGGACCTCATCCTTCACGTCGTCGACGCCGCGCACCCCGACCCCGAGGGCCAGCTCGCGGCGGTGCGGGCGGTGTTCGCGGACATCCCCGGGGCGATGGACGTGCCGGAGATCGTCGTGCTCAACAAGGCCGACCTCGCGGCGCCGGACGTCGTGGCGCGGCTGCGGTCGCGCGAGGTGCACTCGGTGCTGGTCTCGGCCCACACCGGCGAGGGCATCGACGAGCTGCGCGCGCTCGTCGCCGACCAGCTACCGCGTCCGGGCGTGCCCGTCGACGTCGTGGTGCCGTACCACCGGGGCGACCTCGTCAGCCGGGTGCACGAGCACGGTGACATCGACCACGAGGAGCACACGGAGCGCGGCACGGCGCTGCGGGCTCGCGTCGACGCGCAGCTCGCGGCCGAGCTGCGGGCGGCGTCGGTCGCATGAGCGAGGCCGTCGGCGCGTCGCACTAGCCTGTCCCGGTGCCCGACGAGCCCGACCTGACCGAGGACCCGGGTCCGGTGGTGGCGGACGCCGCCGGCGTCGACGAGCTGCTCGACCTGGCGGTCGCGGCTATCGGGGGCGTGCGCCGCGACGGGCAGCACCGGATGGCCCTCGCCGTGGCGCACGCCGTCGAGGGCGGCGAGCACCTCGTCGTCCAGGCGGGCACGGGCACCGGCAAGTCGCTGGCCTACCTCGTCCCGGCGGTGCGCCACGCGTTGCTGGCCGACGAGCGGGTCGTGGTGTCCACCGCGACGCTCGCGCTGCAGCGGCAGGTGACCGGCCGTGACCTGCCGCTCGTCGTGGCCGCCGTGGGTGACCGCTTGCCCCGCCCCCCGCGGGTCGCGCTGCTCAAGGGCTGGCACAACTACCTCTGTGTCCACAAGGTGGCCGGTGGGTACCCCGAGGACGAGGGCGCGCTGTTCGACCTGCCGGAGCCGCCGGGAGCGGCGGACCACCCGGCGCTCGCCGCGGCGGGCGGCCCGGCCCGCGGGGAGTCGCTCGGCGAGCAGATCGTGCGCCTGCGCGAGTGGGCGGAGGAGACCGCCACGGGCGACCGGGACGACCTGGTGCCCGGCGTCACCGAGCGCGCCTGGCGGCAGGTCTCGGTGACGGCGCCGGAGTGCCTCGGCACCGCGTGCCCCGCGCGGGCCGAGTGCTTCCCGGCGCAGGCGCGCGAGACGGCCCACGCCGCCGACGTCGTCGTCACCAACCACGCCATGCTCGGCGTGGCGGCCGCCTCGCGGGCCCCGGGCGTGCTGCCGGAGCACGCCGTGCTGGTGGTCGACGAGGCGCACGAGCTGGCCGACCGCGTGACGGCGCAGGCCACCGCCGAGCTGTCGGTCGGCGTGGTGGAGCATGCGGCGCGCCTGGCCCGCCGGCAGGGCGGGGTGCCCACCACGGACCTCGACGCGGCCGGGCGGGCGCTGGAGCAGGTGCTGGCCGACCTGCCGGAGGGCCGTTTCCCCGCCGGCCTGGCGCCGGAGGCGGCCGAGGCCGTGGCCGCCGTCCGGGACGCGGCACGCACGCTGCTGTCCGCGCTCAAGCCGGACGCCAAGGGGCCCGCCGAGGCGGCCGGCGGCCGCAAGATGGCCTACTCCGCGATGCAGGCACTGTTCGAGACCGCGGAACGGATGGCCTCCGACGCCACGGAGGCGAACGGCACCGTGCTGTGGTGCGCCCGCACGGAGGACCGGCGGGGCGAGGTGGTCACCCGCCTGCACGCCGCGCCGCTGGCGGTCGCCGGCCTCATCGGCGACCACCTCATCGCCGGGCGGACCGCGGTGCTCACGTCGGCGACGCTCACCCTGGGGGGCGTGTTCGAACCGCTGGCGCGCGCGGTCGGGCTGGGTGACGACTGGCAGGGGATCGACGTCGGGAGCCCGTTCGACTACGGCCGCCAGGGCATCTGCTACGTCGCGCGGCATCTGCCCGCGCCGGGCCGCGAGCCCGCCACCGAGGCGCAGCTGGACGAGATCGCCGCGCTCGTGGAGGCCGCCGGCGGGCGCACGCTGGGGCTCTTCTCGTCCCGGCGCGCGGCGACGGCCGCGGCGACCGCGCTGCGCCCGCGCCTGCCGGTGCCGATCCTGCTGCAGGGCGAGGACCAGCTGCCCACGCTCGTGCGCCGGTTCACGGAGGACGAGCCGACGTGCCTCTTCGGCACGCTGTCGCTCTGGCAGGGCGTCGACGTGCCGGGGCCCACGTGCCGGCTCGTCATCGTCGACCGGATCCCCTTCCCGCGGCCGGACGACCCGCTCACCGCGGCCCGCACGCAGGCGGTGGCCTCCTCGGGCGGCAACGGCTTCATGGCGGTCGCGGCGACGCACGCCGCGCTGCTGCTCGCGCAGGGCGCGGGCCGGCTCATCCGCTCGTCCGACGACCGCGGCGTCGTGGCGGTCCTCGACCCGCGCCTGGCCACGGCACGCTACTCGTCGTTCCTGCTGCGCTCGATGCCGCCGTTCTGGCTGACCACCGACCTCGACGTCGCCGTGGCCGCCCTGCGCAGGCTGGCCGCCACAGGCTAGCCTCGACCAGGCGCAGGGCCTGGTGACGGACGCGTGGAGGAGGGGCCATGACCGAGAGGGACGCGCTCGACGAGGCCGGCCTGGGCCGCATCGAGTTCTCGCCGCGGCGGGCGGCCAAGCTCGGCATCGTCGGCGCGGGCGCCGTGGGCTCGACGATGGCCTACGCGGCGCTCATGGCCGGGGCGGCGCGCACGGTCGCACTCTTCGACATCAACCGCGCCAAGGTCGAGGCCGAGGTGCTCGACCTCTCGCACGGCATCCAGTTCATGCCGATGGCGGCCGTGACCGGGTCCGACGAGATCGAGGTGCTGGCCGACTCCGACGTCATCATGTTCACGGCCGGCGCCAAGCAGAAGCCCGGGCAGTCCCGCCTCGACCTGGCGGGCGCGACGATCGGCCTGGTCGCCAAGGTGCTGCCGGAGCTGGTCCGCGTGGCGCCGAACGCGGTGCACGTCATGGTGACCAACCCCGTGGACGTGGTCACCTACGCCGCGCTCAAGATCTCGGGACTGCCGTCGCACCAGCTGTTCGGGTCGGGCACGCTGCTCGACTCGTCGCGGCTGCGGTACCTCATCGCGGCCGAGACGGGTGTCGCGGTGCAGAGCGTGCACGCCTACGTCGCGGGCGAGCACGGAGACACCGAGATCCCCCTCTGGAGCCTGGCGAGCCTCGGGGGGGTGCCGCTGCTCGAGTGGACCGGGGTGGGCAAGCACGGCCCGCTGACGGCCGACGTGCGCGAGACGATCGCGCACGAGGTCGTCGCGTCCGCGGACAAGATCATCGAGGGCAAGGGGGCGACGAACTACGCGATCGCCCTGGCGGGCACGCGCATCGTCGAGACGATCCTCAACGACGAGCACAGCGTGCTGCCCGTCTCGTCGCTGCTGGAGAACTACCACGGCATCAGCGACGTCTGCCTGTCCGTGCCGACGATCGTGAGCGCGAGCGGCGTCGGCGAGCGACTCCAGGTGCCGCTGTCGACCGACGAGCTGGGTGGCCTCCGTCGGTCGGCGGACGCGGTGCGCGAGGTGGCGCGCCGTTTCGGCTACTGACCGTTACAGGCTGCGCAGCACGCTGACGACGCGACCGAGGATGGTCGCGGAGTCGCCGTCGATGGGGGAGTAGGCGCGGTTCTGGGGCATGAGCCACACGTGCCCGTCGGCGCGGCGCAGCGTCTTGACAGTCGCCTCGCCCTCGATCATCGCCGCGACGATCTCGCCGTTCTCGGCGACCTGCTGCCGCCGTACCACCACCCAGTCGCCGTCGCAGATGGCGGCCTCCACCATCGAGTCGCCGCGGACCCGCAGCAGGAAGAGCTCGCCGTCGCCGACGAGCTGGCGCGGCAGGGGGAACACGTCCTCCACCACCTGCTCGGCGAGGATCGGTCCGCCGGCCGCGATCCGGCCGACGACGGGGACGTAGGTGGCGGCCGGCGTCCGCTCGTAGTCCGGGGCGTCGGGCTCGATGCCGGCGGCCCAGTCCGCGGCGCCCGCGAGCGTGCCGACCGTCCGCGCGTCGTCGGGATGAACGACTTCCATGGCGCGCGGCTTCATCGGGTCGCGCCGCAGGTAGCCCTTCTTCTCCAGCACGCCCAGCTGGTGCTTGACGCTGGACGGGCTCGTGAGACCCACCGCCTGGCCGATCTCGCGCATGCTCGGCGGGTAGCCGCGCTGCTCCACGGACGCGCGGATGGTCTGCAGCACCAGCCGCTGGCGCGCGGTCAGGCCGTCACCGTCGGGGGCGCCGTCGGGCAGCTCGTGCACCGAGGCGAGCGCCCCGTCGTCCGCGGTCCGTCGCGTGTCCGTCACCATCTGTCCTTCCCCCAGGCCGGCGACCCCGGCTCCCTCGTCCCGCCGGCGGCGGGCCGTGTCAGTGGTGCGTGGTGCGCTGTGCGTGTGCCGCCAGCCTAGGGCCGACGACACGCCGGATCAAACAATTGTTCGATCGTGTCTCGACTCGTGTCGGTCCGATCTGATAGACATCGTACGTGCGTTCGACGTACGCCTGTTCGACCGACATGCCGCCGGTCGAGGGGCGCCGGGATCGGGAGGCAGTCATGACCACGCTCACGCTCGTCGCCAGCCACGGTGTCCGGGTGCGGACGGGACCTGCGCCGCGCCGGCACCCGGCGCCGCTGCACCTCACGCGTCGTGGCCGCGTCGTGCTCGTGCTCGTCGGGCTCCTCGTCGCGCTCGGCGGCATGTTCGTCGCCACGCGCGCCGCGGCCGCGGGACCGGTGAGCGCGCCCGAGGTGCAGCGCTACGTCGTGGCGCCCGGGGACACGCTGTGGCGGATCGCCTCGGGCATCGCGCGCCCGGGGGAGGACCTGCGGGACGTGGTGCAGCGGATCGAGGTCCTCAACAACATGAGCTCGGCGTCGCTCGTCGCGGGTGAGCAGATTGTGCTACCGCTGGCGGGTTGACGCGCTTGCGTCCGATCGGGCCGTCCCCTAGCGTCCCTGGGGTTCGCGTGCCGTCGTGTGCGCGAGCGTCGAGCTCCGGCGAGAGGACGTTCTGTGCACTGCCCGTTCTGCCGCCACCCCGACTCGAGGGTCGTCGACTCCCGCACGTCCGACGACGGCTCGTCGATCCGGCGGCGCCGGCAGTGCCCGAGCTGCGGCCGGCGGTTCACCACGCTGGAGACCACCAGCCTGTCCGTGCTGAAGCGCTCGGGCGTCATCGAGCCGTTCAGCCGCGAGAAGGTGGTCGGCGGCCTGCGCAAGGCATGCCAGGGCCGTCCCGTCACGGAGGACGCCCTGGCACTGCTCGCCCAGGGTGTCGAGGAGACGCTGCGGGCCTCCGGTCAGGCGGAGATCGACTCGTACGAGATCGGGCTGGCGATCCTCGGGCCGCTGCGCGAGCTCGACGAGGTCGCCTACCTACGGTTCGCGTCCGTATACCAGGGGTTCAGCTCGCTGGAGGACTTCGAGGCCGCGATCACGCTGCTGCGCTCGGCGCATCCCGGCCCGGGCGAGCAGGAGGACGGCGACGGCGCGGCGCTGGCCGCGGACGCCGCGGACGGTGCGGTGCAGTAGCGACGTGCCCGGGCGGCGCTGCGCGCCGGGCGCGCTCGGCGTGTCCTGAGCCAGCTGGCGCCGGTCGGCGTGTTGGCGCGGGGAGCGCAGGTAGGACAGGCTGGGGCGTGACCCGACGTGAAGGAGACATGATGGCCGCCGGTGAGGACGACGAGAACCCCCGCCCCGCTGTGAGCGAGGACGCCAAGGCACGGTTCCGCGAGGCGCTCGAGCGCAAGAAGTCGGCGCAGCACCGGACGGCCGGTGGCGCGAACGGCACCGCCGCGGTCCACGGCTCGGAGACGAGCGGCCCGACGCAGCGTCGCTTCCAGCGCAAGTCTGGCTCGGCCTGACGAGCGCTACCCGCCCGCGCCGCCGCCGCCACCACCACAAGGGTGGTGGCGGCGGGGCACGGGTGCCCGTCGAGACTCGGGGGCCCCGGGACTAGGACAGGACGCGCAGCCGCACCGACTCGGGACGCGCGCCGAGCGCGGCCACGACGTCGTCCGAGACGGCGGAGCCGGCATCCGTGACGACGTAGCCGATCTCGCCGCGGGTCGCGAGCAGCTGACCCTCGATGTTGACGCCGTGCTCGGCGAGCGTCGCGTTGACCGCCGCGAGCACGCCGGGGACGTTGCGGTGCAGGTAGGCGAACCGGTGCACGTCCGGGATGGCCTCGAGCGCGACGTTCGGCAGGTTGACCGACAGGGTGGTCGAGCCGGTCGCGAGGTAGTCCCGGACCTTGTGCGAGACGAACTGGCCGATCGCCTCCTGGGCCTCCTCGGTGGAGCCGCCGACGTGCGGCGTGAGGATGACGTTCGGCAGGCCGCGCAGCTCGGAGTCGAAGGGGTCGCCGTTGCGCTTCGGCTCGGTTGCGAACACGTCCACCGCGGCGCCCGAGATCTGGCCCGCGGCGATCGCCTCCGCCAGCGCGGCGTAGTCCACGACGAAACCGCGGGAGAGGTTGAGGAAGATCGCGCCGGGACGCATCCGGGCGAACTGCTTGGCCCCGAAGAGTCCGGCGTTGCCGGCGCGCCCGTCGACGTGGAGCGTGACGATGTCGGCCGCGTCGAGCAGCTCGTCGAGCGAGTGCATGCGACGGGCGTTGCCGAGCGCGAGCCGCTCGGCGGTGTCGTAGAAGACGACCGACATGCCGAGGTTCTCGGCCAGCACGGACAGCTGGGTGCCGATGTTGCCGTAGCCGACGATGCCGAGCGTGCGTCCGCGCACCTCGTGCGAGCCGGAGGCGGACTTGTTCCACACGCCGGCGTGCATCTGCTTGTCGAACTCGGTGAGCCGGCGCGTGAGGGCGATGATGTCGGCGATCGCCACCTCGACCACGGAACGCGTGTTGGAGAACGGCGCGTTGAACACGGCGATGCCACGCGCGGCCGCCGTGCGCAGGTCGATCTGGTTGGTGCCGATGCAGAAGGCCCCGACCGCCAGCAGGTCGTGCGCCGCCTCGAGCACCGTGGCGGTGACCTGGGTCTTCGACCGGATGCCGAGCAGGCTGACGCCGTCGAGAGCCTCGATGAGCTCGTGCTCGTCGAGGGCCCCGGAGCGGGCGATCACCTCGAACCCGGTGGACTCGAGGATCTGACGGCCGAGGGGGTGGATGTTCTCGAGAAGGAGAGCCTTGGGCACGCCCCTATGGTGCGCCTGTCCGGCGGTCGGACCGAATCCGTCCCGCCCAGCGGACTTCCGGCGTCTACTGCTCCGGCCGCAGCCCGGCCGGCAGCGGCGCGGCGTGGACCACGTGCAGCGCCGCGGTGGGGCGCGTCATGGCGACGTACAGGTCACCGGGGGCGAGGTCGGCAGGCTCGACGAGCACGACGACGTCGAACTCCAGCCCCTTGGCCTGGACGGGCGTGAGCACCACGAGCGGTGCGTCGAGGTCGACGTCGTCGGAGTCGGCGGGTGCGCCTACCCCGGTGGACTGTCCGGCCGCGGCGAGCGCACGGCGTACGGCGCCGATCCGCTCGGGAGCGGCCACGAGGGCCACCCGCCCGGCACCGGACGCGTCGACCACGGTCGTGGCCGCGGCGATCGCGCGCGCGGCGGCGACGTCGGCGAGCTCGTCGGCGGCAGCGCGGTGGACGACGAGCGCGTCCGGCACGTCCCGCGCCGAGGTCAGGGGCGAGGCCGGCAGGCCGGCGGCTGCGGCGACGCGCGAGGCCGCGCGCGCGACGCTGGCAGGCGTCCGGTAGTTGACGGTGAGCTCGGCGAGCCGCCACGACCCCCGCAGCAGGGGGTCCAGCATCGCCGCCCAGGAGCGGGCGCCCGCGCCGGAGGACGTCTGCGCCACGTCGCCGACGATCGTCAGGGAGCGCGTCGGCACGCGGCGCAACAGCGCGCGCCAGGCCATCGCGGACAGCTCCTGTGCCTCGTCGACCACCACGTGCCCGTAGGTCCACGTCCGGTCGACCGCGGCGCGCTCGGCGGTGGTCAGCGCCCGTCCGCCGGAGGCGAACCGGTCGGCGAGCGCGTCGGCCGAGACGAAGGCGCTGGCCCACGTCGTCGCGAGCACCTGGCGGGCGTACTCGACCTCCTGCGCGCGCCGCTCGGCGTCGGCGCGCGCCTGGGCGCGGGCCGCCTGGTCGTCCTCGCCGAGCAGCTCGGCGGCCTCGTCGAGCAGGGGCACGTCCGCGGGCGTCCACGGCGCGCCCTTGGGTCGTGCGAGAAGGGCACGCTCGCGCTCCGACAGCTCCGGTGCCGCCTCCGCGAGCCGGTGCGGCTTGGCGAACAGGTCGCCCACCAGGCCCTCGGGCGTCAGCGGCAGCCACGCGAGGTTGAGGGCCACCCGGATCTCGCGCGTGCTCCGCAGCTCCTCGATCACCTCGCTGCGGTCATCGGGCGAGACCCCGAACGTCAGCTGCTCGACGTACTGGTCGGCCAGGCGGCCGAGCATGTCGCGCACGAACGCCGCGCGGGCGAGGTTGTGGGGGCGGTGCTGGCGCCGTGCCCGAGCGATCGCGGCCGCGACGTCACGCGGCCGGATGACGAGCGTCCGGCCGTCCACGCGGACGTCGACCGGCGCGGACGGGACGCGCTCGCGCGCGCGCACGGCGCGCTCGAGGATCTGGGCCCACTGCGGTCGGCCCTTGATGCCGGCCACCTCGTCGCTCTCCGTGCCGTGCGCCGCCACCCCGGGGTAGAGCTCGGCGAGCGTCGTCGTCACCACGCCGTTCTCGCCGAGCGAGGGCAGCACCTGGTCGATGTAGTGCAGGAACGTGCGGCTCGGGCCGACGAGCAGCACGCCGGAGCGCTCGAGCACGCGGCGGTGGGCGTACAGGAGGTAGGCCGCGCGGTGCAGGGCGACGGCGGTCTTGCCGGTGCCCGGGCCGCCCTGCACCACGAGCGCACCCGACAGGTCGGAGCGGATGATCGCGTCTTGCTCGGCCTGGATCGTCGCGACGATGTCGCCCATCCGGCCGGTGCGCCGCGCCGCCAGCGACGCGAGGAGGGCGCCCTCGCCGGACAGGTGCTCCAGCGCGTCGTCGCGGGCGTGCTCGAGGTCGAGCAGCTCGTCCTCCAGGCCGGTGACGGTGCGCCGGGAGGTGACCAGGTGGCGGCGCCGGACCACGCCGTCCGGGTGAGCGGCGGTGGCGCGGTAGAACGCCTGCGCCGCGGGCGCGCGCCAGTCGGTGAGCAGGGGCACCTGCTCCTCGTCGGTCAGGCCGATGCGGCCGACGTACCGCCGGTCGCCGTCGACGAGGTCGAGCCGGCCGAAGGCCAGCCGTTCCTCGACCGACTCGAGGGCGGCGACGCGGTCCTCGTAGAGCGTGGCGAACGCATCGCGCTCGCTGCGGTTCTGCGGCGACCCCGACGGGCCGGCCCGCCGCACGTCGGCGAGCCGGCGTCGCGTCTGGGCGCGGAGCGTGTCGAGGCGGGTGTAGAGCTCGTCGAGCACCTTCTGCTCGTCCGCGAGCTCCTCCTGCCGTCCTGCCACCTGGAGTGCCCCCGTCCGGGTCGGAGATCCGCGTGCGCGCCCGGTGGGCCGGGCACAACGGGCCGTCCATTATCCGCCGCCGGAAGGGGCTTCCGTACCGGGCATGCGTCCAGGTCCGGGAAGAGTCGGCGCGCGCGGGTGGTTGGGTGGGGGAGAAGGACGACGAAGGGCGAGGGGCGATGCTGGATCCTGCGGAGATCTACGAGGTGGACGTCGACGTCGCGGCGGAGCTGGACGAGCGCGCCGCCAGCGGCCCCGGGCCGGTGCTGGTGCACGCGGTGCGAGGGTTCGTCGACGCGGGGCACGCGGGCGACATCGTGGCCGAGCACCTGGTGGACGAGCTGCGCGCGCGTCGCCTCGTGACGTTCGACGTCGACCAGCTCCTCGACTACCGCTCGCGGCGACCGATGATGACCTTCGATGCCTCGACCTGGACGCAGTACGAGGAACCGGAGCTGGTCGTGGACCTGGTGGACGACGCCGACGGGACGCCCTTCCTGCTGCTGCACGGCACCGAGCCGGACGTCCAGTGGGAGCGGTACGTGGCGGCCGTGCGGCAGCTCGTCGAGCGCTTCTCGGTGCCGCTCACCATCGGGGTCCACGGCGTGCCGATGGGGGTGCCGCACACGCGGCCGATCACGTTGACCGCGCACGCGACGCGCCCGGACCTGGTCGCCGACATCCCGTCCTGGTTCGGCATGGTGCGCGTCCCCGCGTCCGCCCAGACGCTGCTCGAGCTGCGGCTGGGGCAGTCGGGTCACGACGCCATGGGGTTCGTGGTGCACGTGCCGCACTACCTCGCGCAGTCCACATACCCGCAGGCCGCGATCGCGGCGTTGCACCGGCTCGAGCGCGTGACGGGGCTGGAGCTCAAGGTCGGCGAGCTCGAGGGGGCGGCGCAGGAGGCGTCACGCCAGATCGAGGAGCAGGTGGCGGGCTCGCCCGAGGTGGCGTCGCTCGTGCAGGCGCTCGAGGAGCAGTACGACGCCTTCACGCGGGGCATCGGGCGGGCGGGTCTGCTGGCCGCGACCGACCTGCCCACGGCGGACGAGCTGGGAGCGGAGTTCGAGCGATTCCTTGCCGAGCAGCGCCCGGACGAGGGCTGACCTGGCCACGGACGCCTCTGCGCGCGTTTATCGGATCGTTGTCGTCGTTTACCGGATCGTTGCCTTCGCGGACCTTTGCGCCTTCCGAAACAATGGCGGCGGTACCAGGCATCATGCGAGGATGCCTGCGTTGCAGTGACGTGCGGACGCTCGACCGGCAGGCTTGCCCCACCGGCGCAGGACGTGAGGCATTGCGGCAGCGGGGCAAGCGCGGTGCTTGCACTGTCACCGGGCAGAAGGAAGCAGGACATGGCACAGGGTGCTGTCAAGTGGTTCAACGCCGAGAAGGGCTACGGGTTCATCGCCCAGGACGGCGGCGGCGCCGACGTCTTCGTCCACTACTCGGCCATCGAGTCGCAGGGCTACCGGACTCTGGACGAGGGCCAGCGGGTCGAGTTCGAGATCACGCAGGGCGCCAAGGGCCCGCAGGCCGAGCACGTCAAGCCGCTCTGACCCGTCGCCGGCGGCCCCTGCGGCCGTTGTGACGACGAGAAGGACCGTTCCCGCGATGGCGGGGACGGTCCTTCGTCGTTATGGGCGCCCGGGCGCTCAGGCTGGCGGGTCATTGGCGCACGGCGGCGCGCCCGACGAAGTCGACGAGGTCGTCGCCGGCAAGGATGCGGGCCGGGATGGGGAGCGCACGCAACGTGCGCGCGAGAACGGGCGTGACCAGGAGCTCGTCGTCGTCGGTGCCGACGACGACGACGTTGCCGTAGCGCCGGCCGCGCAGCACCGCCGGCTCGGAGATGACGGCCGCGTGGCGGAACACGGCAGCCACCGTGGCGGCTTCGGAGCGTGCCAGGGTCAGCGGGGGCCGGTCGGCGCAGTTGGCGAGGTAGACCCCGCCGGTGCGCAGCACCCGTGCGACCTCGGTGGTGAACTCGACCGTCGCCAGGTGCGGCGGCGTGCCGTCGCCCGCGAAGGCGTCCCGCACGACGAGGTCGGCGCGGCCCGCCGCCAGGGTGGAGAGCGCGTGGCGGGCGTCGTCGACGCGCAGGCGGAGCGCCGGTGCGCGCGGCAGGTCGAACCAGCGCCGGACGAGCGCCGCGAGCACGGGGTCGATGTCGATCGCGAGCTGCCGCGAGCCCGGGCGCGCCGCGTCCAGTGCCCGCGGCAGGGCGCAGCCCGCCGCGCCGAGGTGGACGGCGGTCACCGGTCCGGGTGCCAGCCGCTCGACGACCGCGGCCATCTGCTGCATGTACTCGAACTCGAGCCGCGCGGGGTCCGCCAGGTCGAGGTGGGAGCTCGGTACGCCGTTGACCAGGAGCGTGACGCCGTCGGGGTCGTCGCGTTCGCGGACCAGCTCGGCCGTGCCCGTGGCGATCGACACCGGGCCGGTGGGCCAGCCGGGGCGTGTCGGTGGCCGGTGCGACGCTGACGGGGACATCGAGCCAAGGCTACGGCCGCCGTGAGCGGCCGCGCCGAACGGCCGGCACGCGAACGGGGCTTGACGATGTCGAACAGATGTTCGATCATGGAGGGGCGGAGGTGAGGGAGATGACGGTCGTGCAGATGCTGGCTCGGGCCGATGCGGAGCTGCTCGCGGCGCAGTTCTCGGCCGAGGCATGGGAGCGATTCACGCACGCCCACCTTGCGGCGGTGCGTGCGGCAGCGGCCGTCGTCGCCACGCGTGGTCGTCCTGGTGGCCGGGGGGCGCCCCGCACGGTCTGGGACATGCTCGGCGTCGTCGCCCCGGAGATGGGTCGGTGGGCAGCGGTCTTCGCCGACGGTGCGCGGCTGCGCGCCGCACTCGACGCGGGCAGGTTCGAGGCGGTGTCCGCCGCCCGTGCCGACCAGGCGCTGTGCGACGCCGAGGACTTCGTCGACCTCGCACGGGCTGCCGCGCTGGAGGAGTGGTCGCACGAGGCGTCCCATGCGCCGCGGATGCTGGCCGTGAGGGCGTCGTGACGCCGGCGGTGACGCCGTGAGCAGGGCGCCCCGCTCGGCGGCGGCGCGCCGTGACTGGGGCAGTGACGAGAACGGCTGCTCGATCCTTCATGTCGACATGGACGCGTTCTTCGCGTCGGTCGAGCTGGCGCGGCGCCCGCAGCTGCGCGGGCTGCCTGTCATCGTCGGTGGCGCCCAGCGGGGTGTGGTGCTCGCAGCGACCTACGAGGCGCGGGCGTTCGGCGTCCACTCGGCGATGCCGATGACACAGGCGCTGCGGCTCGCGCCGCAGGCAGTGGTGGTGCCGCCGGACCATCGCAGGTACCACGAGGTCTCCGACGGGGTGATGGGGATCCTGCGTGACGTCACGGCGCTGGTGGAGCAGGTGAGCGTCGACGAGGCGTTCCTCGACGTCGCGGGCGCCCGTCGGCGGATGGGGTCGCCGACCACGATCGCCGAGCTCATCCGTCGGCGGGTGCGCGAACGGTTCGGCATCACGTGCTCGGTCGGCGTGGCCGCCACCAAGTTCGTGGCGAAGCTGGCGTCGGGCCACGCGAAGCCGGACGGTGTGCTGCTGATCCCGCGGACGGCGACGGTGGACTTCCTGCGGGTGCTTCCCGTCGGCGCACTCTGGGGCGTGGGGGAACGGACCGAGGCGGCGCTGGCTCGGTGGGGCATCACCACCGTGGCCCAGCTCGCCGACAGCGGCGTCGGCACGGTCCAGCGGGCCGTGGGAAAGGTGGCGGGCGCCCATCTGCACGACCTCGCGTGGGGGCGTGATCCGCGGCCCGTCCACCCCGGCCGGGAGGAGAAGTCGATCGGCGCGGAGGAGACGTTCGGCGAGGACGTGGCCGATCCCGCCGTGGTGCAGGCGAAGGCGTTGCAGCTGGCGGACCGCTGCGCGGAGCGTCTGAGGCGGCACGGACTCGTGGCGCGGACCGTTGCCATCAAGGTGCGGGCCAGCGACTTCCGCACGCTGACGAGGGCGAGGACGCTGGCGACGCCGACTGACGTCGGGCGCGAGATCTACCTGGCGGCCCGGGAGCTCCTCGCCGGCGTCGACCTCGACGGCCTGCCGGTCCGGCTGGTTGGCGTACGAGCCGAGGGCCTGAGCCGCGCCGAGCTGACAGTGCGCCAGCCGACCCTCGAGGAGGCGACGGCCGACGACGGCCGTGATCGGCGCGAGGCGGAGCGCGCGATGGACGAGGTGCGTCGCAAGTTCGGGTCCGACGCCATCCGTCCCGCGTCCGCTCCGGTCGGCCGGGACAGGTCGACTACCACCTTCGTTCCAGCGGACCTATCCTGAGGGGGCCAGAGGGTTTCCGGGTGGGACGGGGGTTCCAATGCCTCTCTCCGAGTACGAGCAGCGCGTTCTCGAGCAGATGGAACGGCAGCTCGCGACCGATGACCCGCGCTTGGCAAACACGCTGACGCAGCGCGGCCGACGACCGGTTCTCCGGTACGTCCTGTCGGGCGTGGGTGCGGCCGTCGGTCTGCTCCTGCTCGTGCTCGGCGTGGCCACCGCCCGGCCGGCCCTCGGCGTCGTCGGCTTCGTCCTCATGTTCGCGGCAGTGGCCTACGTGTTCGCCGCCCCGCGGGGACGCAAGGCGCGGGCCGAGTCCCAGGCCGAGCAGCCCTCCCGGAACTCGTCCGCGTCGCGCGGTCGGTCTGTCGGCAGGCGGAGCTTCATGACTCGCTTGGAAGAGCGGTGGGACCGCCGTCGGGACGAGTCCGGTCGTTGACCTGCTGCTTCACCGCGTGACGTACGGTCCCCAACCAGTGGTGGAGTTCTCCTGACGTCGTCGGCCGTGGCCGTGGCGCGTACCGCTCCTGCTCCACCGCCGCGGCGAGGTTGGTCAGCGCCTGCAGCGCGGTCCCGTCCAGGCCGCGTCCGGTCCGTTCGGTGAGCCGCTCCTGCACGGTGCGGACCGCGGCCCGGGGGGTCGTGGCGTCCGACCACGTGATCGAGGCGGTGCGCGACAGCGCGCGCCGCAGGTGGTGCCAGGCGCGTTCGCAGGTCAGCTCGGCCGGCCGCCGCCGGCGGCGGACCACGAGGAAGGCGGCAGCCGCCACGAGCGCGGCGAGTGCCAGACCCATCCCGCTCGGGAGCCATGGCCCGTGGCCGGAGATGGCGCCGCCGATGCCGCCGCCGCTCGCCTGGCTCGGGTTCACCGTCGCCCCGGGGTCGGCCCCCATGTGCCCGAGCCGCGGGTCGGAGCCCGGGTTGGTCGGGCTGCCGGCCAGGCCGGCCAGCGGGTCGCTCCACACGGGGGGCTGCCCGGTCTGCTCCGCGGGCGTCGGCTCGAACCTCACCCAGCCGTAGCCGCGGAAGTACAGCTCCGGCCACGCGTGCGAGAGCTTGCCGGACACCACGTACGTCAGGTGGTCTCCGTCCAGCACGGGCGTGCCGGGCAGGAAGCCGACGGCGACGCGCGTCGGGATGCCGAGCGTGCGCGCCATGATCGCCATCGCGGTGGCGAACTGGACGCAGTAGCCCCGCCGGTCCTGCAGGAAGTCCCACACGGCGTCGGTCGTCGTCGCGGGCGGGACGCGGGTGTCGTACGTGAAGTTGGCCGCCGAACGCAGGTAGCTCTGGAGGGCCAGCGCCTTGTCGTACGCCGTCGAGGCGTTGCCGACGACCTGCTGGGCGAGCGCCCGGACGTCGGCGAGATGCTGGGAGTCCGGCAGCTGGAGGTAGTCGTCCGGTCCCGGCGGCGTGGTCACGCCGGCGCGGCGCAGGTCGTCCGCGGTGATGGTCGGGACGTAGACCTGCATGGTGTACTGCTGGCCCGCCGTGGTCGGCGTCCGGCCGTCCACCTCGTCCCTCGTGGCGTCGTACGTCCACGGCCCGTTCACCTGCAGCGTGCGGGCGAACGTGGCGATCGGGAGCTCCGACTGCTCGAGGTTCTTCAGCGTGACGGCGACGTCCAGCACGTGCGGGTCCGACGGGAGGATCGCGGGGGGCGCCGACGGGCCACCGCCGAGCACCTGGCCCGGGGCCCAGCCGCGCCCGGGTCCGCTGCTCGTGCGGTGCCACTCGCGGCCGTCGAACTGGTCCACGGTGAAGGCGCGCAGCGGCCCGATCGCGGTCGCGCTCGGTGCCAGGCCGCTCGTGGCGGAGGGTGTCGGCGTGGGGGCCGCGCCCGGGGCGGCCGACGCGGTCGCCTGCTGCGCCTCGGGGGTGGTGACCGTGTACGTGAGCACCGCCTGCGACGACCGGGTGCCCAGGCTCTCGCGCAGGTCGAGGGAGTCGGACAGCTGCAACGGCCCGGTGGGGCCGGCGCCCAGGTTGGGCAACGAGACGGCGGCCCAGGCGGGCAGCGACGAGAGCACGGGGGCGGCGACGAGCGCGACGACCACCACGCCCACGGCGCCGCCGACGATCGCGCTGCCCTGCCGCAGTCGCGCCGCGTCGCCCACCGGCGGCGCCGCCCCCACGGCGAGGAGCAGCAGGTAGGACAGCCCGGTCCAGAAGAGGCCCCAGCCGTTCGTCGGGAACCCGAGGAACACCGCCGGCAGCCAGAAGGCGACGAGCGGCAGCGCGGCGAGCGCGGGCACCTCGGCGCCGAGGGCGAGGGCGTCGACGAGGAGGAACACGGCGGCGGCGGCGGTGACGACGATGACGTCGGCGGACCGCTGCGCCGGCATGGGCACCATCGACTCCTGGATGAGCCGGAAGCCCTCGCGCCCCAGCTCCCACGCGCGCGCCAGGGGGTTGCTCCCCGGCGTCGCCGTGCCGCCGGACAGCCCGCCGTAGGCCAGGACGATCCCGAGGGCGCCCACGGCGAGCCCGACGACGCTGGGCAGCCACGCGGAGCGCGTCAGCGCCCGCGCCGTTGCGGTCACCACGGTGAGCAGGAGCACGGTGACGCACGCCGAGGACAGCCACGACCCGCGCTCGACGAGGCCGGAGAGCGCCAGCAGGCTGCCGCACGTGGCCGTGGCGGCGAGCGCCGAGCCGAGCAGGGCCCGCGGCCCGCGGCCGGCGGGCACCGAGCGCGCGGGCGCGCTCACCGCGTGCCGCCGAGCAGGCGCATCCAGCAGTCGACGATGGGCTCGCCGGTGCTCACGCGGGCCGCGTGCCAGCCGGCGCGGCGCAGCGCGCGGAGCGTGTTCTCGGTCGCCGCGGCCTCGCCGGGCTGGCGCGAGTCGCCGCGGACCACGGCCCAGCCCTGCGCCGAGTCGCTGATCCGGGCGAGCGCGGTGCGCGCCCCCGGCGTGAGCGGCCCGAGCACCGCGAGAACGATGTCGTCGCCCTTCCCGGACGTCTGGACCATCCGCACCGCCGCGGCGAGCCGCTGCTCCGCCTCCGGCTCGGTGCGCGGCCCGACGAGGTCGATGAGCGGGTCGAGCAGCGCGGCGCGGGCGGTGGGCCCGGACTTGGCCGTGAGGAAGGTGGGGATCTCGCCGGCCTCGCCCAGCCCCGCGCCGAGCAGCCGGACGGGGTGGCCCGCCTCGAGCATGGCGACGGCCAGGGAGGCCGCGAGCGAGATGGACCACTCGACGGCGGCCGGCCGCGCGGGCTGGTCGAGGAGCACCGTGACCGGTCGCATGCCGGCCCGTTCGTCGGACCGCACGAGGAGGGAGCCGCGGCGTGCGGACGAGCGCCAGTGGACACGCCGCAGGTCGTCGCCCTCGCGGTAGTCGCGCAGCGAGGCGTCGTCGGTGGAGGGGGAGCGGGCGCCGAGCGCCACGCGGTCGGGCTCGCCCACGAGCGCCTCGGAGGGCGCCGGCAGCGCGACGATCGAGGGCCACACGGCAACCTCGGCGACCGAGCCGACGTTCGCGGGGGCGCGCACCACGCCGAAGAGGTCGCCGCGCGTGACGACGAGCGGTCCCAGCGTCCACCGGCCGCGCCGCGCGGCCTGCACCGAGTACCGCACCTCGACCGCCTGGGGCGTGCGCTCGACCCGAGCGCGCAGCGCGCGGCCGCCCGACAGCTCGCTCGACGCCTGCTCCGCGAACCGCAGCCCGGCCAGCCGGGCGCGCCCGGCGGCGTCGCCGGCCTGGATGTGGATCGCCACCTCGGCGGTCTCGCCGACGTGCAGCGGGTTGGGCCGGATCGTGCGGCGCACGTCGATGCGGTGGCGCTGGCGGGCCGGCGAGCGCCACGCGACGATCGCCCCCGCACCGACCACGAGCACGACGGCGGCGAGGCCGATGCGCACGAGGTCCAGCGACCCGACCAGGCCGCCCAGCACGACGAGCGCGGCGCCGCACCCGGCGAGGCCCCAGCCGCGCAGGGTCGGCCGGGGGAGCATCAGCCCGTCGCGCGCCGCGCGCGGGCCGTCACGGGCTCGGGCAGCGGCACGCGGGTGACGGTGTCCGCGACGAGGTCCGACGTGGTGCGACCCGACAGGCGCGACTCCGTGCTGGGCAGCAGCCGGTGCGCCAGGACGGGCACCGCCAGCTCCTGGACGTCGTCGGGGAGCACGTGGTCGCGCCCGGCCATCGCGGCGACCGACTTCGCGGCGCGCAGCAGCTGGATCGCGGCGCGCGGCGAGGCGCCCAGCCGCAGCCCGCTGTCCTCGCGCGTGGCGCCGACGAGCGCGACGACGTAGCGCTTGACCGAGGGCGACGCGTACAGCCGACGCACCACGTCGGCCATGCGGGCGACGTGCGAGGCGTCGGTGACGGGCGTGAGGTCCACGAGCGGGTCGGACGTCTCCTGGCGGTCGAGCATCTCGAGCTCCGACTCGGGGCTCGGGTAGCCGACCGTCAGCCGGGCCATGAAGCGGTCGCGCTGGGCCTCGGGCAGCGGGTAGGTGCCCTCCATCTCGACCGGGTTCTGGGTGGCGACGACGAGGAACGGCCGCGGCAACGGGTACGAGCGCCCGTCGACGGTGGCCTGCGCCTCCTGCATGCACTCCAGGAGCGCCGACTGCGTCTTCGGGGAGGCGCGGTTGATCTCGTCGCCGATGACGACGTGTGCGAACACGGGCCCGGGCCGGAACTCGAACTCGTGCGTCTGGGTGCGGAAGATGTTGACGCCGGTCAGGTCGCTGGGCAGCAGGTCGGGCGTGAACTGGATGCGCCCCACCGTGCAGTCGATCGTCCGGGCGATCGCCTTGGCGAGCGTCGTCTTGCCGACGCCGGGGACGTCCTCGAGGAGCAGGTGCCCCTCGGCGAGCAAGACCGCCAGGCTCACGCGCACGAGGTCGGGCCGGCCCGTCATCACCGACTCGATCCCCTGGCGCATGCGACCGGTGACGTCGACGACGTCCGCCAGCTCTGCCTCCGTAGGGACGGCAGCGAGCATGTGCACCTCCTCGGGCTTGCTCCGAGGGTACGTGCTGGGCGGCGCCGATGGGGGGCCGTCGAGGCCCCGATGTTGGCCGGTGCCGGGCCGGCCGGCGGGCCCTCCACTTCCCTCCACGTCCGCCTCGTCGCCCGGGGCTCCGGGCCCGTGTCGCAGGCCCCTGAGGCGTCCCGGACCGCGCTCCGGGCCGTGCGGGCCGGGGGTGGGGGTCGCGTGAGGGAGGTTTCGACCCGGGTCGGGTTCCCCGTCTCTCCACCTTCCTCCACCGCACATGACCAGGGACAACGCGCAACTCAGGGGTGAAACCCGGCCTCGCTTCCGCCATCAGTGGAGGAAAGTGGAGTACCGTGGAGCGCACTGGAGCCAGGAGGAGGGCTGCGGGAGGGGAGGGGTGATGGACGAGGAGGCCGGCGGCGTCCTTGGCTCGGTTGCACCCTTCCTCGGCACGCACACCCCGCGGCTCGACGAGAAGGGCCGCCTGATCCTCCCGGCGAAGTTCCGGGCGGCGTTCGCGCCCGGCCTGGTCATGACCCGCGGCCAGGAGCGATGCCTCTACCTGCTGCCGCTGGACGAGTTCCGGCGCATGCACGAGCGGCTGTCCCGGGCGCCCATCACCAACAAGCAGGCACGGGACTACCTGCGCGTGTTCCTGTCCGGCGCGAGCGACGAGCAGCCGGACCGGCAGGGCCGCGTCTCCATCCCGCCGATGCTGCGCCGCTACGCCGGCCTCGACCGCGACGTCGCCGTCATCGGCGCGGGCACGCGCGTGGAGATCTGGGACCTCGCGGCCTGGGAGACGTACCTCGAGGAGACCGAGTCCGGTTACGCCGACACCGCGGAGGAGGTCTTCCCGAACGGTCCCTTCTGACCGTTCGCCCGCATCGACCCACCGAGCCCGCCCCACCGAGCAGCACCCCGCACCGACCGCCCGACGAGACCTCCCCCCGGAGCTGGCGCACTTCCCCGGCGCCAGACACCGGAGGGGGATCTGGTCGGACGGTGGAGGGACCGTCCGACCATCCACCTCCCCGGAAGGAGCACCGCCGTGGCCCAGGCCGACGCCGCCGCGCGGCACGTCCCGGTGCTCCTGCAGCGTTGCCTGGACCTCCTGGGCCCGGCGCTGCAGGCCCCGGGTGCCGTGATGGTCGACTCGACGCTCGGCATGGGCGGGCACACCGAGGGTGTGCTCGCCGCGTTCCCGCACGTGCGGGTCGTCGGGCTTGACCGTGACCCGCAGGCGCTCGACCTCGCGGGCCGGCGGCTGGCTCCGTACGGCGACCGTTTCGTGGGTGTCCACGCCGTCTACGACGACATCCGCGGCGTGCTGGACCGGCTCGGCATCGGTGCGGTCCAGGGCGTGCTCATGGACCTCGGGGTCTCGTCGCTGCAGCTCGACGAGCCGGAGCGCGGGTTCTCGTACGCGCACGACGCGCCGCTCGACATGCGGATGGACCCCACGACCGGGCCCACGGCCGCCGACGTGCTCAACACCTACGACGAGCGCGACCTCGCGCGCGTGCTGCGGGCGTGGGGCGAGGAGCGCTTCGCGCCGCGCATCGCGCGCGCCGTCGTGCGCGCGCGGGTCCGGCAGCCGCTGCGGCGCACCGGTGAGCTCGTCGAGCTCGTGCGCGACGCGATCCCCGCCGCCGCGCGCGCCACGGGCGGCCACCCCGCCAAGCGCACCTTCCAGGCGCTGCGCATCGAGGTCAACGGCGAGCTGGACGCGCTCGCGCGCGCGCTGCCGGAGTCGGTCGACGCCCTCGCGGTCGGCGGGCGCATCGTCGTGGAGGCCTACCAGTCCCTCGAGGACCGCATGGTGAAGCGCACGTTCGCCGCGGGCGCGACGTCCAGCGCCCCGCCGGACCTGCCGGTGGAGCAGCCCGAGCACGCGCCCTACCTGCGGCTCCTCACGCGTGGTGCCGAGCTGGCGGGCGACGACGAGGTCGCACGCAACCCCAGGGCACAGTCCGTCCGGCTCCGGGCGGCCGAGCGGGTCCGGCCGACGCCGGCCCACGTCGCAAGGAGTGCGGCATGAGCGCAGCCACGGCACGAGCCGCCAGCCCGCGGCCGGCCCCACGGCCGCGCCCGGCCACCCCCGGCACGCCGCCCGCGCCACGGCTGCGGGTGGTCGCCACCCCGGCGCAGGCGCGCACGCGGGTGCCCTTCGTGCTCGCGTGCATGGCCGTGCTCGCGGTGGCGCTGCTGGCGGCGCTCCTGCTCAACACCTCGACCGCGGCACAGGCGTTCCAGCGCTACACGCTGAGCAACCAGCTCGCCCGGCTGCAGCAGGACCAGGCGGAGCTCCAGACGCAGCTCGACTCGAAGTCCTCACCGTCCAACCTGGCGGCGGCCGCCCACGCGATCGGCATGGTGCCGGCGAACGGCACCGGCTGGCTGCGCCTGTCGGACGGCAGCGTGCAGGGTGCGCCCGCCCCCGCGAAGGCGGCCAAATGACGCCGGGGCGGACGGGGGGGAGCGAGGTGCGGCGATCGGCGCCACGGCCGGCCGCCCGCCGCCGGCTCGGCCTGCCGGCGGCCCGTCGCCCGCTCGGCCCGCCCGTCGCGGTCGTGGGCTCGCGGCGGCGGGTGACCGCCATCGTCGTGGTGGTCGCGCTCGTCATGGCCGTGTTCGGAGCCAGGCTCGTCTACCTGCAGGGCATCGCCGGGCCCGCGATCGCGCAGCAGGCGCTCAAGTCCCGCCTGGTGACGGTCAGCTCGATCGGCGAGCGGGGCGAGATCACGGACGCCGACGGGGTACCGCTGGCGGTCTCCGTGGAGCGGTACGACGTCGCGGTCAACCAGCGGCAGGTGGCGACCTACCGGGGCGCCAAGGGTGTGCCGGCCGGGGCGGCGGGGGTCGCCCAGCTGCTCGCGCCCGTGCTCGGCGCCAACCCCGCGGAGCTCGGCGGCAGCCTGGTGGGGACCTCGACCTACCGGTACCTCGCCAAGGGTGTGGTCCCCGACGTCGCGCGGCAGATCCGGGGCCTCGCGCTGCCGGGCGTCCAGCTGTCCCTGGTCATGGACCGCGTGTACCCCAAGGGCACGCTGGCGGGGAACATCGTGGGGTTCGTCGGCGCGGACGGCAAGGGCGCCCAGGGCCTGGAGTACTCGCTGCAGGACGCGCTGACCGGGGCGAACGGCAGCGAGACGTTCGAGATCGGCGGCGACGGCCAGACGATCCCCGGTGGGTACGACAAGACCAAGCCGGCCGTCACGGGATCCTCCGCGCGCCTGACGATCCTGTCGGACGTCCAGTGGAAGGCACAGGAGGCCGCGAACGCGCAGGTGAAGGCCACGGGCGCCGACGCGGTGACGATCGTCGTCATGGACGCGCACACGGGCGCCCTCTACGCCGTGGCGGACTCGGGGTCGATCGACCCCAACAAGCCCGGCCCCGCCGCCGCGGACGCGCTCTCGCGCGCGGTCACGCAGGTGTTCGAGCCGGGCTCCACCGGCAAGGTCGTCACGATGTCGGCGCTCCTGGAGAGCGGCCTCGCCACCCCGACGAGCCAGTACGAGGTGCCCGACCAGTTCACCACCCCGAACGGCGCGGGCGTCATCACCGACGCCGAGCACCACGGCCTGGAGAAGCTGACGCTCACCGGCATCCTCGCGCAGTCGTCGAACGTCGGGACCGTGACCGCCGGGCAGAATCTCAGCGTGCAGCAGCGCTACGACTACCTCGCGAAGTTCGGCTTCGGCAGCCGGACGGGCGTCGAGATGCCGGGCGAGTCCCCGGGCATCCTGCGCCCGGCCGCGCAGTGGGACGGTCGCACGCAGTACAACGTCCTGTTCGGGCAGGGTGTGTCCGTCAACGCGCTGCAGGCGGTGGGCGTCTACGGCACGGTCGCCAACGGTGGCATCAAGGTGTCGCCGCACGTCGTGGCCGGCTGGACGGCGCCGGACGGCACGTACACCCCGGAGGCGCGGCCGGCGGGCACCCGGGTGGTCTCGCAGGGCACCGCGGGCGAGGTCATGACCATGCTGCAGTCGGTCGTCGACGCCGGGTCCGGCACCGGCAACGCCGCGGCGATCCCCGGCTACCGCGTCGCCGGCAAGACCGGGACCGCGCAGGAGCTGTCCACCCACGGCATCACGGCCTCGTTCATCGGCGTCGTGCCCGCGGACTCGCCCCGGATCGTCGTCGGCGTGTTCGTCACCAACCCGAGGACCTCCGTCTACGGCGGCGTCGTCGCCGCCCCCGTCTTCGCGGACGTCGCGGGCTTCACCCTCGCCCAGCTCGGCGTCGCGCCGTCCGCGAACGCGGCGCCCCCCACCCTCTTCCCGACGAAGTGGTGACGCCGGGCCGCGGGTCCGAGCCCGGGACCGCGGCCCCACGGACCGCTCCGTGCGCGGCCGGGTCCACCGGTCCGGGTAGATTCGTCGCCATGTCCTCCCCCCAGGGCCGGATGCGCCCGCGGCATCCGGCCCCCCATCGGGTGGTCGACCTCGCCGCGGCGTTCGGGCTTGCGGGCGCGGCCCCGGCGGACCTCGCCGTCACGGGGGTGACGGTCGCGTCGGGCGACGCGCAGCCCGGCGACCTCTTCGTCGCGGAGCCCGGGCTCCGCGTGCACGGCGCGCGGTACGCGGTCGCCGCGGTCGCCGCCGGTGCCGTCGCGGTGCTGACCGACGCCGTGGGTGCGGCCGAGGCCGCCGCCACCGGCGTGCCGGTGCTCGTCGCCGACGACCCGCGCGCGCTGTCCGGGCCCCTCGCCGCGGAGGTCTACGGCCGGCCCGCGTCACGCCTGGTGACGGTCGGGGTCACGGGCACCAACGGCAAGACGACGACGAGCTACTTCGTCGACGCCGCCCTGCGCGCCGCGCACGCGACGACCGCGGTGCTGGGAACCGTGGAGCTGCGGATCGGCGCCGAGGCGATCGAGAGCCCGCGCACCACGGTCGAGGCGCCCGTGCTCCAGGCGATCTGCGCGCTGGCGCTCGAGCGGGGCGCGACCGCGCTCACCACCGAGGTCTCGTCGCACGGGCTGGCGCTCGGCCGCCTCGCCGGGATGCGGTTCGACGTCGTCGGATTCACCAACCTGCAACGCGACCACCTCGACTTCCACGGCGACATGGAGAGCTACTTCGCCGCGAAGTCCACCCTGTTCGAGCCCGCCCTCGCTGGCCGCGGCGTCGTCGTCGTGGACGACGAGTGGGGCCGCCGGCTCGCGGCCGCGTCGCCCGTCCCGGTGGAGCGCGTGTCCACGCACGCCGACGACCCGCACGAGGCCGAGTGGACGGTCACGCAGGCGCAGATCGGGCTGGACGGCGTGGGGTCCTCGTTCGTGCTGCGGGGGCCGGACGGCGCGCGGCACGAGGCGAGCAGCCCGCTGCCCGGCCTGGTCAACGTCTCCAACGCCGCGCTGGCGATCGTGCTGGCGCAGGCCGCAGGCGTCGACCTCGACGTCGCGATCGACGCGGTCGCGCACGCGCACGAGATCCCGGGCCGCATGGAGCGCGTCATCGAGCGTGGTGCCGGCTTCCCGCTGTGCCTGGTCGACTACGCGCACACGCCGGACGCGCTCGTGCTCGCGCTCGAGGCGGTCCGGCCGATCACGCCGGGCCGGTTGATCATCGTGCTCGGTTCGGACGGCGACCGGGACCGGGGCAAGCGCCCGATGATGGGCCAGATCGCCGCCCGCCTGGCCGACGTGGTCGTCGTCACCGACGAGAACCCGCGCTCGGAGGAGCCGGGGAGCATCCGCCGCGCGATCCTCGACGGCGCGCTGGCCGAGCGGCCCGACGGCCGCGACGTCCACGAGGTCGAACCGCGGTCGACCGCGGTCCGCCGTGCGCTCGAGCTCGCGGGCGACGCGGACACCGTCATCGTCACGGGCAAGGGCCACGAGCCGACGCAGGAGATCGCCGGGGTGTTCCACCGCTACAACGACCGCGACGTGTTCCTCGCCGTGCGGGCCGAGCGCGCCGAGGCGGCGCGATGATCGCGCTCACGGCGGCGGAGGTCGCCGCCATCACGGGCGGCGCGCTCCACGCGCTCGACCCCGCGACGGTGGTCGCGGGGCCCGTCGTCACGGACTCGCGCGAGGTGGAGCCGGGCGCGCTCTTCGCGGCGATCGCCGGCGAGCACAGCGACGGCCATGCCTTCGCGGCCACGGCGGTGGCCGCGGGCGCGTGCGCCGTGCTGGCGGCGCGGCCCGTCGCCGCGGCGGACGGCACGCCGCTGCCCGCCGTGGTGGTGCCGGACGTCGTCGTGGCCCTGGGCGCCCTGGCGCGCGAGGTGCTGTGCCGGTTGCGCGAGGCCGCCGTCGAGCCGGGCGGCTCGGGGCTGCGGGTGGTCGCGGTCACCGGCTCGGTCGGCAAGACGACGACGAAGGACCTGCTGCTCCAGGTGCTCGGCACCGCGGGCCCGACCGTCGCGCCCGTCCGCAGCTTCAACAACGAGATCGGGCTGCCGCTGACGGTGCTGCGGGCCGACGACGACACGCGCTACCTCGTCCTCGAGATGGGGGCCAGCGGCATCGGGCACATCGCCTACCTCACCGGTATCGCGCCGCCGGACGTCGCGATCGTGCTGGTCGTGGGTGCCGCGCACATCGGGGAGTTCGGCGGGCTCGAGGCGACCGCGCGCGCGAAGTCCGAGATCGTCACGGGGCTGGTGCCGGGCGGGGTGGCCGTGCTCAACGCCGATGACGCGCGCGTCGCCGCGATGGCGGCCCTCGCGCCCGGCGGCGTGGTGACGTTCGGTCTGTCGGGCGCGGCGCAGGTGCGGGCGGTCGACGTCCGGCTGGGTGACGGCGGGCGCCCGCAGCTGACGCTCGTCGACGCCCGGGCCGACGAGCCGCGCTCGGTCCCGGTGCGGCTGCGGCTGGTGGGCGAGCACCACGTGCACAACGCGCTGGCGGCGGCCGCCGCCGCGCTCGTCGTCGGGCTCGACCTGGCGAGCGTCGCGGAAGGTCTGGCGGCAGCCGACGCGTTGAGCCCGCACCGCATGCACGTCGTCGAGCGCCCCGACGGCGTCACGGTCGTCGACGACTCGTACAACGCGAACCCCGACTCGATGCGTGCGGCGCTCAAGGCGCTCGCCGCGCTGGCGGGCCGGGACCGGCGGTCGGTCGCCGTGCTGGGCGAGATGCTCGAGCTGGGCGAGCAGGCCCGCACGGCGCACGACGCGATCGGCCGGCTCGCGGTCCGTCTCGACATCGGGCTGACCGTCGTCGTCGGCGACGGCGCGCGGGCCATCGCGGACGGCGCCGCGCACGAGGGCTCGTGGGGCGACGAGGTGGTGCTGGTCGCGGACGTGGAGGAGGCCGCGGCCCTGCTGGCGGCCCGGCTGCGCCCAGGTGACGTGGTGCTCGTCAAGTCGTCGTACGGCGCGGGCCTGTGGCGCCTCGGCGACCGGCTGCTGGGGGTGGGCGCGTGAAGGCGCTCCTGCTCTCGGGCGGCCTCTCGATGCTCCTGTCGCTGCTGGGCACCCCCCTGTTCATCCGCTTCCTGGTCCGGCGGCAGTACGGCCAGTTCATCCGGCAGGACGGGCCCACCGCGCACTTCACCAAGCGCGGCACGCCGACCATGGGCGGCGTCGTCATCATCCTGGCGACCATCCTCGGCTGGGCCGGCGGGCTGCTGCTCACCGGCACGGACCCCACGGCGTCCGCCGGGCTGGTGCTCTTCCTCATGGCGGGGCTGGGGCTCGTCGGCTTCCTCGACGACTTCATCAAGATCTCGCGGCAGCGCAGCCTCGGGCTGTCGCCGTTGGCGAAGGTCGTCGGTCAGGGCGTGGTCGGCGTCGCGTTCGCGGTGGCCGCGCTGCGGTTCCCCAACTCGCACGGTCTGACGCCGGCCTCGACGAACGTCTCCTTCATCCGGGACACGCGCTTCGACCTCGCCTTCGCGGGCGTGGCGGTGGGCCTCGTCCTGTTCATCGTGTGGGCCAACTTCCTCATCACCGCCTGGTCCAACGCGGTGAACCTCACCGACGGCCTCGACGGGCTCGCGACGGGGGCGTCGCTCTTCGTCTTCGGCGCGTACGTCATGGTGGGCGTCTGGCAGAACAACCAGACGTGCCAGCACCTGGCCACGCTGGGGCCGCGCTGCTACGAGACGCGCGACCCGCTGGCCATGGCCGCGGTCGCGGCGGCGCTCACCGGGGCGCTGTTCGGCTTCCTGTGGTGGAACGCGAGCCCGGCCAAGATCTTCATGGGCGACACGGGCTCGCTCGCGCTCGGCGGTGCGCTGGCGGGCATCTCGATCCTCACCCGGACCGAGATCCTCGCCGCCATCATCGGCGGCCTGTTCGTCGTCGAGGTGCTCAGCGACGTCATCCAGATCGGCTTCTTCAAGCTGACGAGGCGGCGCGTGTTCCGCATGGCGCCGCTGCACCACCACTTCGAGCTCGGCGGGTGGGGCGAGGTGACGATCGTCATCCGGTTCTGGATCATCGCCGGGCTGTTCGTCATGTTCGGCGTGGGGATCTTCTACGCGGAGTGGGTGACGGGGTAGGTGACGTGGGACGGGGCCCGGGTGCTGGTGGCCGGGCTGGGCATCTCCGGACGGGCCGCGGCGACGGTCCTGCGCACCCGGGGCGCCCGGGTGACGACGTACGACGACGCGGCGCCGGACGCGGACGAGCGTGACGCGGCGGCGTTCCTGGCGCGCGACGGGCTGGCGCGCATCGACGTCGTGGTGACGTCGCCGGGCCTGCGGCCCGACCACCCCGTGCTCGCCGCGGCCCAGGCGCGGGGCCTCGAGGTCCTGTCGGAGGTGGAGCTCGCGTGGCGGCTGCGGGTCGACCGCGCGGCCGGCGGCGGCCCGGCGCCCTGGGTGGCGGTCACAGGCACCAACGGCAAGACGACGACCGTGGGCATGCTCACCTCGATCCTCGCGGCGAACGGCGAGCGGGTCGCCGCGGTGGGCAACGTCGGGTCCCCGATCGTGCTGGCGGCCACCGACCCGTCGCTCGACGTCCTGGCTGTCGAGCTGTCGAGCTTCCAGCTGCACTTCACCCACACCGTCTCGGTCGAGGCGGGAGCGGTGCTCAACGTGGCGCCCGACCACATCGACTGGCACGGCTCGCTCGAGGCCTACGCGGCGGACAAGGGCCGGATCTTCGAGCGGGCCCAGGTGGCGTGCGTCTACAACGCGACCGACGGGGCCACGCGCCGGCTCGTCGAGGCGGCGGACGTCGTCGACGGCGCCGTCGCCGTCGGCTTCACGCTCGGCGTGCCCTCGGTCGGACAGGTCGGGCTCGTCGAGGGCGTCCTCGTCGACCGGGGTTTCGCGCGACTGCGCCACTCGCACGCGCAGGAGCTGGCCACGCTCGACGACCTGGCGCAGCTGGCCGGGCCCGACGGCCACGTGGCACCGCACGTGGTCGCGAACGCCCTCGCGGCGGCCGCGCTCGCCCTCGCGCACGGCGTGGCGCCCGCCGCGGTGCGGGACGGGCTGCGGGCGTTCGGCCCCGGCGAGCACCGGATCGCGACCGTGGCGACCGTCGACGGGGTCGCGTACGTCGACGACTCGAAGGCGACGAACGCGCACGCGGCCGCGGCCTCGCTGGCCGCCTTCCCGCCGGGCTCGGTCGTCTGGATCGCGGGCGGCCTGGCGAAGGGCGCGACGTTCGACGACCTCGTGGCGACGCGGGCCGACCGGCTCGTCGGTGCCGTGCTCATCGGCGTGGACCGGCGGCCGCTGGCGGGTGCACTCGCCCGACACGCGCCGCAGGTGCCGGTGATCGAGGTCCCCGCGACCGAGACTGGCGATGTGATGACCCGCGCCGTGTCCGCCGCCCGACGGCTGGCCGCCGGCTCGTCCGCCGGCGCCGGCACCACGGTGCTGCTCGCGCCCGCGTGCGCGTCGATGGACCAGTTCGCCTCGTACGCGGAGCGGGGCGACCGGTTCGCGGTGGCGGTCCGGGACCTGACCGAGGGCGCGTGAGCCCGGTGGCGGCCACCCGGCAGGCCCCCGCGCCAGCTCCGGCCGCGACGAAGGCACGCCCGGCGGGATCGGCCTTCGGGCAGTGGAACAGCGCCGTGACCAGCTACTACGTGCTCGCCGGTGCCACCGCGCTGCTGCTCGTCCTGGGTCTGGTCATGGTGCTGTCGAGCTCGAGCGTCGACTCGCTCGCGGCCAGCCGGTCGCCATACGCGCAGTTCTTCAACCAGACGAAGTACGCGCTCGTCGGGCTGCCGATCATGCTGGTCCTCGCCCACATGTCACCCCGTCGGCTGCGGGCCCTCGCCTGGCCGGCGCTCCTTGGAGCCGTCCTCTTCCAGGGCCTGGTCTTCACGCCGCTGGGGGCCACCGAGAACGGCAACACCAACTGGGTGCGCCTGCCCGGGTTCCAGGCGCAGCCGTCCGAGATGATCAAGTTCGGGCTCGCGCTCTGGCTGGGTGCCGTGCTCGCGCGCAAGCTGCCCCTGATGCACGAGTGGAAGCACGCGCTCATCCCGGCGATCCCCGTCGCGGGAGGCGCGATCGGCGTCGTCCTGCTCGGCGGCGACCTGGGTACGACGCTGGTGCTCTTCCTGCTCGTCTTCGGAGCGCTGTGGATCTCGGGCATGAAGCTGCGCATGTTCGCGGTGCCCGCACTGGCGGTCGGGTTGGTGACGGCGCCGCTCGTGCTGCTCAACGGCAACCGCTCCGGGCGCATCGCCGCGTGGCTGCACCCCCAGACCGTGGACCGGAGCGGCCTGGGCCTCACGTACCAGTCCAAGCACGGCATCTGGGCGCTGGGCACGGGCGGCTGGGGCGGGCTCGGGCTCGGCCAGAGCCGCGAGAAGTGGGGCTACCTGCCCGAGGCGCACAACGACTTCGTCTTC
>JAJYTJ010000163.1 GCA_021793115.1 Actinomycetes bacterium | reverse complement strand
GTCGGCGAGCATGCCGTAGGCCGCGTGGCCGGCCCGCGCGAGCTCCAGGGCCTCGTCGCGCGAGGCGACCCGGGCGACGTGCACCAGGTCGGCGCCCGCGGCGAACATCCCCGGCCGCCCGGTGGCAGCGACCGCGGCGACGTGGCCGGCCCGCACGCGCTGGCGCACCTCGGCGAATGCCGCGGCGAGCTCGGCCAGCCCCTGCGGACCGAGCGTGGTGGGCGCCGGCAGCCCGTTGTCGACCGTGACCAGCACGAGCGTGCCGCCGCCCGGCAGCGGGACGTCGCGCAGCGTCGCGTGCGCGACGCGCTCGGCGCGGTGGGTGGTGGCCTGCGACATGGGCCCTCCAGACGTCGTCGTCCGGTGCACGTGGCGGGACCGGCCCGCCGTGCCCGCAGGCTACGTCAGGCCGAGGCCGTGCGCAGCGCCGCCGCGAGGGGCGCGCCCAGGAGCTCCACCTGCCAGGGCCGGGCGCCGCCGGCGGTCAGGGCGGCGGCCACCGCGTCGTCGTCGGGGGGCGCGGGCGGGCTCCAGCACAGCCGGCGCAGCAGGTCGGGCTGCAGCAGGTTCTCCACGGGCGTGCGCCACTGCCGGGACGCCCCGAGGACCACGTCGCGCGCGGCGGCCAGGCGCGCGGCGGCGCGCGGGTCGCGATCGGGCCACGCCCGCATCGGGGGCGGTGCGTCGGTGCGGGGCCCGCGGACCGACGGCAGCTCGGAGTCGGGCAGCGCGAGCGCCCGGTCGATCGCGGCCTGCCACAGCGCGGCCCGCCGGCGCGTGCCCTTGCCGGCGAACGTCGGCAGCGCGACGAGCTGCGGCACGCTGCGGGGGAGCGCCTCGGCCGCGGCGACGATCGCACGGTCGGGGAGCACGCGGCCGGGGGCGATGTCGCGCTGCCGCGCGTTGTGGTCGCGCGTCTCCCACAGCGACCGCACCACCGCGAGGCGGCGGGCGTCGTGGATCGCGTGCAGCCCCGAGACCCGGCGCCACGGGTCGACGCGGGGCGCCGCCGGGGGCGCGGTGCGCTCGGCCTCGAACTCCTGCGCGGCCCACAGCGCCTTGCCCGCCTCGGCGAGGCGGTCGGCCAGCACCTCGCGCACCGGGACGAGGAGCTCCACGTCGAGCGCGGCGTAGCGGAGCCACTCGATCGGCAGCGGCCGCGTGGACCAGTCCACCGCCGAGTGCTCCTTGGCCAGGCCGAGGCCGAGCGTGTCGGCGACGACCGCGGCCAGGCCCACGCGCTCCATGCCCAGCAGGCGCGCGGCCAGCTCGGTGTCGAACACGCGCGAGGGGTGCATGCCCTGCTCGGCGAGCCCGGGCAGGTCCTGCGACGCCGCGTGCAGCACCCACTCCACGCCGACGAGCGCACGCGACAGGGCCGACAGGTCGGGCAGCGCGACCGGGTCGACGAGCGCCGTGCCGGCGCCCTCCCGCCGCAGCTGGACGAGGTAGGTGCGCTGGCCGTAGCGGTACCCGGACGCCCGCTCGGCGTCCACCGCGACCGGGCCGGTGCCCGCCTCGAAGGCCGCGACCACCGCGGCGAGCGCCTCGGGGGTGTCGACGACGGGCGGCACGCCGTCCGCGGGCTCCAGCAGGGGCACCACGATGCGCTCGACGGCCGTGGCGTCGGCCACGGGCTCGACGGCCTCGTCGACGGGGACCACCGGGTCGTCCGCCTCGTCCCGGGGGACCGGCGGGGAAGGTCGACGTCCCGCCCGCTCGTCGGGCGACCCGCCGATGTCCTCACCACTCACGGCCTTCACCGTAGGCGAGGCGGCACCCCCGTCCGTGCAGCCCGCGCCGACGGGCGCCCGGTCGGGGCGCCCGTCGGGGTGAATGCTCAGTCGAGCAGGCCTGCGCGGATCGCGATCGCCACGAGCTGCGCGCGGTCGCCGGTGCCGAGCTTGCGCGAGATGCGCGCCAGGTGGCTCTTGACGGTCAGGGCGGAGAGCCCGAGCTCGACCCCGATCTGCCGGTTGGACCGGCCGTCGGCGACGCGCCGGAGCACCTCGATCTCACGCTCGGACAGGTCGGGGCGGCGCGGCACGTCCTCGAGCGGCGGTGGCAGCGCGGGCGTCGCGTCCGTCTCACCGACCACGGCCCCCCGCACGCCGCCGACGAGGAGGGCGAGGATCTCCAGGTCGTGCGCCCGGCGCGCGAGCACCACCACGCGCGGCAAGCCCCGCCGGTGCAGCGTCCGCACCAGGTTCTCGCCGTCGCCCTCGGTGATCTCGCCGACGACGATGCACATCGGCTGGCGCACCTCGGGCGGGGCCTGGCGCGGCACCACCGGGCGGACGCCGACGAGGTCGGGGCGCGCCGGGTCGATGGTCACACCGGGTCATCGGCACGACCCTTGGGGGCCTTGATACCCCCCAGAGGATGATCAACGACGCGGCGGCAGCGGCGTGACGCCCTCGGGGAGCGGCTCCAGGCCGGCGGCCGTGCACAGCAGGCTCGTCCACGCCAGGAGGTGCGGGCCGAGGTTCTCGTCGTCCGCGGTCCAGGACGCGCGGATCTCCAGCTCGCTGGTCTCGTCACCGCGCTCGATGGAGCCGAAGCTGTGCGAGAGCACGCGCGTGACGGTGCCCGCGGCGGCGTGCGCGCCCGGCCCGGCGGTGGCGAGCGCGTCGGTGAACCAGCTCCAGGCGACCTCGGCGAGCAGCGGGTCCGTGCCCACCTCGGGCTCGACCGCGGTGCGCACCAGCGTGACGAGCCGGAACCGGCCGTCCCACGCCTCCTGCCCGGCCGGGTCGTGGAGCACGACGAAGCGGCCGGACGCCAGCTCGTCGGCGGACACCGAGCGCCGCGCGCTGCGCACCTCGGCCGTGAGCGCGGCGGAGTACGGCGCGATGCGGGCGGGGCCCGGGACCTCGTCGAGCACCACCTCGGGGCGGACGGTCACCGCGCGCAGGGAGCGGAGCGCCCGGACGAACTCCTCGGGCACGTCCTCGGGGACAGGCACGAGGCGAGGGTAGGCGTGCGCCGCGCGCCGCGACGTCCGGCGCGCCGGGCACCCGTCGCGACGCGCACTAGGCTGGCCCGGGCGCATGCCGCGATGGTCGGCGGGCGGGGTCGCACGGGCGGCTCGACGCGCCCCGGACGACACGAAGGAGCCCTCGGATGGCGGACGCCCTGGCGCAGATCGGTGTGACGGGTCTGGGGACGATGGGCCGGAACCTGGCCCGCAACCTGGCCCGGCACGGTTACGTGGTCGCGGTGCACAACCGCTCGCAGGCGCGGACGGACGCGCTTATGGCCGAGTTCGGTCACGAGGGCGCCTTCCTGGCGTCGGGCTCGATGGCGGAGTTCGTCTCCAGCCTGGCGCGGCCGCGGACCGTCGTCGTCATGGTCAACGCGGGCCCGGCGACGGACGCGGTCATCGACGAGCTGACGCCGCTGCTCGAGGCCGGCGACATCGTCGTCGACGCCGGCAACGCCCACTTCCCGGACACCGTGCGGCGCGAGGCGGCGCTGCGCGCCCAGGGCCTGCACTTCGTCGGCACCGGCGTCTCGGGAGGCGAGGAGGGCGCGCTCAACGGGCCGTCGATCATGCCCGGGGGTACCCCCGAGGCCTACGCGACCCTCGGCCCGGTCCTCGAGACCATCTCGGCGCACGTCGACGGCGTGCCGTGCTGCACGCACGTCGGGCCGGACGGCGCGGGCCACTTCGTCAAGATGGTCCACAACGGCATCGAGTACGCCGACATGCAGCTCATCGGCGAGGCGTACGACCTGCTGCGGCAGGGGCTCGGCTGGTCCGCGGCCCGCGTGGGCGAGGTGTTCGCCTCGTGGAACGCCGGCGACCTGGAGTCCTACCTCATCGAGATCACCGCGGACGTGCTCGCCCACACCGACGCGGCGACGGGCCGGGCCTTCGTCGACGTCGTGGCCGACCGGGCGGAGCAGAAGGGCACCGGCCGCTGGACGGTGCAGAACGCGCTCGACCTCGGCGTGCCGGTGACGGGCATCGCCGAGGCGACGTTCGCCCGCGCGCTGTCCGGCGGCGTGGCCCAGCGGCAGGCCGCGCGGGGCGTGCTCCCGGGGCACACGGAGCCGTGGGCGGTGGCCGACGAGGCAGCGTTCGTCGACGACGTGCGCGCGGCGCTCTACGCGTCGAAGGTCGTCGCCTACTCGCAGGGCTTCGACCAGATCGCCGCCGCCTCGGCGCAGTACGGCTGGGGCATCGACCGCGGCGCGATGGCCCGGATCTGGCGCGGCGGCTGCATCATCCGGGCGCGGTTCCTCGACCGCATCACGGAGGCGTACACGCGGGACCCCGAGCTGCCGCTGCTCCTGGCCGACCCGTACTTCACGGGCGTGGTCGGCGAGGGCCTGGCCGCCTGGCGGCGGATCGTGGCCGCCGCGGCGACGCACGGCGTCCCGGCGCCGGCCTTCGCCTCGTCGCTGGCCTACTACGACGCGGTGCGCGCCGAACGCCTGCCCGCCGCGCTGACGCAGGCGCAGCGCGACTACTTCGGCGCGCACACCTACCAGCGCACGGACCGCGAGGGCACGTTCCACACCGACTGGTCGGGCGACCGGCGGGAGGGCGAGGTCTGACGTGCCGCCGACCGCGCTGACGGCCGACCCCGTCACGTCCCGCGACGCGTGGGACCGCGAGGTCCTCGCGCTGGGTGGGCACCCGCTGCAGCTGTGGGGGTGGGGCCAGGTCAAGGCGGCCGGGGCGTGGACGCCGCACCGGCTCCGGGTGACGGACGGTGACACGCTCGTCGGGCTTGCGCAGGTGCTCGTCCGGCGCCTGCCGGCACCGTTCGGCCGGCTCTCGTACGTGCCGCGCGGCCCGGTGGTGGTCGGGGACGACGAGGCCGGTGGGTCCCGTGAGCGGCGCGCGGCCGTCGCCACGGCGGTCGTCGACTGGTGCCGCGAGCACGTCGGCGGCATCGGCGTGTCGCTCGAGCCCGACTGGGCCGCCGGGTCCGGGCCGGACCTGCCCGGGGTGCGGGAGGGCGGCCCGACCGTGCTGGTGCCGACGACCGTGGTCCTGGACCTCACGAGGTCGGCCGACGAGCTGCTCTCCGACATGGACCGCTCACCGCGGCACGACATCCGCAAGGCCGCCCGGGACGGCATGGACATCCGCCGCGTCACGACCGAGCGCGAGGTGCGCGCGGTGCTCGACGTGTACCGGGAGACGGCCCGGCGCGCCGACTTCGCGCTCCACTCGGACGAGTACTACCTCTCGGTGCACCGTGAGCTGGGGGAGCGCTCGGTGCTCGTCGCGGCGTACCGCGACGAGGAGCCCGTGTCCTTCTCGTGGTGCGTCAACTCCGCGCGCACGTCGTTCCAGCTCTACGGCGGCGGCACCGCCGCGGGCCGCAAGATGCGCGCGACCACCCCCGTCTACTGGCGGTCCGTGGAGATCGCGCAGCAGGACGGGCTGGCGAGGTTCGACCTCAACGGCCTGCTCAACGACGGCATCAGCGACTTCAAGCGCAGCCTGGCCAAGCACGAGGACGCCATGGTGGGCACGCTCGACGTGCCGTTCTCGCCGCTGTACGACGCGTGGACCCGGCTGCTGCCGCTCGCCAAGCGGACGATGCGGGCGCTCCGCCACCGGGGCGACGCGGCTCGTGAGACGGCGACCGCCGGCTGAGCGACGAGACCCCGTCAGCCCTGTGACCTGCACAGGGAGGCCGCCGGGGGGCCGTCGACTATGCTGGGCGGGCGCCGTTGCGCTCCGACCGCGGGCCTCTGCTTCAGGCGGCGGTAGAGAGGAGACCGGTGGACGACGCGGAGCGGCCGGACGAGCAGGGTGACCCGACGGTCGCCTCGCCGGCACCGAAGGGGCGCCACCTGCCACGCTCCCGCGACGACATCCTGGTCGAGCCGCACCCTCGCCCGACGGAGCCGGACGCGGCGAGCGCGCAGCGCCCCCGGCGGCACCTCGAGAGCGGCGGCGACGCGCCGACCGCGCTCGAGGATCTCGTGCCCGCCTACGACGCCCTCTTGGTGAGCGAGACCCTGCCCGACGTCGACCTGGGCGTCGACGAGACCGGTGCCTTCCTGGTCGCCGGCGCCGACAGGCGTGCCCTGCGCGGCGTCGACGTCGACGTCGACCGGCAGGACGAGAGCGGCCGGGGCACGGCCGCGGACCCCGCCGCCGAGCCGTCCGTCCCGACCTCGGTGACCGGGACGGACGCCGCCCCGGGCGCTCGGGAGGAGACCGGCGCGAAGCCGTCCTCCGCCTCCGCGTCGGCGATGGCCATGGCGAGCGGCACCCTGGCCAGCCGCGTGCTCGGGCTCGCCCGCAACGCCACGCTCACCGCCGCCATCGGTGCGACCGGGATCGCCGCCAACGCGTTCGACGTGGCCAACAACCTGCCGAACTTCCTGTACACGATCCTGGCCGCGGGCATCTTCAACTCGATCCTCGTGCCGCAGTTCGTCAAGGCATACCGGCGGGGGCGTGGCTACGGCGACGAGTTCGTCAACCGCATCTTCACCGTCGCCCTGGGCGTGCTCGCGCTGCTCACCGTCGGGCTCACGCTCAGCGCCGGCGCCCTCGTCTCCCTGTACACCCACGGCTGGACGCACGAGCAGACGCAGCTGGCCGTCGCCTTCGCCTTCTGGTGCATCCCCGAGGTCTTCTTCTACGGCCTCTACATGCTGCTCGGCCAGGTGCTCAACGCCCGCGGGCACTTCACCGCGTTCATGTGGGCGCCGGTGCTCAACAACCTCGTCTCACTCATCGGCTTCGGCGCGTTCATCGCGATGTTCGGGCACCACTACGGCGGCACGTGGGACCACCAGCAGGTGACGCTGCTGGCGGGAACCGCGCTCGTCGGCATCGTCATCCAGGCGGTCGTGCTCTTCATCCCGCTGCGGCGTGCCGGCATCCGCTTCCGGCCACGCTGGGGGCTGCGGGGCTGGGGGCTGCGGGAGACCGCGCGCCTGGGCGGATGGGTGGTCGGCGCCCTCATGCTCGGCGAGGCGGCCACCTGGGTGATCTACAAGATCGCCTCGTCGGCCCAGCCCGCCGGCGAGCGCGCCGGCATCACGCACGTGGCCGCGAACGCCGCGCTCAGCCAGGCCACCATCATCTACGTCATCCCCCACGCGCTCATCACCGTCTCGATCATCACCGCCATCTTCACGCGGATGAGCGACTCGGCGGTCCAGGGCGACGTGGCCGCGGTCCGCCGCGACTTCTCCTACGGCCTGCGCACCATCGGCCTCTTCACCACCTTCTTCACGGCCGAGTTCATCGTGCTGTCCGTGCCACTGACGCGCCTGCTGCTTCCCGGCCTGCCCACGGCCGACGTCCGCGTCATCGCGCAGGTACTCGTCCCCCTGGCGGCAGGCCTCATCCCCACCGGGATGACGGCCCTCGTCCAGCGGGTCTTCTTCGCCTTCGGGCGCCCGTCCACCGTGTTCTGGATCCAGCTGCTCGTCTCGGCGATCGGGGTTGCGCTCTCGCTGGTCACCGTCGTGGTGCTGCCGGTGCAGTGGTGGGTGGTGGGCATCGCTGCCGCCCAGACGGTCAGCTTCACGGTCGGCGCGGGGCTGCGGCTCCGCTCGCTGCGGGCGCTCCTCGGCGGGTCGCTCGACGGGGCGAGGGTCGTGTCCACCTTCTCGCGCGTGGTGCTGGCGGGACTGGCGATCGGCGTGCTCGGCTGGCTGGCCATGCGGCTGCTGCCCGCGGCGGGCCAGGACTCCGTCGGCGGCGCCGCGCTGTCGTTCACCGGGGTGAGCCTCGCCATGATGCTGGTCTACCTGGGGCTGCTCAAGGTGATGCACGTCAAGGAGCTGTCAGAGTTCGTCGCCCCCGCCGTGGCGCGCCTGCGTGGCGTCATCCGGGCGCGCGGCTGAGATCATCGAGCCGCATCTGCGGCGGAACCGTCCAGCGTCATGAGCAGAGGGAGTGTCGAGATCGGCGTGGCTGAGAGTCAGTGGCGGATCGAGGAGATCACCGCCGAGGAGTTCGAGGCGCGCGCGGCGCGCGACCCCCGGCCCAACTTCGCGCAGTCCCCGCAGGGCGCCAGGCTGCGCGAGCTGAGCGAGTGGACGACGTCGCTGCTCGGCCTGGTGAGGGGCGAGGGACCGGATCGTGTCGTCGGGGCGGCGTTCGTGCTCAGCGTGCGCCACGGGAGGCTCGTCACCGCCGACATCTCCTCCGGGCCGCTCCTGGACTTCACGGACGACGGTCTCGTCGACGCCTTCACGCGGGAGCTCGCTCGCCACCTCGGCGCTCTCGGGTGCGTGTTCGTCACCATGAACCCGAACGTCCTGCGGGACGACGCCGTCGCGCGACGGCTGGAGCG
>JAJYTJ010000162.1 GCA_021793115.1 Actinomycetes bacterium | reverse complement strand
TCCGCGGCCACGCCCGCCGGCCCCGGAGGCGCGTGCGGGGGCGGGCGCGGCCGGAGCGACGACCGGCACGGCACGGCGCGGCGCAGGCTCGCCGGCGAGGGCGCCGACCGTGGCGTCGCCCGGCGTGACGGCCTGCGGCCGGACGGTGATCTTCGCGGCGCGCGTCATGGCGCGCACGTCCGCGCGCTCCTCGGGCAGCACGACCGTCACGACGACGCCCTCGGCGCCGGCGCGTGCGGTGCGACCGGAGCGGTGCAGGTACGCCTTGCTCTCGGCGGGCGGGTCGACGTGCACGACGAGCTCGACGTCGTCGACGTGGATGCCGCGCGCGGCGATGTCCGTGGCCACCAGCACGGTGGCGTCGCCCGAGCCGAACGCGGCCAGGTTGCGCTCGCGGGCCGACTGGCCCAGGTTGCCGTGGAGCTCCACCGCGGCGATGCCCTCGGCCACCAGCTGCTTGGCGAGCTTCTTCGCGTGGTGCTTGGTGCGCAGGAACAGGACGCGCCGCCCGGTACCGCCGGCGAGCTGGCGCACCACGGCCTGCTTCGCCGCGGCGTCGGTCACCTCGAGCACGTGGTGGGTCATCTGGTCCACCGGCGACTGCGCGGGGTCCACCGAGTGGTGCACCGGCTGCGTGAGGTATCGGCGCACCAGCACGTCCACGCCGTTGTCGAGCGTGGCCGAGAACAGCATGCGCTGGCCGCCGGCCGGCGTGCGGTCGAGGATGCGCTTGACGCCCGGCAGGAAGCCGAGGTCGGCCATGTGGTCGGCCTCGTCGAGCACCGTCACCGCGACCTGGTCGAGTGTGAGGACCTTCTGGTTGAGCAGGTCCTCGAGGCGCCCGGGGCAGGCCACGACGATGTCGATGCCCGCGTCCAGCGCGGCGACCTGGCGCGACTGCGAGACGCCGCCGAAGATCGTCGTCGTGCGCAGGCCGACCGCTGCTGCCAGGGGAGCGAGCACCGCGTCGATCTGGTTGGCCAGCTCGCGCGTCGGGCACAGCACGAGCCCGCGGGGCCGGCGCGACCGGGCGCGGCCCGACGGCGAGGCCGCGAGTCGCGCGACGAGCGGCAGGGCGAACGCGAGCGTCTTGCCGGACCCGGTACGGCCGCGGCCGAGCACGTCGCGGCCGGCGAGCGAGTCGGGCAGCGTGGCGGTCTGGATGGGGAACGGGGCGGTGATGCCCTGCTCCGCCAGGCACGCGGCGAGGGAGGCGGGCACGCCGAGATCGGCGAAGGTGGTCATGGGAAGCCTTTCGGGCGCCGGGCGCAGGGCCGCGGCAGGTCGGGCGCCGCGGGTCGCGGCTGCGGGGGTCGTGGGTCCGCCGCGCGAGCGACCGGGCCGCTGTCGTCGGCGGCCGCTGGACGCGGCCGCACAGGACGACGGAAGGGGCTCGGGGAGTTCTCCACGACGCGGGGCGCGCACAGCGACGCCCTCAAGGCCCTAGCGTCTCACACTTCCGCCGCGGCCCCGGCGGCGCGGCCGGCCGGCAGGACGCCGCCCGGTACCCTGGACGGTCGTGGCCACCACCGACTTCCCCGCCGAGATCCGCGAGCTGCGCAGCACCCTGGAGTCCATCCGCGCGGTGAGCGACCCGACGGTGCTCACGGCCAAGATCGCGGAGCTCTCCGAGCAGGCGTCGGTTCCCGACCTGTGGGACGACCCCGAGCACGCGCAGCAGGTGACGAGCGCACTGTCCGCGACGCAGGCGGAGCTGGACCGCGTCGACCGGCTGGCGGCCCGCATCGACGACCTCGAGGCGCTCGCGGAGCTGGCGGCCGAGGAGGACGACGCCGACACGGTGGTGGAGGCCGAGGGCGAGCTGGTCGGAATCCGCAGGGACCTCGGCGAGCTCGAGGTCCGCACGCTGCTCAACGGCGAGTACGACCAGCGCGAGGCCGTCGTGACGATCCGGTCCGGCGCGGGCGGCGTCGACGCGGCGGACTTCGCCGAGATGCTGCTGCGGATGTACCTGCGCTGGGCCGAGCGCCACGGCTACCCGACGAAGGTGCTCGACACGAGCCTCGCCGAGGAGGCCGGCATCAAGTCCGCGACGTTCGAGGTCAAGGTGCCGTACGCCTACGGGAACCTGTCCGTCGAGGCGGGCACGCACCGGCTCGTGCGGATCTCGCCGTTCGACAACCAGGGCCGCCGGCAGACGAGCTTCGCGGCGGTCGAGGTGATCCCGCTCATCGAGCAGACCGACCACATCGACGTCCCCGAGACGGACATCCGCATCGACGTGTTCCGCTCGTCGGGTCCGGGGGGCCAGTCGGTCAACACCACCGACTCCGCCGTGCGCATCACCCACCTGCCCACCGGCCTCGTCGTGTCCATGCAGGACGAGAAGAGCCAGATCCAGAACCGCGCCGCCGCCATGCGCGTGCTGCAGTCCCGGCTGCTGGTGCTGCGCCAGCAGGAGGAGGACGCGAAGAAGAAGGAGCTGGCGGGCGACATCAAGGCCAGCTGGGGCGACCAGATGCGCTCCTACGTGCTGCACCCGTACCAGATGGTCAAGGACCTGCGCACCGAGTACGAGGTCGGCAACCCGGCCGCCGTCTTCGACGGCGACATCGACGGCTTCCTCGAGGCCGGCATCCGCTGGCGCCGCTCGCCCTCGACCGCCAGTTGACCGGCCGGGCACCCCGGCCGGCCGACCCTGCCGGGCAATTGGGGCGAGTCGGACATGTGTCCACCATGCCGGCGATTCACAGGCGCGCCGCGCGGCGTGTCCTGCCCGCCGTCCCGAACGGCCGTTCGTAGCCTCGAATCTGGCCCGCGACGCGTGGGCCGGCCCGGCGCGCCGGGTCCCGGCAGGTCCGCACGGACCGCGAGGTCCGACGAGGTCACGTGATCCGGTTCGAGAACGTCACCAAGGTCTACGCGCGGGGCGCCCGCCCCGCGCTCGACCGGGTGACCCTGGACGTCGAGCGCGGCGAGTTCGTGTTCCTCGTCGGCGCCTCCGGCTCCGGCAAGTCCACGTTCCTGCGGCTCGTGCTGCGTGAGGAGCGGGCCAGCGCGGGCAAGGTCTGGGTGGCCGGCAAGGAGCTCGGCACGCTGTCGAGCTGGAAGGTGCCGCACATGCGCCGCAAGATCGGCGCGGTGTTCCAGGACTTCCGCCTGCTGCCCACCAAGACCGTCTTCGAGAACGTCGCGTTCGCGCTGCAGGTCATCGGCAAGCCGCGGCACCACATCCTCACCACCGTGCCGGACGTGCTCGAGATGGTCGGCCTGGCGGGCAAGGAGAAGCGCCGGCCGCACGAGCTGTCGGGCGGCGAGCAGCAGCGCGTCGCGATCGCGCGCGCCTTCGTCAACCGCCCCGACATCCTGCTGGCCGACGAGCCCACGGGGAACCTCGACCCGACGACGAGCCTGGGGATCATGCGCCTCCTGGACCGCATCAACCGCACCGGCACCACGGTGGTCATGGCCACGCACGACGACGAGATCGTCGACCAGATGCGCAAGCGCGTCGTGGAGCTCGACACCGGAGCCCTCGTCCGCGACCAGTCGCGTGGCGTCTACGGATCGGACCGGTGACGCGATGAGGCTCCGGTTCATCTTCAGCGAGATCGGCATCGGCCTGCGCCGCAACCTGTCGATGACGATCTCCGTCATCCTCGTGACGTTCGTGTCCCTCACCTTCGTCGGCGTCGCCTCCCTGCTGCAGACGCAGATCGGCAAGATGAAGGACGACTGGTACGGCAAGGTCGAGGTGGCCGCCTACCTGTGCCCGACGCACTCCACGGCCCCCACGTGCGCCGCGGGCGAGGTCACGCCCGACCAGGAGACGAAGATCAAGGCGGCGCTCGCGCAGCCCGAGGTCGCGCCGTACGTGCAGCACGTGTACTTCGAGTCCAAGCAGGAGGCGTACGCCTCGTTCGAGAAGCGGTTCGCGGGCGACTTCATGGCGAGCCTCGCCACCGTCGACGACATGCAGGCGTCCTACCGGATCAAGCTCGCCGACCCGACGAAGTACCAGGTGGTCGCGGACGTGCTGTCCGGCATGCAGGGCGTGGAGCAGGTGCAGGACCAGCGCCAGCTCTTCGACCGGATGTTCCTCATCATGGACCGCGCCACGCTGCTGTCCGGCGGCCTCGCGGCGGTCATGCTCCTGGCCGCGATCCTGCTCATCACCACCACCATCCGGCTCTCGGCGCTGTCGCGGCGGCGCGAGACGGGGATCATGCGGCTCGTCGGCGCCTCCAACTTCTTCATCGAGCTGCCGTTCATGCTCGAGGGCGCGATCGCGGCGACCATCGGCGCGGCGCTCGCGGTCGGCGCGCTGTGGGCGGGTGTCAAGTACCTCGTCGTCGACTGGCTCGGCTCGTCCGTGCAGTGGATCCCGTACGTCACCACGGCCGACCTGGCGCGGGTGGCACCCGTGCTCGTCGTCATCGGCATCCTCCTGGCCGCCATCTCGTCGGTGGTGACCCTCAACCGGTACACGAGGGTGTGACATGAGACGTCCCCTGCGCGTCGTCGCGGCGCTCGCCACCTCGGTCGCCCTGCTCGTCGGCGGCCTGAGCCAGGCCGCCTGGGCCGACGACCTGTCGCACAAGCGGTCGCAGCTCGAGTCGCAGGCGGCCGCCAACAAGCAGCAGCAGCAGAGCCTGCAGGCGTCGATCGAGGACATGTCGGGCCAGCTCGCGCAGACCGAGTCCGACCTGCTCACCGTCCAGGGCCAGCTCCAGGCGGCGCAGCAGAAGCTCTCCGACGCCACCACGGCGCTGGCCACGGCGCAGCGCGAGCAGCAGCAGATCGCCGGCCAGCTCACCGACGCGCAGAACCAGCAGCAGCAGATCGCCCAGCAGATCACCGACGGGCAGGCGCAGCAGGCGCAGCTGCGGGACGCCGTCGGCGCGATGGCGCGCGAGGCCTACCGCGACGGCGGCGACGTCGCCGGCATCTCCACGGTGCTGGCGGCCCAGAGCACCGACGACTTCCTCAACACCTACACGATGCTCGCGGCGGCGCAGCGCGCGCAGGCGGGTGTCTTCGACCAGATCACCGAGCTGCAGGCGCAGGCCCGCAACCAGTCCGCCCGTATGCAGTCCGTGCAGCAGAAGATCGCCGAGCTGAAGCAGGCCGCCGACCAGAAGGTCGCCGACGCGAACCAGGCGAGGCAGGACGCCGCCGACGCCACCGCGCAGGTGGCGAGCCTGCAGCAGCAGGTGCAGGCGAAGCAGGCGTCGCTGCAGGGCCAGATCTCGACGGCCCAGCAGCAGGACGCGGCGCTGCAGGCCTCCACCGCGCAGATCGAGTCCGACCTGAAGAAGGTCATCGCGCAGCAGCAGGCGCAGGCCGCGCTGCAGCACTCCAGCGCGGCGCCCGGCCAGGCGCTGCCGGGGGCCTGGTTCTCCAACCCGACGGCGAACAACCCGATCTACGTGACCAGCGAGTTCGGCTGGCGGCTGCAGCCGGTGCTCCACATCTGGCGGCTGCACGCCGGCATCGACCTCATGGACCACTGCGGTCAGGAGGTCTACGCCGGCCGGGACGGCACCGTGGTCTGGGCGAAGTACCTCAACGGCTACGGCAACCAGGTGATGCTCGACCACGGCTGGGTCAACGGCACGTCGCTCATGTCGAGCTACAGCCACATGATCCGGTTCATCGTCTCCCCCGGGCAGCACGTCACGGCCGGCCAGGTGCTGGGCTACGCGGGCATGACCGGCGGCGACTCGACCGGCTGCCACCTGCACTTCGAGGTGCACATCAACGGCTCCCCGGTGAACCCGCGCTCCTACCTCGGGCTGCCGCCGGCGTGACGACACGGCACGATGGCCAGGAGTCGGTGGACGAAGGGGGCAGACCATGACGGCGGTGCGAGCGGTGTTCGTCGAGGCCGCGACGATCGGGCTGGAGCTCGTCGGCCGGCCCGAGGTGGCGCGGCGCTGGGGCGAGCCGAGCGCGCTCGAGGGCATGACGGTCGGCGCGCTGGCCGCGCACCTGGCGCGCCAGGTGACGCGCGTGCCCGAGGTGCTGTCGTCCCCGGTGCCCGACGAGCGGCCGGTGCCGCTCATCGAGCACTACCTGCGCTCGGCCTGGGCCGGTGGTGACGAGGACGCCAACCGGGGCATCCGGGAGCGGGCTGCCGCCGACGCGGCGGAGGGGCCGAAGGAGGCGCTCGCCCACGCGCTCGAGGCCCTGGGCACGGCGCGCGCGGACCTGCCGGCCGAGCCCGCGGAACGCTGGGTGCGCCCGCCGTGGCTCGCCTGGAACCTGTCGCTCGAGGACTACCTGCGCTCGCGCATGCTCGAGATCGTGGTGCACAGCGACGACCTCGCCGTGAGCGTCGACCTGGAGCCGCCGGCGTGGCCGGAGGAGGTCATCGCGCCGGTGCTCGGCGTGCTCACCACGCTCGCGGTGCGCAAGCACGGGGTGCCGGCGGTGCTGCGCACGCTCGCGCGCGCCGAGCGGGCGCCGGGCTCGATCGCGGCGATCTGACCCGCCTGCAATGCGGCTGACCGGGCCGGTCGGCGCCGTATAGGCTCGCTCCTCGGTCACGAGCGGAGGAGGCGGGATGGCCAAGCAGACCGGGCGGCGTCTCGTCGCCCAGAACCGCAAGGCGCGGCACGACTACCTCATCGAGGACGTGTTCGAGGCCGGCCTGGTGCTCATGGGCACCGAGGTCAAGGCCCTGCGCGACGGGCACGCCAACCTCACGGACTCGTGGTGCGAGATCGAGGGCGGCGAGGCCTGGCTGCACGGCATGCAGATCCCGGTGTACGCGATGGGCACGTGGACCAACCACACGCCGCGGCGCAAGCGCAAGCTGCTGCTGCACCGCGACGAGATCGCACGCCTCGAGCAGCGCAGCCACGACAAGGGTCAGACGATCGTGCCGCTGGCGCTGTACTTCCTCGACGGGCGGGCGAAGGTGGAGATCGCGCTGGCGCGCGGCAAGAAGGAGTGGGACAAGCGGCAGACGCTGCGCGAGCGGCAGGACACGCTCGAGACGCAGCGCGCGATCCGCGAGCGGCGCGACCGGTGAGGCCCTTCGGGTCGTCGATGGCCACCCGTCCCCGCACCCGTTCCCCCGAGCACGGCAGTTCGGCCCAAACACGGCATTTCCACCTGCCGTGCTCGACACCAACTGCCGTATTCGGCGCCGGGCGGTGCTGGGCGGTGCTGGGCGGTGCTGGGCGGTGCCGGGCGGGGAGTGGCGGTGCCGGGCGGGGAGGGTCGGCACCGCGGTGTCAGGGGAGGCGGGTCGACAGGGCGCGGCGGATGCGAGCGATCGTCGGCGCCGGGTCACGCATGTCGTCCCAGGTGACGCGGACGACGAGCCAGCCGGCTGCCTCCAACGCGTCCTGTCGGCGCTTCTCGGCGAACACGACGTCGGGCGCGGCGCCGAAGCCGCCGGAGTACTTGACGTAGCCGTCGAACTCGACGGCCACCCTGGCGGCCGACCAGGCGAGGTCCAGGCGATACGTCCCCGAGGGCGTGCGGACGACGACCTGGAGCTCGGGTGCCGGAAGCCCGGCGTCGAGGATCTCCCAGCGGACGAGGCTCTCTCCCGGTGACTCCGACGCCCGGTCGGCACGGGAGACGACGATGCGCGCGCGTCGCACGCCGCGGCCTCCCGCCCGCGCCCCGAGGATCGAACGGATCTCCTCGGGATCTGCGCCGAGTCGGAGGGCGCTGTCGACGACGACGAGACCATTCCTGCCCGTCATCGAGGTCGCGCAGTCGACGGCGGTGCGGGCGAGCGTCGTGACGGGCAGCCCACGCCAGAACGTGCGCTCACCCGGCGGCAGGTCGATGGTGTGGCGGACGAGTCGAGGATCGCCCCGCCTGCTTGCGCACCACTCCTGCGTCACGTGGGTGCTGCCCGAGAGACCGACGACGGCGCACCCCCAGACGAGGGCTGCGGACTCGTGGCTGAACCAGTAGTCGGAGCGCAGCTGGGCCGCGACCGCCTCGATGTGTGCGCCGGCCTGTTCCTGACGATCGAGGGCGGGCCCGCGCGACGGGCCGGCGATGGTGTAGGCCCCACGCCGCACGCGTGAGATGACGCCGGCACGTCGCCAGGCCCGCACCTCCGAGGGAAGGTGCCCGGTCAGGACGAGGGCCGCGAGGCCGTCGTCGCGCCGGACCGTGGGCCGAGGAGTGTCGTCGCGCACGGCCCGACCGTGCCGCTCCGGCGGGCTCGAGCCGGCGCCCGTCGCGCCGCGAAGCACCGGCGGACGCGCTCGCCCGGGCTGTGGGCGGCTCGCCCCGCCCCTCCCTGCCTCCCGCGCCGCCCCTCCCCTCCCTCCCTCCCTCCCCGCCCCTCCCCTCCCTCCCTCCCCGCCCCTCCCTCCCCCCGGCCCCTTCTCTCCGCCCAACACGGCAGTTGGTGTCGAACACGGCAGTCCTGCCTGCCGTGTTCGACACCAACTGCCGTGTTCGCGGGAGGGGAGGGGCATGG
>JAJYTJ010000161.1 GCA_021793115.1 Actinomycetes bacterium | reverse complement strand
GATCCTGCGGATGTGCGCTCAGATCCGCACCGATGTGGCAACCCACGCTCACGAGTTCGACGCGCTGCGAGACCTGCAGGCCCGCGCCCCTGAGCTGCTCGACGAGGTGGCTCGACAGGCGGCCGACGCCGGCGAACGGGTACGCGCAGCACGCCTCACCGTGACCGGGCTGTCTGCGTCGTACTCGCCCGCAGCCTTGGCGTCGGTCTCCGGCAATCCAGACCTGGTCGAGCGGCTCGTCGACGGCATCACGACGACGGTGGGCGTCGGTCGGGCGGCGATAGGCGCCGGAGACGGCGCTGCGGCGCTGGTCGCCGTGCGTTCCAGCCAGGCGGCCGTCGCCCAGGCGTCAAGCCTGCTCGACGCTGTCGATCAGGCCGGGGAGCACCTGGCCGCAGCCACAAGCCAGCTGGCTGACAGCGTCGCCGCCCTCGAGCAGGACCTGGCCGATGCCGAGCACCTGGCCCCGGCGGACCCGCAGGTCCAGGCCCAGGTGGCGGTCGCCACTGCCGCCGCCGCACAGGCGCGGCGCGCCGACGCCGACGGGGACCCGGTCGCTGCCCTGCGCGCGGTCGTCCACGCCCAGAGCGAGCTCGGTCCACGCCTTGCTCCCTACCGCGAGCGGGCCGCACGCGTGGCTGCAGCACGTCGGCAGCTGACGGACGTGCTCGGGCACGCGACGGCCCAGATCGGCGCGGTCGGGGAGTTCATCGACACCCGGCGCGGTGCCGTCGGACCCGAGGCCCGCACCCGCCTGGCCGACGCCGCCCGCCATGCGCGGCAAGCCGAGGACCTTTCGGACTCCGACCCGGTCGCGGCGCTGTCGGAGGCGAGGCAGGCCCACCGGCTCGCGGGCACCGCCCAGAACCTGGCCCAGCAGGACGTCGCCGACTTCGACGAGCAGCAACGCGGCGGAGGCGGTGGGGTCGTGGGCGGTCCAGGCGGCGCCGTGCTCGGGGGGCTCCTGATCGACCAGCTCCTGCGCGGCCACGGCCGCGGTTTCGGCGGCTACGGGCGGGGTGGGTGCTGACCGCATCAACTCCCCCATCCGCACCATCCGGGACCGACACCCGACCGATGAGAGGGACCACCATGGCAAACAAGCCGACGGTCGTTGGTGGCCCGGCGGCGGACTGCCGAGGCAGAGCTGCGGCTTCAGGGTGCGATGTCCAGCGTCAGCGCGCTCGACCCGTCGAGCGAGATGTCTCGGTTCGAAGAGACCGTGCGCCGCGAAGAGGCGTGCGCCGCCGGGCAGGCAGAGATCGCCAGATCCTCCCTGGAGGCGCAGTTCGCCGAACTGGGCGAACCCAGCGAACAGCCTCGAGATCGAGGCCCGGCTCGCAGTCCTCAAGGCAGGCACCCCGTCGCCCGGCGGGCCATCCGCGGCAGTCGACGGGAGCAGGGCACCCCGCCGACGCTGCTCGACAAGCGACCACGAGCCTGACCTCGCTGCACAGTGCGCGCCGCGGCGAGCCGCACCCGATCGAAAGGACCGACGTCATGAGCTACGGCATCAGCACCACCCTGGACCGACCGTTCCAGGAAACCCTGGCTGCGGTGCGCGAGGCACTGATCGCGGAAGGTTTTGGAGTCATCACCGAGATCGACATGGCGGCCACCCTCAAGGCCAAGCTGGACGCCGACGTCCCGCCGCAGGTCATCCTCGGGGCCTGCAACCCCCAACTGGCGCATCGCGCGCTGCAGGTCGAGGCGTCGATCGGCCTCCTCCTGCCCTGCAATGTGGTGGTCCGGGCGTCCGCCGCGGGCCGCACCACGGTGGAAGCCCTGGACCCGAACGTGATGCTCGCCGTCACCGGCAATGGCGAGCTCGGCCCCATCGCCGCTCAGGCCGCCTCCCGGCTCGAGGCCGCTCTGCGGAGCCTGGGGCCCACGACGACGGCATGAACCGGTGACCTCTGTGACGACCGTGGCCCCCGTTCGAGAGCACGAGACGAAGCGAGCAACGATGGAGATCGACCCGACCGAGGTAGCCAAGGTCGTCAACCGCCTCAAGCGCACGCAGGGCCAGGTGGGTGGCATCGCGCGAATGCTCGAGGAAGGTCGCGCCTACGAAGACGTCATCACCCAACTCGCCGCCGCCAGCCGGGCGCTGGATCGGGCAGGCTTCGCCCTCACCGCCTGCGCGCTCAAGCGGTGCCTGTCCGAGACAGGGAGCGAGGAGTCCGCGCAGATGCTGATGGTGGAGGAGGTCTTCCTCTCGCTCGCCTAGGGCCCCGGCGGCTCGCGGCGACCGGGCGCAGACCAAGTTGTCGACGAACGGAACAGCCCACCGGAAGGATTCCGGCGCGGCGTTCCTCCCTATGGTGCACGGGACCCGGGATGCGTCCATCACGTGTCCACGGCGACCGCCTCGGACATCTGAAGAATTGACGTAGTTCTCGTTTCATGTCAACGAAACCTGGTGCGATCGACCCGAGCAGGGGTGAGGCTTGTCCCAGCCGGCCAGCGGAGCGCCGGGGCGCCCTAGGGTGGCAATAGTGACATATCGGAGAACAGTCTGGTTCGTCGGCGGCGGCCTCCTTCTCGTCGGCGCGATGTGGGCGTTCGGCGCATCTTCCTCGGCGATCGGGACGGCGGTGCTCGTTGGGGTCATGCTCCTCATGCATGCGGGCGGGCACGGCGCGCACGGTGGGATCGGAGGCGGAGCCGACCACTCCCACGGCCCAGCACCGGACCCAAGTCAGTCGCGCGCGTCATCCATCGAGCGGAACCGCGGGCACGAGGACCACCAGCACTGAATTGCGTCCGATCGGTCCTCGACGACCACGTCGGCCCAGTGCACACGCCGGCCCGGGCCGGCCATAACAGATATATCCCGGCGCCCGGTGAAGCACAGTTCAGGCGCGGCGGGACCAGCCTACGAAAGTGGATTGTCATGTGTCATGACCACGGCGCACATCAGAATCACGGCAATGCGACGAGCGGTTGCTGCGGCGGTGGCGGCCATGGCCGCATGGAGCTCGAGCCCGGGGACCAGATAGTGATCTGCGCCGTCAAGGGCAATGCGACTGCGCTCTCGGTGGCCGAGGCGAGTGGACTCGTCCGCGAGTACGAGGGTGAGAAGTACCACTTCTGCTGTCCTCGGTGCGCCGAGCTCTTCGACGCCGATCCTCACTCGTACGTCGCCGCTTGAGTCAAGACCCGGGCCGCGGCCATGGACCACGAATGGCCCACAGGGGAATGTGCCCTGAGAGCCGATAGGACGCCAGCAGTCCGCTGGTGAGCCAACGAGTCGCGTCGCAGAGCTCGGTCATGCGGCACCCGCTTCAGCGCACGCAGGTGCGTCGGCGCGCTCCACCCCGTCCGGGCGCACCTGCGCGGTCGCTGCCGTGGAACCGGTGCACCTGCACGGCCCTGCAACACGCGACGTTCAGCCGAGCCCCGACGCCTTTCGTCACTCCTGCCGCGAGCACTCGGCCTTGGCCCGTACGCCTCGGAACTCTGCCAAACCTGAGGTGAAAACCTGACGGAACCCATGGTCGCCCGGGGGATGGTCGTCGTCGTGGGGCTGGTGACGACCGATCCGGCGCTTGGGCGCGGTGCGCAGCCCCCGGAAGGAGAGCACGGCGATGATGGGTTGGTACGGCATGGGGGTGGGCTGGGGGAACTGGCTCGGGATGGGCCTGTTCTGGATCGTCCTGCTGGGCGTGATCCTCTACACAGTGGTGCGGCTCCTGCCGGCGCGGCGGTCCGGCCCCCGTGACCACGGTTCCGACTCTCCCGAGGAGATCCTCAACCAGAGGTTTGCACGCGGGGAGATCGACATCGAGACGTACCGGTCGCAGCGCGCGGCCCTGATCGACGGGGGTGCCCGGTGACCACACCGCCGACCACCGGCGCCGGACGTCTCGGCCGGGAGGGACGGAGCAGCCGTCAGCGCACCTGGCTGGTCGTGAGCCTCGTGACGGCCGTGGTCCTGCTCGTCGGCTCGGTGACGGCGGCCGCAGCGTGGGGTGGGCTGGGCCGATCGAACGCCGCCGCCGGCCGCAGCGGTTGGGGCGCGATGATGGGCGGCCAGGCCGCCGTCTCCGTCCCGCAGCTGGCCGGCACCACGGTGCACGTCACGGCCGTCGACATGGGCGCAATGATGGGGGGCGGCCGGATGAACTTGGTGCTCGATCGCACCTCGGTGCCCGCGGGCACGGTCTCGCTGGTGCTGTCGAATGCCGGATGGCGTACCCATGAGCTCGTCGTGCTGCCCTTGGCGGCCGGCCAGCAGGTCGGCACACGCCCGGTCGGCGCCGACGGCACCGTCGACGAGTCCGGCAGCCTCGGCGAGGCCTCTCGAAGCGACGGGGCCGGCGCCGGAGATGGCATCCAGTCTGGTGCCGCCGGCTGGACCACGATCGACCTGCCAGCCGGGCGGTACGAGCTGATCTGCAACATCCCCGGCCACTACGCGGCTGGGATGTACGCCGAGCTCACCGTCTCATGACCCGGCGCGCTCCCGCCCCGGCGGCAGACGGCGCGGCCGACGCTCCCTGTTCCGCGGGGTTCGTCGGGCATCCTTCGTCAAACCTTCGTCGTTCACCCGGGGTGACGTGGGTGCGGGCGCGCGAAGGTGGGTGCCGTGGCCGGGCAGACGTCCCGGCACGCGTCCGGCCGTGGGCCGGCCCGACGGAGGGAGCACGGCGATGATGGGGTGGTACGGCACCGGTATGGGCTGGGGCGCCTGGCTGGGGATGGGCCTGTTCTGGCTGGTGCTGGTGGGGGTGATCCTCTACGCGGTCGTGCGGCTCCTGCCATCGGGCCGCTCGGGTCGCGACCGCGACGACCGCGACCCGGAGTCTCCCGAAGCGATCCTCGACAGGCGCTTCGCGCGCGGCGAGATCGACATCGAGACGTATCAGGCGCAGCGGGCGGCCCTCCGGCAGGCACGGGGCGAGCGGTGACACCGGTACGACGCCGTCGGTGCACGACCCTCTCGGTCGCGGCGGTGGCGGCGACGGCCGGTTGCCCGGCCCGGTCCCACGCGTGGCACGGTTCGATCACCGGCGCGGGCACGGTGTGAGCGACGCCCCGGTTCGGCCCGGCCCAGGCGCGGCCCCTGGTCGGCCGCGCAGGCCGGGGCCGCGCCTGGGCCTGGGCGGTCGGCTGTTCGTGGCGGTCGCGCTCGTGGTGGCCACGGGTGCGGGCACGCTGCTGGCCGTCTCGCTCCTGGTGGCGCCCGCGGTGTTCATGGACCATCTGAGCCGTGCGGCGACACCGGAGCTGACGTCCGAGGTGACCACGCACGTCGAGCGTGCGTTCACGCAGGCCACGCTCATCTCGCTGGGCACCGGCACGCTCACGGCGATCATCGCGGCCGGCCTGGTGACCTGGCTCGTCGCGCGGCGCATCGCGGCCCCCGTGACCGAGCTCGCGCGGGCCACGCAACGGCTCGCGAACGGCGTCTACGACGAGGCCGCGGCGGACCCGTCGCTCGGGCCGGAGTTCACCGACCTCGCGGCCTCGGTGAACCGGCTCGGGGCGCGGCTGTCCACCTCGGAGGCCACGCGCCGGCGGCTGCTCGCGGACCTCGGGCACCAGCTCCGCACCCCGGTCGCCTCCCTGGAGGCCACCGTCGAGGCGATCGGCGATCGCGTGCTGCCGGTGGACGACGAGACCATCGCCACGCTCACCGACCAGGTGGCCCAGCTGCACCGCCTGGTCGCCGACATCGAGTCGGTCTCCCGCGCCGAGGAGCGCGAGCTGGCGCTGGACCCCCGGCCCACCGCGCTCGCCGACCTCGCGCGGCGCGCGGTCGCGGTGCTCCTCCCCCGCTACCGAGCGGCCGGCGTGGACCTGGAGGTCCGCGAGGAGGGACCGGCCGAGGCCGTCGTCGACGCCGACCGCATCGTCGAGGCCCTGCTCAACCTGCTGGACAACGCGCTGCGCCACACCCCGGCCGGTGGCCACGTCGTCGTCCGGGCGGACGGCCCGGCCCCGGACGCGCAGCACCCCGGCCAGACGCTGGTCCGGCTGGTCGTCGCCGACGACGGCGAGGGGTTCTCCCCCGAGCTGGCGCCGTTGCTGGTCCAGCGCTTCTACCGCGCCCCGACCACCACGCCGGCCCACGCCAACCCCGGCCCCGGCCGCCGCGGCTCCGGCATCGGCCTGACCATCGCCCACGCCATCGTCGACGCCCACCACGGCACGCTGCACGCCCGCTCCGACGGCCCCGGCCACGGCGCCACCGTCACCATCACCCTGCCCGCCGCACCCCGCGGCCGCCGCTGACCGGTCAGCCGGGACCCATCCGGTAGCCGACCCCCGGGCCCACCACCTGACTGACCGACGCCGCACCGATGTCAGCGCAGGACCGCGACCAGGAGCTGCTGACGCACTGTCATCCCGAGCGCAACGAGCAACGCTGTCGCGATCAGGGCGCGCCCGGCGCGGCGGGTGAGCGTGACCGAGACGTCGACCCAGCGTCGTGTGAGAAGGCCCACCGTCGCCCGGAGCAGAACCAATGCCGCGGTGATCAGCACCAGCGGACCGAGCGGGTTGTAGTACCAGGCCACGGCCCACTGGCCAGTCAGCGCGAAGTGGGCGGCCCGCGTGCCGCCGCACAGCGGGTCCATGACGCCGAAGCGATGCAGCGGGCCGTGGACGTCCACGGGCGGCAGCCCCCAGACGGCGATCGCCACCGACACCACCGCGAGACCGCCGGCGGCCCATGTGAGCGGGCTGTGAGAGTCCGTCGGCTGGATCGACAACGCCACCGACGATCGCACCTACCGCTCCAGCCCGGCCGCGACGAGGGCCTTGACTCCCGGGACGTATTCCCAGTGCCAGGGTTCGTAGGGACCACCGCGGCCTGTGCGCGCCCACGCCGGATTGTCCCAGTCGAAGTTCGGACCGTTCGCCCTCAACCACGCACCCCGGGTCCCGCTGTACGTCTCCCGGCAGAAGTCCACCGCCAGGCCCCACCCGTGGTTGGACAGGCCCACCGGGGCGGCAAGCTGGGGCGTTGCACGCCGGAGTGCCGCCTGCTGCTCCAACGTGCGGTACGCCGACGTCAGGCACATCGGTTCGCCGAACGTGGCCCGGTACATCTCGTTGAGCTTCGTGAGGGTCACCACCGCGTCGGCCCGGTCCCGGTAGGGCGCCTGCCACAGGTCGCACATCGAGACGTCGGGGACGTGCCCGTTCGTCCCGATGTCGGGCACCAGGCCCGAGCACTCCACGGTCTTCCCGTCATCCGTGCGGAACTCGGTGCGCGGCATGGACCGGGAGACCTCGTCGGCGCCCGAGAGCGACCCGAGGTCCTGCCCGCCGGCGCTGCCGCGGGACACGAGAGCGGCAGGTGGAGACGGGACGACCGCCCGGGACGTCAGTGCCTCCACGGTGCTGACTCCTCCGCCGGAGACAGTGCCACGGAGCGGAGCACCCCAGGCTGACGCGGTCAGGGCCATGAGCATCGCCGCCACCACCAGGACGCGGCCGACGGCGACCAGGGGCCGGCTCGTTGCGGGAGTGCGGCTTGATGCGGACGCGCGCTCCCGAGGGGAACCGGGCGGCAGCGCGCTACCGGAGTGTCGTCCCATGCTGGCGTGATCTCGGCCGACCGGCTACGCGCTCACGGGGTGGGTGTCGTCGTTCTCCCGGACCGTGTCCGTGGGGTGCGCGGTGGGCTGGTTCATCGCCTCTTCCTCCCGGTGGCCGACGTCAGCGGAGCGCGCCGCGCCGCCGGACCACCACGTCGTCGTCCAGCCTTGTGGACGCGCGTCAATGTCTGGCTGGCGGTCGATGAAGGGTTGATGAAGGCGCACGTGTGGCTCGCGGGCAACGCCCTCGGGGCGGCCACGACGTAGCGGGTCAACGGGTCCGGCGGTGACAGCGCCGCGGTCGCGGTAGGCACTCCGGCCCTCGCCCCGACGGCCTGGCGCAACCGCTGCTCCTCGGCCGCGCCGTCAGCGGTCTCGTGCGCGATGGCCGCACGCTGCCGCCCGGCGTCCACGAGATGCTCGGCGACCAGCCGCCGCTCGCGTTGTGCCTGCGCGAGCGCCGCTGTCGCGGGCGTCAAGGCTCGCGTGCGCCGCTGGGATCTTGTCGTCGACGTTCTGCAGCTCGGTCTGGGTCCGCGCGAGCTGCCCAGAGAGCTCCTCGGGGCCGATTCCAGGTCGTCTCGCTGCCGGTGCGCGTTCGCGATCTGCGACTCGAGCAGCGACCGCTTGTGCGAGAGGTCGTCGACCACGTAGACCGGCTGCGCGAACGAGCGGTTGAGCGCGGATACGACGACCAGCGTGGCGGCCTTCCTGCCGCGGACCGGCTCATTTCACGTCTCGGTCGGCACGCCGCGTTCGCCACCGTTCCTGGCCCACGCGGACCAGGGCGATGCCAGCGGCGATGCGCAGGCGCCCCAGCACGACGCCCAGCCGGATCGCCGCGGCGGCGAGAAGCACTGCGCTCCC
>JAJYTJ010000011.1 GCA_021793115.1 Actinomycetes bacterium | reverse complement strand
AGGCCGGCGGGGTCGACAATGTCAGGTGCGGTCATCGTGATGCTCCATTCGAGAGTGCTGTGAGATGTTCACTCGAAGGATCACGCGGTGACCGCCTCGTCGTCTACAACGACGACCACGGCACCACGGCTACACCACTATCAGGGACGCCACTCACCGGCACGGCATCGCGCGCTCGACCCGCGGACCTGAGAGGTGAGCCGCTCACGAACGAGGTGAGCCTGCCGCCGGCCGCACTGTCACCCGGCGGCCGCGTTTCCGATGGTCATGACCGGGCTCGCCGAACTCGCCAGCCCCATGCTGGGGTTCTGAGCGGACCGTCGAAACGCAAGTCGGGCTTGCCGCACATGCTTCCATCGGCCAGCAGCACATGCTTCGGGGGTCGAACAGGCCAAAGCGGCCGGTGGCACGAGTTTGCAGCCGACCGCATCAAAGGAGGCGTAGTAGTAGATGTGACGGTTCCGAACACCACCGAGCTAGTTGAGCGTGAGGCCAAACTCCCGAGCAGTGCGCACCAGCGCGGGGTCGCTGAGACCAATCCCTCGGGGAGGGTCCACTTCCTCCAGGTAGGTCTCGGCGAAGATCGCCCAGCAGGCGAAGTTGCCGACGCGGGAGAAGTAGCGGATGCCGCCGTAGAGCGGGTCGCCGTCTCCGTCGACCTGGACGTACGCCCACAACGCGATCTCGCGGGTCAGCAGCCGATCGCCGCCGCGGACCGCGGCCACGTCGATCGGGTCGGGGCGCGGAGCGAGGACCGCGTCAAGGACCGTCATCGTGCTCTGCGCCTCGACGTCGAGGAACGGGAGCGCCCCCGGGATCCGGAAGCTGAAGATGCGGCGGCTCTCGCGCCACGAGCTGGGGATGCAGCCCGCGCGCATGTACTGGTTGTCGTTGTCCTCATCCAGCTGCCGCATCGCCGGGCTCACGCGCAGCCGGGCCAGCGTCTCGCGGTAGCAGCCCTCGATCTCCGAACAGCAGTAGAGGACTCCACCGCCGGGCACGTCGAACCTGTTCCCGGCATGCGTCAGTTGGGCATCCATCGGGCTGAACGCGCTGAATCTTGCGCCTCGGGTGGTGGTAGCCACTCTGTAGACGACGTCGGGAATCGTCACCGTGGCCGGAACAAGATCACCCGCGCTCACCCGCCTGCAGCGAATGCCCTGGCCGCTGCCATCACCTCTCGTAGGTGTCCGGCCGCCATGGACTCGGCCGGGGATGCGTCGTCAAGCTGCGGGTTCATGCCGACGAACCACGCCCGAACGACGTGCCGAGAGTCGCCCGCACTCAGGAGCAACTGAAGGACGTCGAAGGTAGCTCGCAACTTGCGCTCGACTTCGTCCTGTGGCGGCGTCTGCTGGTCCCTGGCCCATCGCGTCACTGTCTGAACGTCTCGCTCGACGATGAAGGCCGTGAGCTTCGGACCCAGGTTCTCAATCAGATGCCGAGTGATCTGGCCGAGTGTGAACTCCTGCGGGCGGACGGTTCGTGCACCTGCGCGTACGCGCGTTGCAGTCATCGTTGCGTCACCTCTCCCCATGCCACGACACTACTACGACGTTAAGACGACGCTGCTTCCGACGCCGTGACGCTCTTCATTCGACACTGTTCCAACGTTCGCGAGTCTATGAAGGTTCACTCGAGCGACGCATCTTGGATTGCGTCTTCGCAGGTAGATCGCATCCACGCGCTTCGGAACAACGACCGTCGCACCCGTGCGGTGGGAGACTTCACCCGCCGTTGAGGACACACCTCGGTCCGGCGGAGACGGACGGTCGTGCCCGGCCGGCCACCAGACACCGTCGGAGCGCGGCTGGCGGCGGTCATCAGCAGCCCACCAGCGCGGGGCCGGGGGTGCCCTGATCGCCCGGCGAGGGCCATAAGGGATGGTGCCCACCGGCTCCACGAGGGTCGATTGATGGCCCGTCGGCACAGCGAGGATGGCGGTCAGCCTTCCGGGCACTGCAGCGATCAGTGGCGGTGCGGCGCGGATGACGAGAGCAACCACCTGGTGCACCCTGGCGAGCGGGTTGGAAGCCTCAACTTCGATCATCGGCTCGCGGTCATCGGTCTCGGCCACTCAGGCCGGCGGCGTGCGTGCTCCGGCCGGGCAGCTCGCGACCTGGTATTGCCCAAGGAGACCGGCGGCCAATTGACGCCCAGCAACGCGCTGACCCGATTGGCTCACGATGGCCGCACGGCGAGCACAGGAGCAAGGCAGTCATGCCTCAACCTGCAGCACACCGCCGGGAGCCTGGCGATCGGCAACAGCGCCAATGCCAAGGTCATCCAGACCGGCCGGAGCGACCGCTTCCACGAGCTTCTCGTGAGTCTGGCCCTTGCGGAGAGGATCTCCCCAGGTCAGACGGCATAGCAAGGCCAAGGAGCGGAGACGGTGGGATTTGAACCCACGGTAGGGGTAACCCCCTACACGGCCTTAGCAGGGCCGCGCACTAGGCCACTATGCGACGTCTCCAAGACGGGGGACAGGCTACAGGCGCCAGGCGGCGCCGGACAAAAGGCGTCAGTGCTCGAGCCCCCACTGGCGGTCGGTGAGCATCCGCGCGATGCCCAGCCCGATCGCGAGGGCCGCGACGACCAGCGCGGCCGAGACGCCGTACGACATCGCGTGCGTGATGTCGCCGTTGGACAGGTAGAACACCGCCCGGTAGGCGGGCACGCCCGGGACCATGATCGTCACCGCGGGGACGTAGACGGTGATCCGGGGGATGTTGAGCCGCGGCGCCACCCACGCGGCCAGCAGTCCGACGAGGCACGCGGCCGCGGCGGCGGCGGCCTGCGGCGGCCACTGCACGTGCTCCACCAGGGCGATCCGCAGCACGTTCGGCACCGTCGCCACGAGCGCGGCCACCAGGGCCATGCGCCGCGGGCTGTTGAACATGAGCGCGAACCCCAGCACGCCGACGAACGACGCCACGGCCCGCAGCAGCACCAGGGCCACGGTCCCCAGCGCCATGGGCTGCGGCGGGTCCGGCGAGAGGCCGACGATGATCGACACCGCCCACACCGAGAACGCGGCCGAGACGAGGATCATCATCGCGTGCGTGAGGCGGGCCAGGCCCGCGGAGAAGTCGAGCTTCGCCAGGTCGAGCGCGCCGGTGACCAGGGGGAACCCGGGGACCAGGAACAGCGCGGCCGAGGCGTAGCCGGCCTCGTGGACGCCGGTCGTCAGGCCGGCGAGGTGGACCAGCTCGACGAACCCGAGGTAGGCGCCGCTGGCGAGCGCCGCGGCGACCAGCGCGATGCCGAACTGGTTGAACCCGCGCTGCAGCGCGAGGCGCCGCAGCCCCTGCCCCAGGAAGGCGCCGACGAAGGCGCCGATGATCTCCACCGGGCCGCCGCTGTTGAGGAACGCGAACGCGGCGCACGCGATGGCCGCCCACAGCGCGTTGAGCACCACCGGGTACAGGGGGCCTTTGTGCTCGATCGCGTCGACCTCGGCGGCGACCTCCTCGACCGTCCACCCGGCGCGCGCCTCGACGCGCTGCGCCAGCCACTCGAGCTCGGCGAGCCGGTCCGTGTTGACGCCGATGTTGCGCACCTCGAGCACCTCGGTGCGGAACGACCGCCCACGGTGCGAGGTCGTCGTGATCTCGGTGAGCGTGACGTGGGCCTCGTGCCGGTCGATGCCGAGCGCCGCCGCCACCCGGGCCATCGACGCCTTGACGCGGTAGGAGCCGGTGCCCGACGAGAGCGACAGCCGCCCCACCCGCAGCACCACGCCGGATCGGCGGATGAGGTCGAGCTCCTCGTCGTCCGGTTGCAGGGGCACGACGACCATGATGGCGGTTCGTCGGACGACTCGACCAGGCCAACGGCCTACCGCGGGGCGTCGCCCCGCTCGTCGGGCGGCGCCGGGGCCGCGACGGACGCCCGGGGGCGCGCCCAGGCCGGCCCGTGCTGGCGCAACCAGAGGTCCGCGAGCACCACCACGCCCAGGGCGCCGACCCCCAGCACCGCCCCGGCGAGCACGTCGGTGAACCAGTGGTCGCCCAGGTAGAGCCGCGACGCTGACATGAGGACGGTGGCCAGCAGCGCCACGACGAACCCGGCGAGCGCGCGACGCAGGCGCGGGCTGCGACGCCACCACAGGTAGGCCAGGCCCAGCGTGAACGCCGCGGTGCCCACCGCGTGCCCCGACGGGAAGGACAGCGTGGTCTCCACGGGCCCGACGACGTCGACGGCCGGGGGCCGGGCACGGTCCACCACGTGCTTGATGACCAGTGCGACGGCCTCGGCGCCACCGAGCGCCAGGGTCAGCAGCAGGGCCTCGTCGAACCGCCGCCGCCACAGCAGCAGCGCCACCGTCACGGCGGCGATGATGGGCAGCACCGTCTTGCCGCCCACCGTGCTGATGGCCTGCGCGAGCGACGTCGCCACCGCGTCCCGGTGGGCCACGAACCAGGCCATGGTGGGCCGGTCCGCCAGCGCGACGTCGCCGCTCTCGCCGACGCCCTCCATGATCCCGGCGAACGCCACGATGCTCGCGACGACCACGACGAGCGCCGCGGTGACGGCCGTCCGGGTGGAGGTCATGACGGCTCGGGCACGGGCGAGCGGCGGGGTCGTCACCTGCGGGTTCCTTCCGAGAGGCTGCGCCGATCCGATCGCACGCACCTGAGAGCCACCTGGGTGTCCTGTGAAGGACCTGTCGACGTGCTGAGGGCCTGGCGCCGCGGCTCAGCGCGCGAGCTCGTCGGCCCCACGGAGGCGGCCCACCGGCGCCGCGGCGAAGTGCGAGGCCTTCCAGGCCACCCAGCCGCACAGGATCGCGGCGGGCACCTCGGAGACGGCGGCCATGGTGATCGCGATGGTCAGGTGGTGCGGCGTGACCGAGCTGAGGATGTCGAACCAGGCGTCGAGCACGAACAGGGGCAGCGTCAGCAGCGCCACCGTGCGCGTCGCCGGGCGCCCCTGCCGCAGCAGCACGCCCATGAGCGCGAGCCCGACGGTCTCCGCGGTGTCGATCCCCACCCAGGCCAGGGTGTGCGGGTTCATCCCGAGGTAGGCCCACGTGGACCAGTCGCGGTGCAGCTGCCGCGGGGCGGCGGCGGTGCCGAGGTACACGGTCCAGCCGGCGAGCACCACCGCGACGGCCACCAGGGCGGTCCCGGCGATGCGCTCGCGGCGTCGGTCCCGCGCCCGCGAGACGAGCCAGCGGCCCAGGGGCACGCCGCCGGAACGATCCCCGCCGCCCGCCGCTGGCGGGCGCGCCACACCGGCACCACCCAGGGTGGTGACGGACGTGTGGTCGACCATGCCGGGCCCTCCGCTGCCGACGACGCTCGCGACGACGCGACCCATGGTGCCCCGTGAACCTGCGAACTCGTTGTGCGTCGCGAGCGGGCGCCACCCCTGCCGCGCATGCCGCGACGAGAGGGGCGGAGGGCAAGGGATTCGAGCTCGTGGAGGCGGAGTCACCGCCTCCACGGTCTTCACGATCGACGCGGCTACCAACCCCGGACGATTCACAGATCTACGCCGCGCCGCGGCACGCCTGGGTTGAGCCCGCGACCTCGACATGCGCCTTCGGAAGAATGGGCGCCCGTCCACATCAGCGCCAAAGGGATCCGAGTCAACTGGACGTTCGTAAAGTTCAGAAGCCCTCGGTGGGCCAGGCGGGTGAGAACTGGCGTGAATGACTCACGTTGCTCCCCAGCGTGTCTTTCGGCGCGGCGCCCGGCCTGCCCCACGTTGGGTCGAAGCGCGGGCATAGGGCTTCTCTGCACCGCCGTGGGGTCATGGAACGCGCCGGACAGCGTGCTCTGCAGCGCGTACACCTAGCTCATCAACAGCCGGTCGAAGTCCGCAGTATCCCGCGGCACGTGCGTGACGCTCATGCTCGGCGCCGGCGTTGGCATCTTTGAACGGAACTGCTGAAGGTAGGGTCGTCTAGGTGATCATTGTCGTCCTTGCCATCGCTGCGGCGGCCCTGGGATTCGGCCTCGGCTTGGCATCTCGCTACCTGCGCGCCCATCGGCGGAACGTGGCATCACGCGGGTTGGACTCCTTCGCCATCCTTCTCGTCGCCGCGGCGATGGCGCTGCACTACGACCGGGCAGCAGTGGTTGTCCCTTACCTGGCAGCCTTCGCGCTCGTCCGGTTCATGTGGCCGTCGCTTCCGGCGCCTGCGTCTGCCGGGGCCGACGAGGCGTGACAGCACCGGTGCTCCCCTCGTACGCACACCCGAGCGGAGCACCAGTCGCTCTCGGCCACGAGACGCGGTGCACCGAGCCCGGCCATCCCGTTACCTGGTTGGGGTTGATGCGCCAGCCGGAATGGCGTCAGGAGAGCAACCTCAGCGGCACAGCCGTTGCCTTGGCCACCCAGGCGAGCGGACGGCAGGTTCGCCGAAGCTCCAGAGCACGTGTCGATGTCCTTGTGAGCGGAGTCCCGCAACGTGACCTGCACGCTGCGCGCAGGCGTCTTGGCCGCGAGATCCAGAGCTCGCTCAGCGCGTCCGAGAAGCCGGGCGACGGTCCATCCAGCGCTGCCCAGTGCGTCGTCGGTCCTCTCCCGCGATGAGGTCCATCACTACGCTCCAAAGGCAAAGACCGCGGAGCCCTGTGCTGGTGTTCAAGACCGACGCTGAGATCCCGTACGAAGCCCTCAGACTTGGCCGCCTCGGGTTGGCTTGGTGAGTCCGTTGGCCCTGGTGACCTCGGCGAACCAGCGGGCGCTGTCCTTGGGGATGCGTGCCTGGGTGGCGTAGTCGACGTAGTGCATTCCGTAGCGGTAGCCGTAGCCCCAGGACCATTCGAAGTCGTCGAGCAGGGACCAGGGGAAGAACCCGACGAGCGGGACCCCGTCATCGATGGCCTGGCGGGCGGCGCGGATGTGCGACTCGTAGAACGCGATGCGTTCGTCGTCGCGGACGAGTCCGTCGGGGTCGACGTAGTCGTGCAGGGCGATGCCGGTCTCGGTCACGATGAGGGGCAGCGGCGTGTACTCGCGCGCGACCCGCGTGAGCACGGAGTGCAGGCCTTCGGGGTGCACGCCGATGCCGACGATCGTCGGGTCGGGATCCGGCACCCGACGCCAGCCACGCACCCCGTCGTCGGGGTCTGCCTGCACGGCGTGCTGCTCGTAGTAGTTGATCCCGAAGAAGTCCAGCGGCTGGGCGATCGTGACCATGTCGCCGTCCTCGACGAAGTCGAAGGCCGTGACCCCACGGAAGTACTCGCGCGCGTCTGCCGGGTACTGGCCCTTGAACAGGGGATCCAGGAACAGGCGGTTCTCGTAGAGGTCGAGCCGACGCGCGGCCGCCAGATCCTCGGGGGCATCCGATGCCGCGTAGGGAGCGGTCAGGTTGCACGTGATCCCGGCCTTGCCGCTGACCCCCTGCTCCCGCAGACGCTGGGCCCCGATGCCGTGCGCGAGCAGCAGGTGGTGCAGCGCGCGCACGGCCACCGCCTCGTCCCGCACACCGGGGGCGTGCAGGCCCATCGCGTGCCCGACGAAGGCCGAGCAGTACGGCTCGTTGAGGGTGAGCCAGTAGGGGACACGGTCGCCGAGCCGCTCGGCGACGGCGGCGACGTAGTCGCCGAATCTGTAGGCGGTGTCCCGGTTGGCCCAGCCGCCCAGGTCCTGCAGGTACTGCGGCAGGTCCCAGTGGTACAGCGTCACCACGGGCGTGATGCCGCGGTTCAGCAGCTCGTCGACGAGCCCCTCGTAGAAGTCGAGGCCCTTGGGGTTGACGTTGCCCCCAGGCTCGGGGATCACGCGCGGCCAGGCGATCGAGAACCGGTAGGCGTTGACGCCGAGGTCGTCCAGCAGGTCGACGTCGTCGCGCCACCGGTGGTAGTGGTCGCACGCGACGTCTCCGGTGTCGCCGCGCAGGACTGCGCCGGGGGTGTGCGAGAACGTGTCCCAGATGGACGGGGTGCGTCCGTCCTCGTCGACGGCCCCTTCGATCTGGTAGGCCGCTGTCGCGGTCCCCCACAGGAAGCCGTCGGGGAAGGCAGGGGTGGTCATGGGTGGTCCAGGTTCGTGTGAAGGGGTCTAGGGCTCAGTCGAAGGCACCGCGTTCGAGACGTCGGCGACGTCCGATCGCGTCCACCACCACGGCGATCACGAGGATGGCGCCGGTGGAGATGTTCTTGATCGCGGCCGGCTGGCCGAGAAGGTCAAGGCCGTTCTGCACGGATCCGACGACCAGCGCCCCGAGCAGTGCCTGGTAGATGCGGCCCCGTCCGCCGAAGAGGCTGGTCCCGCCGATCACGGCGGCGGCGATGGCATTGAGCTGCAGGGTGCCTCCACCGAGCGCGCTCGAGGCCGAGAACTGCCGTGACGCCTCGAGGACGCCGGCCAGGGCTGCCAGGGCCGAGACGATGACGAAGACGACGATCGTCGTCCTGCGGACTCCGATGCCGGATCGTCGGGCAGCCTCGCGGTTGCCCCCGATCGCGTACGCGTGCTGCCCGAAGGTCGTCTGCCGCATCAGGACGGTGCCCGCGGCCAGGAGCCCGACGAGGATGACGAGCATCCACGGCACGCCGAAGTAGGCGTTGAGCAGTGCCGTTCCACCGAGGGCGACCACGGCGACCACGGCGAGCGTCGTGACCGTGCCGCGCACTGAGCCGATCGCGAGGCCGTACCGCTGGCGGCGCTCCCGCTTGCCGATGACGATCGCGGCCGCGACCGCGATCCCCGCCACTGCCAGCGCCCAACCCCATGCGTGGGGCAGGTACGTGGACGCGATCGCCTTGACGAGCGGGTCGCGGATCGCGATCTCGCCACCGTCGCCGACCACCAGCAGCTGGACGCCCTGCCAGACGAGCAGTCCCGCCAAGGTGACGATGAAGGACGGGATGCCGAACGCGGTGATGACCGAGCCGTGGATCAGTCCGATGAGGCAGCCGATGACCAGGGCCAGCCCGATCGCGGCAAGTCCCGGCAGGTGCCAGTCGCGGATCGTCAGAGCCAGGACACCTGCACTGACACCGGCGATGGCCCCGACCGACAGGTCGATCTCCCCGAGGACGAGGACGATAACCATGCCGATCGACAGTGTGCCGAGCACGCCGATCTGCAGCACGAGGTTCGAAAGGTTGCGCGGGGTCAGGAAGTGCGGGTTGAGCAGCTGGAAGGCGATCCAGACTGCGGCCATTCCGACCAGCACCAGGACGGGTCCGGAGAAGTGCACGCCGCGTCGCGCGACGCTGCCGGGCGCCTCGTCCTGGTGTGCCGGTGTTGCCGCGCCGAGCGCGGAGGTCGTGGTGGCCATCAGGCGTCCTTCCCGGTGGTGACCTCGGTGCTCCCGGTGATGGCGGCCACCACCTGGTCGGGGGTCGTTTGGCCGGTGCTGAACGTGCCGGCGTTGCGCCCGAGCCGGAGGACGCAGATCCGGTCGGCGACCGCGAAGACGTCGGCCATGTTGTGGGAGATGACGACGACACCGAGCCCGCGGTCGCGCAGGCTGCGCACCAGTCGGTAGACCATCGCCGTCTGGGCGACGCCGAGGGCGGCCGTCGGCTCGTCGAGCAGCACGATGCGTGAGCCCCACAGGGCGGCCCGGCTGACGGCGACGGCTTGACGCTGACCGCCGGACAGCGCCGCCACCGGCGCGTCGAGCCTGGGGAGATGCGCCGCCAAGTCGGCGATCACCGCGGCCGCGTCGCGCTCCATCACCTCCCGGTCGACGAACGGTGTCCGGTTGCGGCGCACTTCGCGACCGAGGTACAGGTTGGCGACCACGTCGAGGTTGTCGCACAGCGCGAGGTCCTGGTAGACGGTTTCGATCCCGAGGCGGGTCGCCGCGGCGGGTGACCCGATCTCGGCCGGTTCGCCGTCGACGAGGATCGTGCCCTCGTCGATGCGGTGCGTGCCGGCGATGGCCTTGACCAGGGTCGACTTGCCTGCGCCGTTGTCGCCGACGAGAGCGACGATCTCCCCGGCGTGCACGTCGAAGTCGACACCCTCCAGGGCGACGACGTGCCCGTAACGCTTGCCGATGCCCCGCATCTGCAGGACGGGTCGGGTCGTCGCTTCCGACCCGTCCTGCAGCGCGGTCTTCATCACAGTGGGCACTTGCTCGCCGCCGCGCCGACGCAGATCTTGGCCTTGGTCGTGAACCCGTCCTTGATGACCGTGTCCGCGATGTTGTCCTTCGTGACCGCGACGGGCTTGAGCAGCACGGACGGGATGTCGCCGGTGCCGTTGTTGACCGACTGGGTCGCGGTCGCCTTGAACGTCGCGTCGTCCCCGGTCGCCAGGGCCAGCGCCAGCTTGGCGGCGGTCGTCGCCTCGTCGTGGATCGACTTGTAGACGGTCATCGACTGGTCACCCAGGATGATGCTGGTCAGGCCGGCATCCGTGGCGTCCTGGCCGGTGACGAGCACCTTCCCGTTGAGCTGACGAGCGGTCAGCGCCGTGATCACCGCGGTGGCGAGCCCGTCGTTGGGTGCCAGCACGCCGTCGACCTTGTCGTTGACCTTGGTCAGCGCCTGCTCCATCTCGCGCTGACCGGTCGCCGGGTCGAAGCCCGGCGTGTCCGACTCGTATCCGAGCTTGAGCTTGCCCGAGGCAAACGCGGGATCCAGGACCTTGTGCGCGCCCGCCTTGAAGGCGGCACCAGGTGCCGAGGTGGTGTCGCCGTTGATCATGACGACGGTCGAGCCGTCCTTGAGGTTGTCCAGCAGGTACTGTCCCTGCAGCTCGCCGACCGTCTCGTTCTCGAAGGAGACGTAGCCGTCGGGCACGGCGCCCTCGATGTTGCCGTCGTAGGCGAGCACCTTCGCGCCGTCGGCGTGCGCCTTCTCCACGATCGATGCCCCCGCCTGCGCGGTGTACGGGCTGACGACGATCACCTTGGCGCCGTTGGTCAACGCGGACTCGGCCTGCTGCAGCTGGGTGTCGGCCGAGCCCTGCGCGTTGTTGGCGATCACGGTCGCATTCGGGTCGAGCGCCTTGACGGCCGCCTCGAAGTACGGCTTGTCCTTGCTCTCGAACCGATCGGCGCAGGTCGAGCACGGCATGAGGAACGCGATGGTGACTGCCTGGCCACCGGCGGCCGCCGTGGTGGCGGGCGGTGCGCCGCCTCCGGCCGTGGTGGCAGGCGGCTGGGTGCCGCCGGCGCTGCTGCAGGCGGTGAGGGCGGCGATCGCGATGGCGGCCAGGGTGGCCGCGGCGAGGCGAGATCGCATCGTTGCGATTCCTTTCTGTGGGGGCGGAGCAACTTGTCGGACTGTGGTGCGCTGCTGGCGCTAGAGGCCCCAGCCGCGCTCGATGAAGTGGTCCAGGGGCAGGGTCGCGGCACCGAGGGCGGCGATCTCCGGACCGAGGGTCGAGCGCTCGACGACGACCTCGGCACCCGGCTGCGGAAGCGAGTAGCGGCGAACCGCGGCCCGCAGGTCGGCGAGGAACTCGCTGACGATCCGGTCCCCGAACCACCCGGCGACGACCACCTGCTGGGGGTTGTAGAGGTTGACGAGGTTGGCCAGCGCCAGGCCCAGGTGGTCGACCACGGCGTGGAGTGCGGACTGTGCGCGGTCGTCGCCGTTGCGATAGGCGGCGAAGAGCTCGTCGACGCCTTCGGACTCGCGCCCGCGCCACGCCTCGTCTCGGCCGCGCCACCGCTCGAGCACTGCGGATGCACCGACGAAGGTCTCGACGCAGCCCTGCGAACCGCAGCGGCAGCGGACCCCGTCGAGGCTGATCTTGGTGTGGCCCCACTCGCCGGCCGAGCTGCTCGAGCCGCGGTAGAGCCGACCGTTGGTGATGATGCCGGCGCCGGCACCGTCGCCGATGAAGACCACGACGCCGTGCTCGATCCCCTTGGCTGAGCCGAACCACGACTCCGCCTGCGTCGTCGTCTTGGCGCCGTTGTCGATGAGCACCGGGAATCCGAGGCGCCGCGCGAGCGGGGCGAAGGTCTCCGTCTCCCAGCCGACCACCTGTGCGTGGACGATCGGTTCGGTCGCCGGATCCGGCGAGCCTGCGACGCTCTCCGGGTGCTCGACGATCCCGGGTACCCCGAGCCCGAGCCCGAGGACCCGCCGCTCGCCCCCGTCAGCACGCGGACCGAGCTCGGCACGCAGCGAGGAGACGAACTCATCGACGATCTTCGTCACGTGCTCCGGGGGGATGCGACGGCCGGAGAACTGGTGCTCACGCGCGGCCAGCCGTCGCATCGTCAGGTCGAAGGCCTGCACGCTCACGCGCGTCTCGCCGACATCCGCGCCGAAGACCACGGCCGCCTCCGGGTTGACGGCAAGCATCGTCCGCGGACGGCCACCCGGTGAGTCGGACTGGCCGCGCTCGACGACCGTTCCCTCGGCGATCAGCTCCGAGACGAGGTTCGTCACGGTCGCCGGCGACAGCGACGTCTCCTCACCCAGAGACGCCCGGCTCGTCTCGCCGCTGAACAGCAGGTGACGCAGCAGGAGCGCTCGGTTCGCGCGTCGCACGTCTCGTACCGACGCCTTGCGCTGCACCGCGCCATGTTCGTTCACGCGTTATTTTTTAGTCCTAAATAACTTCGCAGTCAAGACCCGCCGAGGCCGCACGGCCACGACGGGTCGGTGGAATCGAGCAAACGACCAGCATCCGTGAACGGCACCGCGAGCATCGTCCCCCGGCAGGGCTTCGCGAGCCCGTGGGAGCCGACCCGGGCAGGGGTGGCCGGCAGGCGCTCCCGAGCCAGTCGTGCAGGCTACAGTCCGACCCAAGGACATCCACGGGCTCGCCAGAAGCCTCGTGGACGGCTTCGGCGCTGGCTTCTCCAGGCATTGACCAACGCGAAGGACCGGAGCGATCGCGCTCCAACCCACGCCGGGTGAGGCGACCCCGGTGAGGTACATCCGCGGCCTCAAGCCCGTCCGCCAGTGTCCAGGTCGGGGAGCAGGCGCGTCACGCTCCACGTGAGGTTGTCGTCGTCGATGCCCTCATGAGTGACGGTCCGTTCGTCATCTGAGCGCCCGCCAGGGCCTGTTCCGGGACGACCCGCGAACAGGCGCCTGAGGCGCCACACGTGAAGATTGACCTTCTGAACTGCGGTTATGCGTCTCTGCGGAGGGCAAGGGATTCGAACCCTTGGAGGCGGGGTCACCGCCTCAACGGTTTTCAAGACCGTCGCCTTCGGCCGCTCAGCCAGCCCTCCCGGTGGCCGGGACAGTACCAGATCGAGCCTCTGACCTGCGACGACACTGCACTGACCTGCGGGGACGCGGAGAGCTGGACTTGCGCCGATCCGCCTGACCGAGGGGTGGTTGTCCAGCTGCGCCCACAGACCGGGGACAGGTCGGGGGCAAGGAACCCAGTCAGGCGGGGCCTTGGGGGGCGCCCTAGCTGGCCTCCGGCTCCGGGCCTCACGGAGGATCGGGTCGCCGCAGACGGATGTTCGACTTTGCTTTGCATCGTTGCAATCGTCGTGTCAGACTCTAGCCACGCCCGCTCATCGCCCGCTGGACGTGACGAACGGTCCGTCCCATTGCCTCGCCCGCCGCTCACCGGAGACCACTACACGATGACCGTTGAAACAGCCTCCGCCCCGTCCGACCCGGTCGCCGGGCATGTGACACCGCGGCCCGAGTACCCCCGCCCGGAGTTCGATCGCTCGGAGAGGTGGCTCTCCCTGAACGGCGAGTGGTCCTTCCGAACCGGTGGCGACGGTCTTCCCATTCCGTCGGGCGCCGACGACGACCGCGACTGGCCCTCCCGGATCATCGTTCCTTTCGCGTGGGAGACGCCGGCTTCGGGCGTGGGCGCGCACTGGCTCGAGCTTGCGTGGTACCGACGCACGTTTGTGGTGCCGGAGGACTGGGAAGGCGAGCGTGTCATCCTGCACTTCGGAGCGGTCCACCACGTCGCATCGGTGTGGATCGACGGCGTCGACGTCGGCTCTCACCGCGGTGGCTATGTTCCGTTCGAGTTCGACATCACGGCAGTCGTCGTTCCCGGCGCGCAGCACGAGCTCGTCGTGCGGGTCGACGCGCCCAACGACAAGCGCGCGATCGCGCACGGCAAGCAACGCAGCCTGCCTGCCGACGACTACGACAGCTGCGCGTTCACGCCGTCGAGCGGCATCTGGCAGAGCGTGTGGATCGAGCCCCGAGCCGCCACCTATCTCGGGTGGCTGAACCTGGGCTCGACGCCCGAGCTCAACGCCATCACCGCACGCGGCGAGGTGCGTGGGCCAGAGTCCGAGGGCGCGACCGTGCGCATCACCGTGCACGACACGGGCATCGCACCGGTCGAGGTTGACGCCGAGGGCCTCGCTCAAGGCATCTCGATCCGGATTCCGGCGCCGGTGGTCTGGGACCCGAGCAATCCGCACCTGTATGCCGTCGAGGTCGAGGTGCTGAGCGCCGGCGGCTCCGACCGGGTGCGTTCGTATGGAGGACTCCGGTGGTTCGAGACCCGCGGCGACCAGTTCTTCCTCAACGGGCGCCGCATCTACCTGCGCGGGGTGCTCGACCAGGGCTATTGGCCGACCACCGGTATCACGGCGCCGGCGGACGTCGCATTCGTCCGGGATCTCGAGCTTGCGCGCGAGGCCGGCTTCAACCTTGTGCGCAAGCACCTCAAGCTCGAGGACCCGCGGTTCCTCTTTCACGCTGATCGGCTGGGGATGCTGATCTGGGCTGAGCCCACGTCGACCGGTCGGTTCTCAGCCTCGGCCGTGAAGGCGTTCGAAGAGCAGGTCGAGCCAATGATCCGACGCGACGCCGGCCACCCGTCCATCGTTGTGTGGGGTCTGTACAACGAGGAATGGGGTCTCGACTGGGATGTGCCCGGCGACCCCGCGAAGCAAGGTGCGGTCCGCCATGCAGTCGCCCTCCTGCGCTCGCTCGACGTCACACGGCCGGTCGTTGACAACTCCGGCTGGACCCACGTCGACACAGACATCGTGGACTGGCACATCTATGACGAGCACCCGGCGGGGTGGGCGAAGAAGGTGCAGGCCCTTCTGGAGTCAGAGCGTCCGACGTTCCCTGTGGCGATCGCGGTGGATCGGGTCGTCGACAAGCTCCTCATGGTTGACGGCCCCGTTCCCGTAGACCGTCCCCTGATCAACTCCGAGTTCGGCGGCGGCTTCACGGCCGTCGACCGTGGCTGGAACCTGCACTGGCAGACACAAGACCTGCGCCGCCACGACCGCATCAACGGGTACGTCTGGACCGAGCTCACGGACGTCGAGCACGAGAGCGCCGGTGTCGCGGACGCCTCCCGGGCGCTGAAGGACAGCGGCGGCCGGCCACCGCGCCACGCCAACGCCGACACGGTCCCGGTCTTCGACGTCCTGCCGATCAGCCCCGGCAACGACATCTCCGCACGCGACCGCGAAGTCCGCTTCACGATGGCCGTCTCGCACCACGGGGCCCACCCCGTCGAGCTCGAGGTCCAGACGGCGTGGAGCACGCGGTTCGCCGAAGAGCCCCTGACTGCCGCGACAGGCGTCGCGCACCTGACCGCCGAGCCATTCGTACTGAGCCGAAAGGTGTCGGTGACTGCCGTGGCCCCCTTGGATCGCTCGCTTCGCCGGCTGCACGTGCTCCTTGCCGAGGTCGGAAGCGGGGATGTCGTCGGCCAGGGATCGCTGGACGTGAACGACGGGCAGTCCGGAGCCTGAGTCGAGAGAGAGAACCGCGTTTGCATCGCTGCGATCTGCCGGCGCGGCGGCGGGTGAACTATCCGTCGTGGGAGAGGCCAGCCGTGCTCTCGCGGACCATCAGCCGGTGTGGTGCCCAGCCCGGTGTGGGCAACGTCTCGCCTTGCAGGTGTGCCAGCAACCGCTCGACGGCCATCCGCCCGATGACCGCCTTGTCGGGAGCAACCGTCGTGAGCGACGGCGTGGTGTAGTTGCCGGCCTCGATGTCGTCGAATCCCACGATCGCAATGTCTTCCGGGATGCGCAGGCCCCGGGAGAGCGCGGTGCGCATTGCGCCGATGGCGACAAGGTCGTTGTAGCAGAACACCGCGTCTGGTGGTCCGCCATGGGCAGAGAGCAGCTGTGCCATCGCGCGGGCCCCGTCGGAGAAGTGGAACCGTGGCACCGGGACGACGAGCGACTCGTCGACGTCGATGCCGGCAGCGGCCATGGCAGCGCGATAACCGCGGGTTCGCAGCTGGGCCGTCTCACCCGTCTCATACGGCTGGTCGCCGATGGCTGCGATCCGTCGACGCCCGAGGGACAGGAGATGCTCCGTCGCCTCCTGAGCCGCCGTCACGTTGTCGATGACGACGTGCGTGTCTGCCGTGGCAGCGACCCTCTCACCAATCAGGACCAGCGGGACATCGCTGTCTCGAAGCGCGATGTCGGCGCCAGACAGTGCGAGGGGGGACAAGATCACACCGTCGAACAGCTCGGCTCCGCCACTGCGTGAGATGAGTTGCCGTTCGCGGTCGGGGTCTCCGTCGGTCTGGTCGACGACGACCGTGTAGCCGCGGACGCGAGCCTCGGCAACGACGACCCGTGCGAGTTCGGCGAAGTAGGGCACGTCGAGCTCTGGTACGACCAGCGCGATGAGACCGCTGCGCCCCTGGCGCAGATGACGGGCGACCACGCTGGGCCGATACCCAAGCTCTGCCACGGCTTCCTGGACGCGAACGCGCTTCTCCTCCGAGACGGGCACGTACCCGTTGACGACGTTCGAGACGGTCCGGATCGACACGCCCGCACGTTCGGCGACGTCGCGCAGCGTTGCGCCAGCCATGTTGCCTTTTCCTCCTTCGTCGCCCTCTCCGGCGATCGATCCTTCACCTCGAGTGGAAGGTGCGCGTCAGCCGGTCATACTGCCTTGGAGCGCGCCGCCTCGGAAGTAGCGCTGCAGAAGCAGGAACAGGACGGCGATCGGCACAACAGTGACCAGGCCGCCAGTGATGAGGACAGGAACCAGATCGGCTTTGGATCCGGTTTGCGCTGCCGTCGACATCGCGGCCAGTCCGACCGTCAGTGGGTACAGGCGGCTCTTGCTGAAGATCATCAGCGGCAAGAAGTAATTGTTCCAGATGGTGACCACGGAGATGAGCAGCACCGTGACCAGCCCCGATGCCGATAGTGGCATCGCGATGCGCAGGAAGATGCGTAGCTCGCCCGCACCGTCCAGGCGCGCAGCGGCGATCAGGTCCTGTGGGACCGCGGCCTCGATGAAGGTCCGCATCAGGTAGATCCCGACGACGGACACCATGCTGGGCAGGATCATGCCCCACGGCGAGTTGACCAGGCCGGTCTTTGCGTACAGCAGGAACAGCGGCAGGGCCACGGACGTGATGGGTACCAGCAGCGATGCCATCAGCACGAAGAACAGGGCGCGCGAGCCTCGGAACCGGTACCGGGCGAAACCATAGCCGGCCATGGCCGACAGCGCCGTGGCCCCCACGGCGCCGACCACGGCGTAGATCAGCGTGTTGCGCAACCACACGACGAACACGCCAGCTCCGCTGATGTTCTGGCCGAGCGACACGATGTTGTGGAACAGCCGGAACGGACCAGCGAACCAGAAGCCGAAGCTCTGGTAGACGTGCACGGTGTCCTTCGTGGCGGCGATGACCAGCCACACGAGCGGGCCGACGATGAACAGGGAGAACAGGCCGGCCAACGCGGTAAGGACAGCTCGCGCAGCAGGGTGCATTCCGTAGAGCGCCGGGTCCACCCGGCCGGCCTCTTCCTTCCTCTGCCGCCGGCTCATCGGAACTCCCCCTGCCGCCGGCGCATCGCCAGGCCGCCGAGCGAGATCACGCCGATGATCAGGGCGAGGATGACTGCTGCCGCAGCACCGAGGTTGTAGAGGCCACTGCCGACCGCGGTGTGGTAGACGAACAGTGATGGAGTGAAGCCGAATGAGACCGCTTGCGGTTGGAAGGTCGCCAGGATCTGCGGCTCGGTGAACAGTTGCAGCGCGCCGACCCCGTTGAGGAAGGCGAGCATCACGATCGACGGCATGACCATCGGCAGCTTGATGCGCGCCGCGATGCGCCAGAAGGACGCCCCCTCCATGAGGGCGGCCTCCGTGACCTCCTTCGGGATCGAGGTCAGCGAGGCGTGCAGAACGACCATGTTGTAGCCGGTCCACTCCCAGATGACGATGACGATGATCGTCGGCAGGATTAGCTTGCTGGAGAAGAAGTTCACGTCGTGCAGGCCGATGGCGTCCATGAGGCGCGCGTAGCTGCCGAACCCGGGCAGCAGCAGGAATGACCACATCAGAGCCGCAACGACACCTGGTACCGCGTAGGGAAGGAAGAACACGGTCCGGAAGAACCGTCCCCAGGGCACCAGGCCGGCCTCCAGCAGCGCGGCGAGCACGAATGCGATGGAGATCGTCACGGGAACCTGCACCACGGCAAAGATGACCACCCGCTCTACGCCGCCCCAGAACTCATTCGATCGCAGCACGGTTCCGTAGTTCGCGAGGCCGGAGAAGTGCTCACCGCCGATGAGCTTGCTGGTGAACAGGCTCGTGTAGATCGCATAGATCGTCGGCGCCAGCATGAACAGAGCCAGCATGATCATCTGAGGGGCGACGAACACTGCGCCCGGCCACTCGCGTGCGTGTCCACGACGGGCATGCGGGCGGCGTGGCGCAGGGCGGCCTCCCGGGCCGGTGGCCGGGGGTGTCGTCACGGACGTGAGTCCCGTCACGAGATGTCCTCCTCTTGCGGGTCGGCCGGCCCCCGTCATGCGGCGGGGGCCGGCCGGGTCTACCGGGTCGGTCGTCAGTCGGTGGTAACGGTGAAGCCCTGCGAGGTGGCGTAGTCGACCATCTGCTTCTGGAAGGTCGCGAACGCCTGCTGGAGCGTCTCACTGCCATCGACGACGCCGGCGAAGGTCGACGTCCACTGCGTGAGCGCCGCGGTCATGATCGGCGGCCACTGCGGGTAGTTGATGGCCTTTGCGGCCTGCGCGAACACCCGGTTCGGCTGAGAGTCACCCGAGATCTGCAAGGTGGTTGCCAGGAACGTGGGGTCGTTGAGCAGGGGCAGGTAAGCGGGGAAGGCGCCGCCAACGGGACCCGCCAGGATCTTCCACGAGGCGTCAGAGCCGCCGAACCACTGGGCGAACTCTGCGGCCTCCTTGGCGTGCCGCGAGCCCTTGATGACCGCGAGGGTCGAACCGCCCCAGCTGCCAGAGAGGTTGTCTCCGGCCTTGACCTGGGGAAGCGGGGCGGCCCGCCAGCCGCCGAGGGTCTTCGAGATGCTGCCCTGCATGCCGACCGGACCCCATGCCGGGCTCAGTCGCGACGCGTCCTTGCCGGTGTCGAGGTTGCTCCACTGCGTCGGGGAGAAGTCCGCCACCTTGGTGACCTCGCCCTTGTCGTACAAGCCCTGCCAGTACTGGGCGAACGCCGTCTCGGTCGCACCTGTGAAGTGGATGCCGAGCTTGTCGCCGCCCGTGTAGTCAAATGGGAACGCGCCCCACGCCTGCATCATGGCGAGCACTTCCTGCGCCGTCGCGGGGTCGAGGTTCGTGATCGCGGCCGACGGGTCCTTCGCGTGCAGCTGGTCAGCCGCGGTGGCGAACTGGTCCCAGGTGGTCGGGACGGTGGTGATGCCGGCGGCGTCGAGCTGAGTCTTGTTGTACCAGAGCGCCATCGGGCCGACGTCGACCGGCATCGCCCAGATGGCGCTACCTGAGGTCGTCTGCGACCAGGCGGCCGGGATCTCGTTTGCCTGGGCGGCGCCCACCCCGTACTGGGACATGTCGACCAGGCTGTTGGTGATCTCGAACGACGGCAGCTCGAAGTACTCGATCTGGGCCACGTCGGGGGTGCCGGTGCCGGCCTTGAGCGCGTCGGTCAACTTCGTGTACTCGTCGCCCGCCGCACCCGCGTTCTCGATCGTGACGCAGATGTTCGGGTGGGTCGCGTTGAACTGGTTCACGGCCAGGTTGTAGCCCGCGGACCAACCCCAGAAGGTGACCTTGGTGGCGTCGGAAGCACAAGGGAACGTCGAACCTGACGGGCTCGGATTGCTCGTGGCCGCCGCCGCAGAGGTCGTGGCCCCCGCTCCGGAGGTTGCGGCCGGGTTCGAACCGCCGCTGCACGCGGCCAGCGTGAGCACCGCCACCGCCGCTACCGACGGCAGCACCGTCGCGCGGCCGATCCGGTTCCGGCGAAGGCCAAGGGGCCGACCGGCACCCGCAGCCGAGGGCTGGGACATAGCCACTCCAATCATCATTGACGGGTCGCGGACAGGGGCACTGTGGTTGCGCCGCTGCGACAGAGGAGAACATAGACCGATTCTTGCATCGTTGCAATCCATGCTGCATCGTTGCAATCGATTCGTGACCGCAGCACCTCACCCTGCGACGCGTCATCAGGCGCGCGGCTTCAGGCGGCCGACACGATCCGCCAGTTGTCGTCCCGTCAGCGCAGCGGCAGTCGACGCACCAGAGCCCCACCCCTGGCACCTCAGTCCCAAGCCACCGGTTCGCGGTCGTCAAGCCAGTCGCCGGTCCTGGGCGGACGCGCGCGCGCCGCGGTTCGTGCCCACGGGCCCGGCGCCGGGCCGCGTCAGCGCACGCCCTCCCACCACCGGTCGGGCCAGCCGGGCGACACCACCGCGAGCCGGTACAGCGCGGCGACCCGCGCCAGGTCCACGTCGTACGTCGCGACGGTGTCGACGTCCGGATCTGCCACGGCCGTGCCGAGGTGGAGGGCGACGAACGACGACAGCGCCGTGGACACGTGGGACGCCGTCTGGAGCGCCTGATCGCTGAAGCGCAGCACCTCGACGCCGGCCTCCGCGTCGTCCGCGGCCGTGCGCGCCGCCGCACCCAGCGGGAAGGCGAGGCCGTGCAGCTCGGTGATGCCGACCGGGCTCGTCACCAGCCGCCGGCCGTAGGTCCACACGAGCCACGCGTCGCGGTGCGCGGCGCCGGGCAGGAACTGCGCCAGTGCCGACCCGTCCGCGTACACCGCACGACCACCCCGCGAGCCGAAGGGCGGCGGGGTGGCGGGCACGGGCTCATCCTCGTCGATCCGCACCGCCGTTCACACGGCCGTCCGGTCGGCGCGGGATCAGCGCGCGGGCGTGGTGGCGGCGCGCAGCCGCGCCATGGCGAGCTGCACCAGCGCGATGAGCGCCTGCTTCGTCGCCGCCCGGGAACGCGCGTCGGTGTAGAGCACCGGCACGTGGTCCGGGATGGCGAGCGCCGCGCGCACGTCCTCGAGCGAGTGCTTCGCGATGCCGTCGAAGCAGTTGACGCCGACGACGAACGGGATGCCCCGGCTCTCCATGTAGTCGACCGCCGGGAAGCACTGGTCCAGGCGGTCCGTGTCGACGAGCACGACGGCGCCGATGGCGCCACGGACCAGGTCGTCCCACATGAAGAGGAAGCGGTCCTGGCCCGGCGTGCCGAACAGGTACAGCCACAGGTGCCCCGGCAGCGCGATGCGGCCGAAGTCCATGGCGACCGTGGTCGTCGTCTTGCGGTCGGTGACCAGACCCGCGTCGTCCACGCCGAGGGACTTCTCGGTCATGGCCGCCTCGGTGTTGAGGGGCTCGATGTCGGAGATCGACCCGATGAAGGTCGTCTTGCCGACGGCGAAGCCACCGGCAACGACGATCTTGACGACGGTGGGAGCGACGCTGCCCGTGCCAGCCTGGGCGTTGGTCGGGGCGTCAGAGGGCTGCGATGCCATTGAGAACACTCTCCAACACACTCAGGGACAGGGCGGGGGACTGACCGGTCTCGACGTCGAGCGGCTGCGACGAGTGCACCCGCACGTACTGCTGGTCCGCGAGATCGCTCACGAGGACCCGGATCACCCCGAGGGGCAGGTGGAGCAGCGCCGAGAGCTCGGCGATGGAGATGTAGCCGGCGGCGGCGTGGTGCAGGATCGCCCGTCGCTCGGGCGGCAGGCCGGTGCCGGCCACGGCACCGGGCATCAGCTCGACGAGGGCCTCAAGGGGGAGGTCGGCGCGCGAGGACTTCACGCGGCCACCGGTCACGGCGTACGGCCGGACGGTTCTCGCCTCGTACTCGACGTGATCTGCCATCAAGGGCTCCCGTTCAGCCTTGGGTCATCCTGGTGGCCCCGTCGACCGGCAGCTGGCCGCGCATCTCGCTGATCAGCTGCGGTGTCAGGGTCGCTTCGGTACGGGCCACGAGCATCGCCATCTCGTAACCGATGAGGCCGACGTCGCAGCTGGAGTCTGCCACCACGGCGAGGACCGATCCGTTGGACACACTCATGAGGAACAGGAAGAGGTTGTCCATCTCGACGATCGCCTGGCGCACCTCCCCCGCCTGCAGCTGCCGGGAGGCACCGCGGGTCAGGCTCGACATGCCCGAGACGATGGCCGCGAGCTGGTCGCCGCTGGTGCGGTCCATCTGCTCGGACATCGCCATGAGCAGGCCGTCCGCGGAGACGACGAGCGTGTGCCGCGTGCCGGGCACGGTGCGCACGAAGTTGTCCAAGAGCCACCCGAAGTTCGCGGCCTCGGTGCTGAGCGCGGTCACACTTCCTCCTTCACTGCGCAGCCGGGGCGGGCTGCGTCACCGGTGCGCACCCGACTGGTGCTCGTTGCTGACGACGTCGTCATGAGGTCTCCTCGTCGCGGCCGGCGTCGCGCCGCCCGCGTGCCGTGCCGGACTGGAAGCTGGCCAGCCGCGAGCGCACCTCGTTGGGGTCGCGCTCCGCGGTGGACTCGACGATCTCCGGTGCCTGCGGCACCGCGGTGGGCACGCGCCGGGCGAGCCGGTCGGACCCCTGCACCACCTGCGGCCGGTAGGCCGAGAGCTGGCTCAGCTCGGACAACGCCTGCTCCTGGATGTCGGAGCGCAGCGCGAGCATGGCGGCGACCTCGTCGTCCAGCGTCCCGATGCGGGACGCGCCGGGCCCCGGTGCGGCCGGCCCGACGGGCGCCGGATCAGCCTCGGACCGGGCCGGCTGTGCGCCGCGCGCCGCGGACCACTCGGGCGCCGACCACGCGGCGGGGCGCCCGATGGGCGCGTCCGGCAGGGTCGCCGCCACCGGCGGGGTCCAGGTCGGCTGCGGAGCCCAGCTCGCCACCGCCGGAGCCGGCGTGGCGGCCGGAGGTGCCGGTGCGGGCACGGGCGGCACCGGGGCCGGCGGGGTGGGCGCGGCGGCCGGGGCACGCTGAGGGAAGGGCTCGGCCACCGCGGTGGCGGCGTCCGGGGCCCAGGCCGACGAGCGCACCGGCAGGGCGGCGGCAGGCGCAGGTGGCGCGGGGACCGGCGGGAGCACGGCCGCCGGGGTCGGGGCGGCGGCGGGCACGGCACGCCCCTTGCGGCGGCCGAACCATCCCCGCCGGCGCGCGTGGCCCTCGTCGCCACCCTGCACCAGCTCCGCGAACGACTGGGCGCCGGCGCTCGGCGCCCAGTCCGGTGTCACCGGCAGCTCGACCGGCGCTGGCAGGTCCTCGACCTGCGCCGCGGGCGCCGACGTGGCCTCGACCACCGGCTCCGGCGCGGGCGCGGTCAGGTCGGCGACGGGCTGCGGCGCAAGCTCGTCGGCCTCGGCGACGACCTCCGCGACCGGCTCGACCGCCGGCTCAGGCACGTCGCCCACCACGGCCGGGACCTCGGCCACGGCGCCGTCGGACGTACCGTCGGGCTCGAGCTGCGGGACGCGCCACTCGTCGGCGTCCCAGTCCGGCCAGGCGGGGGTCTCGCGCACGCCGTCGCCGTCGGGCACCAGCGCGGCGACCGTGGCGTCGAACCCGGGGAAGCCGGCGGGTTCGGGGACCACGGGCAGCGCGCCGGTGGCCCAGGCACGCGCCTCGTCGAGCGAGTGCCCGAACGGCGCGTACGCGGCCGAGTCCTCGACGGCCGGTTCGGCCGGGGCGTTCCAGCCGGACAGGCCGGCGAACGCGTCGGGCTGCGGCTCGAAGGCGGGCGCCTCCTCCGCCGGGACGGCCCACTGGGCCAGGTCCACCTCGGGGGGCGTCCACCGGTCCAGCGCCGGCTCGGCGGCCGGTACGGACGCTGCCTGCGGCGCCGACTCCTCGGCGACGCCGGCCTCCGGCTGACCCCACGGCTCGGGCGCCGCCGGCACGAACGACGACGGGTCGGCCAGGGCTCCGGCACTCGCCGCACCCTCCGGCGCGACACCGTCGTGCTGCGCGGCCCACACCGGGGCGTCCTCGAACGTCTCCTGCGGCACCGCCGGCTCGATGGACCACGCCAGGGCGTCCTCGGTGGCGGCGTGCGCCGCGACGGGCGCGTCGAGCGTCCAGGCGGCCTCCGCCGTCGCCCCCGGGACCCACTCCTCGTCCGGGGCCAGCCCGGGCACGACGAACGCGGGCGCCTCCGGCTCCGCCGGGGCGGGCGAGGGCGGCGTCGCCGCGAGGTCCGCACGGCCGCGGAACCCGGCGAACATGCCGGCACGCGCCGCGGGGTCGAGGACCGCGGGACCCCGCTCGGCGTCGGCGGTCGGGGCGGTCGGCGGGACGGGGCCCGCGGCGGCCGGCCGGCGGCTCGGCAGATCCGCACCGGTCTGCGGCCGGCTCGGCAGCTCGGAGCCGCCCGCGCCGGGGGCAGAGCCCGGCCCGACGAGCGGGGACCAGTCGGCGCCGGCGCCCGCCAGGTCAGCCGGCAGGACGCTCGCCGTGACGTCGGGCAGCACGATCGCGTCCTCGTCGAACGCGAGGCGCGCGGGGGGTCGCGGCGGCAGCGCGGCGCGCCGCCGCGGCAGGCCCTGCTCGGTGACGCCCTCGGTCAGGGCGGCGAGGTCCACCTCGGTGAGCTCGGGGATGTCGACCTCGGCCGGAGCCACGGTCTCGCCGTAGACGCCCAGCGGCGAGGCCTCGGTCGACTGGAACAGCGTGGCCGGGAAGCGGACCACGGTCTCGGTCCCGGTGGCGCCGCGCGGGTTCTTGCGCAGCTGCACCTCGGCGCCCAGGCGCTGCGCCAGGCGGCCGACGACGAAGAGCCCGAGACGCTGCGCACCGAGCGCGTCGCTCGCGGAGGTCGACCGGATCTTCTCGTTCGCCGCGGCGAGCTCGGTCTCGGACATGCCCAGGCCCTGGTCGGCGATGCGCACCTCGACGAAGCCGCCCGCGACCGCCGTGGTGACCACCACCGGCGTCTCCGGCTCGGAGAACACCGTGGCGTTCTCCAGCAGCTCGGCCAGCAGGTGGGCGGCCGGCAGCGCGTTGAACCCCAGCATGTGGGGATCGGCCTGCAGGTCGAGCTCCACGCGATCGTACTGCTCGATCTCGGACGACGCGGTGCGGACCACGTCGGACAGCGGGAGGGCGTCGCGCAGGCGACGGCCGGAGTCGATGCCGGCGAGCACCAGGAGCGACTCGGCGTTGCGGCGCATCCGGGTGGCGAGGTGGTCCAGGCGGAACAGGTTGGCCAGGGCCTGCGGGTCCTCCTCCGTGCGCTCCAGCGAGTCGATGAACGACAGCTGGCGGTTGAGGAGCACCTGGTCACGGCGCGCGACGTTGACGAACATCTCGGCGATGGAGCCGCGGAGCGCGGCCTGCTCCTGCGCCACCTGGAACGTCGTGAGGTTGACGGCGTTGAACGCGCCCGCCAGGCGGCCCACCTCGTCGCGCGACGTCACGGGGATCTGCGGTGCGCTCATCTGCGGACCCTCGCCGGGGCTCTGCACCTGCTCGACGAGGCGCGGCAGCTCCTCGCGCAGGTCGGTCGCGGCGGCGGTCAGCCGCCGCAGCGGGACCACGATGCCGCGGGCGATGGTGATGGCGAGGACGAACGACAGGACGATCGCGACGATCGTGATCGCGCCGGTGATCACCGCGCGCTGCTGCGCGGCCGTGATGGCCTGCGAGGCGAGCGTCCCCGCGTTGGAGAAGACGCTGTCGGAGACCTGGCCGAGGCTCGTCACCTGAGCGGCGATCTCGCCCTGGAACGACTTGTCCGAGACGGAGGACATCTGCAGCGAGTCGCCGGTGCCGATGAGCAGGCGGTCGCGCTGGAACCCCGCGTTCGGGTCGCCGCTCGGCAGGGACAGGCCGATGCCCAGGCCGGCGACGGACGAGCGCGCCGCCTCGCGGTAGACCTCGGTCTCGTTCGCGAGGGCGGTGTAGGCCTGGCCCAGCGTCGTGTTGGCGAAGCTGTTGACGAGCAGCGCGTGGCCGTCGATCTCCTCCTGCACCAGGTCGCGGATGGTGCGCGCGATGTCGGTGTAGGCCGTGATGTAGCTGGCCACCTGCCGGTTGTTGACCTGCTGGGCCAGGTCGACGACGAGGACGATCTGGTCGTCGACGATCGAGCCGTAGTCGGACCGCACGAGGGCCGTCTGGCCGGAGTCGTGCTCCGAACGGGCCTGCGCCAGCAGCGTGGTGAGGTCCTGCTTCACCTGGCCGACATCGCCGGCGGCGGTAGCGGAGAAGGGGGACAGGTCGATCGCCGTCATCTTCGGGACGAAGTCCGAGACGGCCGCGTCGGTCTTCGCGCGGGCGGCGTTCACCTGGTCCCGCGTGCCGCCGACGAGCGAGAGCGCCCGCTCGTCGTTCAACGCGTTGTCGAGGGCCACGGACGAGTTCGCGGCGGCCACGACGGCGCGCACGTTCTGCGCCGTGCGCAGGTTCTGCACCGACTGCCACGTGATGAAGGCACCGGCAAAGATGACGACGAGCATCGGCACCGCGAGGACCGCAAACACCTTCGCGCGGATGCCCAGACGTCTCAGCATGTCGTTCCCTTCCTCAGCGCCGCCCGTTACGGCCTGGGAGACCCCCGTTCGGAGGCATCGGCTCGTGGCCGAGGCACCATGAGCCCCGCGGGGAGTTTGTCACGGACGTCACCCGTACGGGAATGGCGCCCGCCCGGTTCGCCCGGCTCGTCCTGGGCCTCCGCGGCCTAGATTGCTGCGGTGCGCGCGATCGTCATCACCGAGCCCGGCCGGCTGGCCCCCGCGGACGTCCCGGAGCCCGTCCCCGGGCCCGGCGAGCTGCTCGTCGACGTGGCGGCTGCCGGCGTCAACCGCGCGGACCTGCTCCAGGCGGCCGGCCACTACCCGGCGCCGCCCGGCGCGCCGGCCTGGCCCGGCCTCGAGGTCTCGGGCACGGTCGCGGCGCTGGGTGCGGGCGTCACGGGCTGGGCGACCGGAGACCGCCTTGCCGCCCTCCTGCCCGGCGGCGGGTACGCGGCGAGGGTCACGGTGCCCGCTGGGCTCGCGCTGCCGGTGGTCGACGCGCTCGACCTCGTCGACGCGGCGAGCCTGCCGGAGGCGCTGGCAACCGTGTGGTCGACCCTTGCCCGGGCCGGGTTCTCGGCGGGCGACTCGGTGCTGGTGCGCGGCGGTTCCGGCGGCATCGGCACGGTCGCGGTCCAGCTGGCGCGGGCCGCGGGCGCCCGCGTGCTGGCCACGGCCGGTGGGACCGACCGCTGCGCGCGGGTGCGGCAGCTCGGGGCGGAGGTCGTCGTCGACCATCGCGAGCCCGGCCTGGTGGAGGCCGTGCTGGCCGCGACCTGCGGCCGCGGCGTGGACGTCGTCTTCGACGTCGTCGGCGCCGGCGCCCTCGCCGACAACCTCACGATGCTGGCGGACGACGGCCGCCTCGCCGTCGTCGGGCTGCAGCAGGGACGCCGGGCGGAGCTGGACCTCGGCCTCATGATGGCGCGGCGCGCGAGCCTCGTCGTCACCGCCCTGCGCTCGCGGCCGCTGCCGCAGAAGCTCGCGATCATGGCGGACGTCCGCGAGCGCGTGTGGCCGATGGTCCTCGACGGCCGCGTGCGCCCGGTGGTCCACGCCCGCCTGCCGCTCGCCGACGCTGCCGAGGCGCACCGTGCGATGGCGGCCGGCGAGCCGTTCGGCAAGCTGCTGCTGCTGCCCTGACGCGCCGCCGACCACGCCCGGCGAACCCGCGGTGGTCCACGCCGTTCCGAGGCAGAATGCCGAGGGTGAGCGACGAGGCACAGGGGCGCGACGGGCGGGACGACGAGCAGACGGTCACCCCGGAGGTGACCGAGGGCGCGGCCGACGAGCAGGAGCGGGTGGGCTCGCTCGTCGAGCAACCGGCCAAGGTGATGCGGATCGGCACCATGATCAAGCAGCTGCTCGACGAGGTGCGCTCCGCACCGCTCGACGAGGCTGCCCGCGCCCGGCTCGCCGCGATCCACGCGCGGTCGCTGCACGAGCTGGAGGACGGGCTGTCCCCCGAGCTCATCGACGAGCTGGAGCGGATCACGCTGCCGTTCACCGACGACTCGCCGTCCGACGCCGAGCTCCGGATCGCGCAGGCCCAGCTCGTCGGATGGCTCGAGGGGCTCTTCCACGGCATCCAGACGGCGCTCGTCGCGCAGCAGATGGCCGCCCAGGCCCAGCTGTCCGGCATGCGGCGGGCCCTGCCCCCCGGCGCGCGCCAGGTCGCGCCGGGCACCTTCGTCGTGCCCCAGCTGCAGGCCGGCGACGAGGAGGACGAGCGCAAGACGCCGGGGCAGTACCTCTAGCTCACTGCGTGTCGAGGTTGGCGATCACCTCTGGGCCGCCGCCCGATCAGGCCGGTGGCGCCTCGTCGGGCCGCCCCGTCAGGGCGATCGCACCGCACACGAGCAGCATCCCGACGGCCTCCACCACGGTGGGCACCTGACGCAGCACCAGCGCCCCCACCACGGCCGAGCACACCGGCAGCAGCGCCAGGAGCACCGCGAACGTCGCGGCCCGCACCCGCCGCAGCACCACCTGCTCGATGCCGTACGGGACGACCGACGAGCACACCGCCACCGCGACGACGCCGAGCGCGAGCCGCCCGTCGTGGAGCACCGGCGCCGCGCCCCTGGCGAGGAAGGGGGCGAACGCGAGGCCGCCGGCGGTCATGCCGACGGCGAGCCCGGTCAGGCCGCCGTTCTGCCCCGCCACGCGCCGCCCCAGCACGATGTACCCCGCCCACAGGAGCGCCGACACGAGGATCGCCGCCAGCCCGACGCGCGCGCCGGCACCCATCCCCAGGCTGACCCCCGCGAGGAGCACCACGCCCGCGAGCGCGACGCCGATGGCCGCGCGATCCCGCCAGCCGCGGCCGGTCACCGCCGCTACGGCCACCGGGCCGAGGAACTCGACCGCGACCGCGGTACCGAGCGGCAGGTGGGCGATCGCGACGTAGAAGGAGACGTTCATGCCGGCGAGCACCAGCCCGAACGCGCCCGCGGTCGCCAGCCGGCTCCCCCGCAGCCGGGCACGCCACGGCCGCGCCCACGCGAGGAGCACCACGGCGGCGATGGCGATCCGCAGCCACGCGAGCGTGGTCGGCGGCAGCGTGCCGAACAGGCGCACCGCCACGGCCGCACCGACGTACTGCGTCAGCCCCGAGAGCACGAACAGCAGCGGGGCGGGCACCGGCTCAGGCTAGTGGCCGGTACCCGCCCCGCTGCTGCTCGTCGGGCGCTACCCCTTGACGGAGCCCGCGAGCAGGCCGCGGACGAAGTAGCGCTGCAGCGCGAGGAAGACGATCACCGGCACGACGATGGTGAGGAAGCCGGCCGGCGCCAACAGCTCCTGGTGGGCGCCGTAGTTGCCGACGAGGTTCTGCATCCGCGCCGTGACGGGCTGCATCGCCGGGTCCGAGCCGCCGAACACCTTGGCCACCAGCAGGTCGTTCCACACCCAGAGGAACTGGAAGATGGAGAACGAGGCGATGGCCGGCATCGACAGCGGGAGCACGATCGACCGGAAGATCCGCAGGTGGGACGCGCCGTCGATGCGCGCGGCCTCCATGACGCTCGTGGGCAGCTGCGCGATGAAGTTGTGCAGCAGGAACACGGCCAGCGGCAACGAGAACATCGTGTGCGACAGCCAGATCTGCGCGAGCGTGCCGTTGATGTGGGGCGACGGCAGGATCGTGACGCCCGCGATCCGCAGGCCGTGCACGTAGTACTGCTGCAGCGGAACGAGCGCCATCTGCAGCGGCACCACCTGCAGCGCGAAGATCCCGAAGAAGATCACGTCCCGGCCGCGGAAGGGCAGCCAGGCGATGGCGTACCCCGCCATGGACGCGATGAAGATGGGGATGATCGTCGCCGGGATGGTGATCGCCAGCGAGTTCACCAGCGGCAGGAGCATGCCGCCGCTGCCGGTGAGCACCTGGTGGTAGCCGTCGAGGCTGAAGGTCGGGTGGACGAAGAACATCCACCAGCCCGTGGTGGCCGCGTCCTCCTTCGACCGGAACGAGTTGACGAACAGCCCGAGGGTGGGGATGGTCCAGAGCAGGCCGATGAGGACGGCGAAGAACGAGGCCATCGGCGTGCTGAAGCGGCGGCGCACCGCCTTGACGGCCTCGGCGCCGTGGAGCGGCTTCGAGACGCCCGTCGACGTGGTGACGGTGGTCATCGGATCTCCCGTTCCCGGCGCAGCACGCGGACGTTGTAGAAGACGAGCGGGACGACGGCGATGAAGAGGATCACCGCGAGCGCGCTGCCCCGGCCGACCTGGCTGGTGACGAACATGTCCGAGAACATGCGGCGGGCGAGGATGTCGGTGCTGAAGTTGCCGTTCGTCATGGTGAAGACGATGTCGAACACCTTGAGCGTGGTGATCATCACCGTGGTCAGCACCACCACGAGGGTGCCGCGGATCATCGGCACCTGGATGGTGCGGAACAGGCGCCACCCGGAGGCGCCGTCCATGCGGGCCGACTCGATGACCTCCTCGGGGATCGCCTTGAGCGCGGCGCCCAGGACCACCATGGCGAACCCGGCCTGGATCCAGATGAGGATCACCATCATGAGGAACGTGTTGAGCGGGGACGTCAGCATCCAGTTCGGCGGGTTTCTCCAGCCGAGGGAGATGACCACCTGGCTCAGCAGGCCCGTCTGCGGCAGCGACGGGTCCTTGTAGTTGTAGACGTAGTTCCAGATGACCGCCGCGCCGACGAACGAGATCGCCGTGGGCAGGAACACCATCGTCTTCGGGCCCGACGGGTGCTTCATGCGGTCGACGAGCAGCGCGACCAGGAGCCCGGCGCCCACCGACACCGCAGGGACGATGAGCAGCCAGAGGACCGTGCGGAGGATGGTCTGCTGGGTCGACGGGTCGGTGAACGCGTAGATGTAGTTCTTCAGCCCGATGTACTTGATCTTCTGCTGACCCAGGAACTGCTGGTTGGTGAAGCTGTTGTTGATGGTGGTGATGGCCGGGATCACCAGGCCCAGGGCCACGAGGAACAGCGCCGGCCCGAGGCAGATGACGAGCGCGATCGGCTTCTGCAGCCGGCCCGTGGCGCGCCCCGCGACGTAGAACACGATGAAGAGGATGGCGACGAAACCACCGACGGCTTCGACGACACCGAGCAGCCTCGACGCCGCCTCACCGGCCACGTTCGATGCCAGGGCGAGGTGTAGAGCGCTCACCGCAGACTCCCTTGTCCGTCCAGCTTCCCAACAGGGTGCCACGCATTCGGCACATCTGATGCTCCGGCCCGCGGGACGCGTCCCGCGGGCCGGAGCACTTCAGGTGTCACCGCACGTGATGCGGTGGTATCAGCTGGTCGGCCAGGCCGCGTCGATCGCCTTCGCGACGTCCGCAGCCGACTTGCCGCTGCCGAACCAGTCGACCATGCCGGTCCACTCGGCACCGGAGCCGACGGCCGCCGGCATCGCGTCCGAGGCGTCGAACCGGAACGTGGCGTTCGGGTCGGCCAGGTACTTCGCGGACAGCTGGTCGATCGGGTCGGTGTAGAGGGTCTGGTCGACCTTCTCGTTGGCCGAGACCCATCCGGGCGCGACCTTGATGCGGCTGTCGGCCCACTCGGGGCTCGACAGGTAGTTCTGCACGGCCTGGACCGCCGGGGCGTCGGAGAACGCGGTCACGAACTCGCCGCCGCCCTCGCCGGGGGTCTTGATCGACGGGTTGACCGCCGGCAGCTTGAACGCGAAGACGTCGCCGTCCGGGCCGACCTTCGTGCCCTTCGGCCACTGGGCCTCGTAGAACGACGCCTGCTGGAGCATGCCGCACTCGTTCTTGAGGATCGGCAGGCCCGCGTTCTGGAACGTGGTGGTCGCGATGGTCTTGACATCGCCGAAGCCGCCGTTGACCCACGCCGGGTTCTGCATCCAGTCGGCCACGGTCTTCATCGCGGTCTGGATCTGCGGGGAGGAGAACGTGACCTTGTGGCTGATCCAGTCGTCGTAGACCTGGCCGCCGTACGTGCCGAGGACGACCTCCTCGAGCCAGTCGGTGGCCGGCCAACCACTGGCCGTGCCGGAGCTGATGCCGCCGCACCACGGCTTGGCCGCGCCGGTCATCTTGGCCGCCATGTCGGAGGACAGCTTCATGAGGTCGGCCCACGTGGTGGGGACCGTGAAGCCGTTGTCCTTGAAGTACTTCGGCGAGTACCACACGAGGGACTTCATGTTGGCGCTCATCGGGGCGGCGTAGAACGTGCCGTCGACCGAGCCGTAGTTCTTCCAGGCGTTGTTCCAGTTGGCCTCGTTGGCCACGGTGCCCGCCGGGGGCTTCTTCACCGCGCCGGTCGCGACCATCTGCGCGAGCAGGCCGGGCTGCGGGATGATCGCCAGGTTCGGGGCGTTGCCGCCGTTGACCTTGACGGGGAGGTCCGACTCGAACGTGTTGGACCCGGTGTACTGGATGGTGATGCCGGTGCACTTGCTGAAGTCGGCCCAGGACTTGTTGAGGGAGTCCGACTCCGGGCTCAGGATCGAGCCGAAGATGGTGACCGTCGAGCCGCTGTGCCCGGCGTAGGCCGAGTACATCGCGCAGTCACCCGAGAGGGTGGCCTGCGGGCCGGCCGCCGTGGTGCCGGTCCCCGTGGAGCTTCCTCCGTTGGAACATCCGGCCACTACCGTCGCGAGAGCCGCCACGCTGGCGGCTGCTGCTACGAGTCGTGCGTTTCGCTTCATGTCTGTCCTTCCGGTCACAACCTCATCGATGCGACAGGGATCCTTCTTGCAAACGCTTACATTGCGATCCAACTGTGTCATCGCGCGCCCCCGGGTCGTCAAGGTTCGGCACGTCACGATTTCGTCACGCCGGGGTCTCAACGGCGACCGGAGATCGGGGAGGGCCGCGGCCGACGCGAGGACGCCTCAGCGCGCGGCGAGCCGCGGCGGCGCGGTGGACGTCCGTACGACGAGCTCGGTGGGGAAGATCACCTGGCCGGGCGCGGGCCGGCCGGTGATCATGGCGAGCAGCAGCTGCGCCGCCGCCGTGCCCTGGGCCTGCACGGGCTGCGCGATGGTCGTCAGCCCGATGAGCTCGCCGAGCTCGTGGCCGTCGATCCCGATGACGGACAGGTCCTCGGGCACCCGCAGCCCGAGGTCCCGGGCGGCGAGCACCACGCCCATCGCCATCTCGTCGGACGCCGCGAAGACCGCCGTGAGATCCGGGTGCGCGCGCAGCAGGCCGGTGCTCGCCGCGCGCGAGGCGTCCACCTGGAAGTCCCCCTGCACCACGACGTGCTCGTCCGGGGTCAGCCCGGCCGCGCGCATGGCCTGGCGCCAGCCCGTGCGGCGGTCCGCCCCGGGGGCCCACTCGCTCATCGCGTCGACGTCGCCCGTCACGTGCCCGATCCGCCGGTGCCCGAGCGCCAGGAGGTGCTCCGTGGCCTCGCGCCCCGCGCGCTTGTCGTCGAGCCGCACCGTGAGCTGCCCCGGCGGGCCCGAGCCGACGAAGATCAGCGGCTGCCCGAGCGCCACGAGGTCGTCGACCTCGCTCGAGCCCATGGGCAGGCCGACGACGAGGATGCCGTCCACGCGGCGGCGGAGCACGGACGGGTCCACCCGGCGGCGCTCCCCGCGCGAGACCTCGAACCGGTAGAGCAGCGCGTCGTAGTTGGTCTCGCGCAGCGCGCGCTCCGCGCCGTCGACGACGTTGGCGAAGTACCAGCGGCGCACCCACGGGGTGAGCAGCCCGATGGTCCGCGTGCGGCCGGTGGCCAGCGACGCGGCTGCCGGCGACCCGACGTATCCGAGGTCGTGGGCCGCCGCGAGCACGCGCATGCGGGTCGACTCGGTGACGTTCGGCAGGCCGCGCAGGGCGCGCGAGACGGTCGCCGTGGACACACCCGCGGCGCGGGCGACGTCCTCGATGCCGTGCTCGACCACGCTGCGCAGCATGCCCCCTGTTGGCACCCCGGCACCATCTCGGGGTGACGGATCACCCGCGGGACCCGGCGCCGCGAGGCCGCCTCAGGCGAGCAGGGACCGGATGACGGCGACCGCGCCGTCGTCGTCGATCGTGCCCGTGACCTCGTCGGCCGCCGCCCGCACCGGCTCGTCGGCATGGCCCATCGCCACGCCGCGCGCGGCCCACGTGAGCATCTCGACGTCGTTGCGGCCGTCGCCGATCGCCACCGTCGCGAAGGGCTCCACGCCGAGCTTCTGGCGCAGCTCCTCGAGGGCCGACCCCTTCGAGATGCCCTCCGGCGTCAGGTCGAGCCACGCGCTCCACCCCACGGCGTACGAGACCTCGCGCAGGCCGACGCGGTCGACGAGCTGGTGGAACTCGTCGGGCGTCGCGTGCGGGCTACGGATGACGACGCGGCTGGCGGGCGCCGCGCAGAGCGTGGCGAACGGGACCACCTCGATCTCGCCGGACAGCTCGCCGTCCGGGAAGGGCGCGGTCACCAGGTAGCCGACGCCGAGGTTCTCGACCGCGTAGAGCGCGCCCGGCAGCTCGCTGACCAGCACCTGCAGCGCGGGCGACGGGTCGAACGTCACCACCTTGGTGACCTCGTAGCCCGCGGGCTCCTGCGGGTCGAGGCGGGCGACGACCGCGCCGTTCGAGCACACCATCCAGCCGTCCGTCAGGCCGATCGCATCCGCGGCGTCCTTCGCCGCTCGCAGAGACCGGCCGGTCGCGAGGACCACGTGCAGGCCGGCCGCCACGACGTCGGCCACGGCCGCGCGCAGCTCGTCGGACACGACGCCGCCGTACGACATCGCCGTCCCGTCGACGTCGAGCGCGAGCAGCCGCGCGCGGCTCATGGCGCGAGCACCTCCAGTCCCCCGAGGTACGGGCGCAGCCCTGCGGGGACGACCACCGAGCCGTCCGCCTGCTGGAAGTTCTCCAGGAGCGGCACGATCCAACGGGTCGTCGCCACCGTGCCGTTGAGCGTCGCGGCGGTGCGCGTCTCGCCGGCCGCGCCGGCGCGCTCGCGCACGTTGAGCCGGCGCGCCTGGAACGTGGTGCAGTTCGACGTCGACGTCAGCTCCAGGTAGCGGCCCTGCGTCGGCAGCCAGGCCTCGCAGTCGAACTTGCGCGCGGCGGACGAGCCCAGGTCGCCCGCGGCCGTGTCGATGACCCGGTACGGCAGCTCGACCTTCGCGAGCATCTCCTCCTCGATCGCGAGCAGCCGCTCGTGCTCGTCGGCCGCGTCCTCCTCCGTGGTGTACGTGAACATCTCCACCTTGGTGAACTGGTGGACCCGGATGATGCCACGGGTGTCCTTGCCGTACGAGCCCGCCTCCCGCCGGTAGCACGACGAGTAGCCGGCGTACCGCCGCGGGCCGGCCGACAGGTCGAGGATCTCGTCGGAGTGGTAGCCCGCGAGCGCCACCTCGGACGTCCCCACGAGGTAGAGGTCGTCCGTGCCGAGGTGGTAGATCTCGTCGGCGTGGGCGCCCAGGAAGCCGGTGCCGCGCATGATCTCGGGCCGTACGAGGGTCGGCGGCGACGTCAGCGTGAAGCCGTGCGCCACCACCAGGTCGATCGCGGCGTTCATGAGCGCCCGCTCGAGCAGAGCGCCGACGCCGGTGAGGAAGTAGAACCGGGCGCCGGAGACCTTGACGCCCCGGTCCACGTCGATCGCGCGCAGCCGCTCGCCGAGGTCGAGGTGGTCCAGCACCGTGAAGTCCGGGCCGTACTCCGCGGCGAAGTCGCGCGGCGTGCCCACGGTCTTGAGCACGACGTAGTCGTTCTCCCCGCCGGCGGGAATGCCGTCGACGACGACGTTGGGGATGCGCCACATGACGGCGTCCAGCTCCTCGGCGGCGGCGTCCGCCTCGGCCTGCAGGGCCTTCACCTCGTCGGCCAGGGACTTGGCCTTCGCCAGCAGGTGCTGCTTCTCCTCGCCCGACGCCTTCGCCACCGCGGCCCCGAGCGCCTTCTGCGATGCCCTGGCCTGCTCGAACCCCGTGAGGGCGGCGCGGCGGCGGGCGTCGGCGTCGAGCGCCTGGTCCACGAGGTGCGGGTCGTCCCCGCGGGCGGTCTGGGAGGCGCGGACCACGTCCGGGTCCGAGCGCAGGAGGCGCAGGTCGATCACGGGCTCGAGCCTATCCACCGACAGACGGACGCGCCGACCCGCAGGTGGGGCCGTAGATTGCCCCGCATGACCTGGCACGCCTGGGTCGCCGTGGGGGCGGCCGCCCTCGCCGCGGCGGGGATCGGGATCGGCATCGGCCTGTGGCTGGCGCGCCGCCGGACCCGGCCCGACGACGCGCCCGGCGCCTCGTCGCCCGCGGGCCCGGCCGACGAGGTTCACGCCGCCGCCGCCGGCGCGAACCCCCTGGTCGCGGTCGTGGCCAACCCCACCAAGCCCGGGGCCGCCGCGCTGCGCGAGCGGGTGGTCGAGGAGGTCGTCGGGCGCGGCTGGCCCGAGCCGCTGTGGCTGGAGACCACGCCGGACGACCCCGGCATCGGGCAGGCGCGGCAGGCGCTGGATCGGGGGGCGGCGCTCGTCGTCGCCGCGGGCGGGGACGGCACGGTGCGCGCCGTGGCCGAGGCGCTCGCCCACACCGGCGTGCCCATGGGGCTGCTGCCGCAGGGCACCGGCAACCTCCTCGCGCGCAACCTCGAGCTGCCGCTGGGCAACGTCCCGGCCGCGCTGGCCGTGGCGCTCGACGGCGTCGACCGCACCATCGACGTCGGCCGGCTCACCGTCGAGCGGTGGGCCGAGGCCGACCCGCCGCAGGACCCGCCGGCCGAGCACGTGTTCCTCGTCATCGGCGGCGTGGGCGTCGACGCCGCGATGGTCGCCGACGCCGACGAGCAGCTCAAGGCCCGTGTCGGCTGGATCGCCTACTTCGTCGCCGCCGTGCGGCACCTGCACGGGCGCCGGCTGCGCGTGCGGGTCAAGGTGGACGACCGCGACTGGACCGAGGTGCGCGGGCGCTCGCTGCTCGTCGGGAACGTCGGCCGGCTCCCGGGCGGCATCACGCTGCTGCCCGACGCGAAGATCGACGACGGGTGGCTGGACCTCGCGGCGCTGGACGCGCGCGGCGGCGTGGCCGGCTGGGCCCAGCTGCTGGGCGAGGTGATGCTGCAGCGGATCGGGGTGCGCAACGACCTGCCGGCGAAAATCGGCCGCATCGACCACGTGCGCGCGCGGCACGTCACCCTGCAGGTCGTCGGCGGCGAGCAGGTGCAGGTGGACGGCGAGTCGGTGGGGCGGGCCAAGCAGCTGTCGGCGCAGGTGGACCCGGGCGCGCTCGTCGTGCGCGTCGCGCCGCCCAAGGCCTGAGCCGGCCGCCCCGCGGGGCCCCGCGTCAGGTGGCGTCGCCGCGGCGCAGGGCCTCGAGCCAGCGCCGCGCGCCGACGAAGTCGGAGTCCGACGTGCCCACGTGGACCGTGGGCGCGACGGCGTCCGCGCGGGGGTAGGAGCCGAGGAACCGCACGTAGGGGCAGCGCCGCCGCAGCCCCATGACGGCCTCGCCGATCCGCTCGTCGCGGATGTGCCCCTCCACGTCGAGCGAGAACGAGTAGCGGCCGAGCGCGTCCCCGATGGGCCGCGACTCGATGCGCGAGAGGTTGACCCCGCGCACGGCGAACTGCTCGAGCATGTTCATGAGCGCGCCGGACTCGTTGTCCGGCAGGTGCACCACGAGCGTCGTCTTGTCCGTGCCCGTGGGCGCGGGCACGGTGCCCGGGTGCCCGATGAGCACGAACCGCGTCTGGGCCGACGGGTTGTCCGAGACCTCGCTCGCGAGCGGCGTCAGGCCGTACCGGGCCACCGCCGCCGGCGGCACCAGGGCCGCGTCGAACGCCGGGGACGGCCGGGTGGGGTCGGCGATGCGCTCCGCCAGCAGCGCCGCGGGCGCCGTGTTGCTCGTCGCCGGGACGTGCACCGCGCCCGGCAGGTGGGCCGCGAGCCAGGTGCGGCACTGCACCCACGCGTGCGGGTGGGCGCCCACGCGGTAGACGTCGCCCAGCGCCACGCCCGGCGCGGACGCCAGCGTGAACTGCACCGGCACGAGCATCTCCCGCAGGATCACGAGCGGCTCACCCGCCGCGAGCGCGTCGAGGGTCGCCGTGACGCCGCCCTCGGCGGTGCTCTCGATGGCAACCACCGCGTGGTCCGCCTCGCCCGACCGCACCGCGGCGATCGCCGAGCCCACGTCCGCCTGCGGCAGCAGCTCGGCCTCGTCGGCGGTGACCACCTGCAGCAGCGCGGCCTCGGTGAACGTGCCTGCCGGGCCGAGGTAGGCGTAGCGCGGACGGGCGCTCATCGATCCTCCCGGGATGCGGCTGGCGGTCTGTCGGCAGGGTAGCGGCTGGTCCCCCGCGGCGGGCGGGCCGGGTCAGCGGGCGGGCAGGCCAGTACTCGGGCCGGTCAGCGGCCGCGACGCGGGCTCGGGGAGAGGCGGTCGCGTACCACGTCCGCGGCGGCCTCCATGCGGCGGGCGTTGATGGCCAGCTCCACGTCGCGCGCCCCGACGACGCGGCGCACCTGGTTGCGCAGCGCGCCACCACCCGGGTGGTGCCGCAGCTCGATCGGCACCTCGAGCACGCGGAAGCCGGACCGCAGCAGGTCGATCGTCATCGCCGGCTCGACGCCCGCGCCGTGCGCGAGCGGCGTCGCCGCCTCGAACGCGTCCCGCGTGAGGCACCGCAGCGGCGAGAGCGGGGCGCCCGGGGTCCAGCCCGTGAGCTGCGCGATGGCGCGGCGGGCGGAGCTCACCACGAGTCCGCGACCCGTCGGGACGGGAGGGAGCAGCGCGACCGTCATGTCCGCGTCCCCGGCGGTCACCGGGGGCACCAACGGCGCGACGTTGACGGCCGCCTCGGCGAGGTCCGCCACCAGCAGGAGCAGCGACCGCGGCGGCCGGCCCGGGACGTCGCGCATCGCCACGACGGCGGCGCCGGTCTCCAGCGCGGCGGCGCGGCCGCGGTTGTGCGAGTGGCGCACGACGACCGCGCCGGCGTCGCGCGCGACGTGCTGCGTCTCGTCCTCCGAGCCGTCGTCGACCACCAGGACGAGGTCGACTCCCGGGATCGCGCGCGCGGCGCGCACCGTGGCGGCGATGCGGCGGGCCTCGTCCTGCGCGGGGATGATCGCGGCGACGCGGGGCCGGTCACGCGGGGACCGAGCCCGGGGCGGCAGCGCCGCCGTCTCCGCCGCGGCGTCGGTCGGCCGCGCGGCGGGCGGCGTGGCCTCGGGCGCCACGGCGTCGGTCGGCTGGACGACGGGCGGCGTGGCCCCGTCGGTCGGCTGGACGACGGGCGGCGTGGCCCCGTCGGTCGGCTGGACGACGGGCGGCGTGGCCCCGTCGGGCGCCGGCGTCGCGCTGGGCAGCGCCGGGCCGCGGGTGGCACCCAGGTCGGACGGCTGTCGCGGCACAGGTCAACCCTATAGACGGGCCCCTGGGGACGGCCTGTGCGCCACCCGTGGCGCGTTCAGCGCAGCGTGACCTGACGGGCGACGAGCCCGGCCCGCGCACGCCGCGCGTTCGCGTCGAGCGGGGAGGCGTCGTCGACCGCGGCCGCGAACCCCGGCGCGAACGCCGCGATCTGCTCGTCCACCTCGTCGGCCTCGGTGCCGCGAGCCAGCTCCCAGACCGGCACGACCAGGCCGCACGCCCGGAAGTACCCGACGAACTTGTGCCCGGCGAACCCGGACTCGCGCCGACCGTGCAGGCGGGCCAGCCCGTCGAGCACCACCTGCTCGTCGAGCGGCTGCACCCACCGCACGAACTCGCGGCCGGCCATGCGCACCCAGTACGCGGACGGCACCGCGGACAGCTTGACGGTGGGGATGATCGACGCGTCGGCCTCCTCGAGGGCGGCCTTGACCTGCGGGGTCTGCTCCGCCGACTCGTCGAGCCAGTAGCCGAAGCTCGTGCGGATCTCGACCTCGAACGGCCCGGTCAGGTCGAGCACGTCCTGCAGGCGCGGGCCCGGCGTGGGCAGCCCGAGCGTCTGGACGGGCGTGCCCGGCTCGGCGTCGAGCGCCTGCAGCAGCACGGCCGCCATGTCGCGGCTCGCGTCGCCCGACGAGCTGCGGGTCTGCAGCGCCAGGAGCACGGCGCCGTCCTGGCGGTGCAGCGCGGGCCACGCGTCCGGGAGCGACGAGGTGACGACGACCTCGCGCGCGCCGTGCTCGGCCGTGGTGCGCACCGTGGCGGTCGCGGCGGGAAGCAGCTCGCGCATCGCGACCCAGTCGGTCTCACCGGGCAGGCCCTGGAACGGACGGGCGACGTACTCGATAGCCATGGCGCGCACCCTACCGACCCGGCTGCCGGGCTTCCGCCTCCGAGCCGGCCCACCCGGCGCAGTCCCCGCCCCGCGGCGCCGTCCCCATCACCCGCGGCGCCGTCCCCATCACGAGCGACGGTTCCCGGTGCGCGGCGCGCGGTGCAGCACCAAGCGTCCGGTGCACCAGCAGCCGCACCTGGCGCGTCGAAGTGCACCGCGGACGGGGTGGAGTGGGTCGAGGGTGCAGCACCAAGCGTCCGGTGCACCAGCAGCCGCACCTGGCGCGTCGAAGTGCACCGCGGACGGGGTGGAGTGGGTCGAGGGCGCAGGGAGGTTGGCCTGGGCGAGGCCGGAAGGCATGGGTGCGCGGGGCGGGCTGCGGATTCGGTCGTCGGTGCGCGGTGCAGTCCCCGGTGCGCGGTTCAGTCCCCGGTGCGCGGTGCAGTCCCCAGTGTGCGGTGCAGTCCCCGGTGCGCGGTGCAGTCCCACGCGTGCGGGGCGCCCGTAGCTGCACCTGCGGCGTCGGAGTGCACCGCAGGTGGGGCGCGACGCGCGGCTGGCGGTGCGGGGCGGGAGGCGTGCGGGGAGCGGAGGGAGCGGAGGGAGCGGAGGGAGCGGAGGGAGCGGAGGGAGCGGAGGGAGCGGAGGGAGCGGAGGGAGCGGAGGGAGCGGGGGGAGCGGGGGGAGCGGGGGGAGCGGGGGGGGCGGTGCGCGCGGGCTGGGCGGGGCGGGCGTCCGTGCGCCAGGATCGTGGCATGCACCCGCGCGCCGGAACCCCCGCCCTCCCCGAGGACCTCATCGACGTCGACGCCCTGGTGGGCGCCTACTACGACCGCGTGCCGGACCCGGCCGACCCCCTGCAGCAGGTGGTCTTCGGCACGAGCGGGCACCGCGGCTCCGCATTCGACACCGCGTTCAACGAGGCGCACATCGTCGCCATCACCGCGGCGATCGTCGAGTACCGGCGGTCGCAGGGGACGGACGGGCCGCTGTTCATCGGGCGCGACACGCACGGGCTGTCCGAGCCG
>JAJYTJ010000160.1 GCA_021793115.1 Actinomycetes bacterium | reverse complement strand
CCTGTTCACGTTGCCGCTGCTCGTCGGCAACGTGTTCCAGCAGCTGTACCAGTTCACCGACGCCGCCGTCGTCGGGCGTCTCGTCGGGCTCGACGGGCTCGCGTCCGTCGGCGCGACCAACGGCCTCGTGTTCCTGCTCATCGGGTTCACGTGGGGCTCCTCCGCCGGCCTCGCCATCCCCACCGCGCGCGCCTTCGGCGCGGGCGACATGGTCGCGATGCGGCGCTTCGTCGCCGCCGGCGCGTACGTCTCGGCGGGGCTCGCGGCCGTCATCATGGTGACCGGCACGCTCGCCGCCCGGCCGCTGCTGCGCCTCATGAACACCCCGCCGGAGATCATGGACGGCGCGGTCGCCTTCATCACCCTCACGTGCCTCGGCGGCGGCGCCATGGTGGCGTTCAACTTCCTCTCCTCCACCATCCGGGCCCTCGGGGACAGCCGCACGCCGCTCGTCTTCCTCGTCCTGTCCTGCACCCTCAACGCCGGGCTGTCGTTCGCCTTCGTCGGCGGCCTGCACCTGGGCGTCCGCGGCGCCGCGCTCGCCACCGTCGTCGCCCAGCTCGTGTCCGTCGTGCTGTGCCTGGTCCTCATCGCCCGCCGCATGCCCGAGCTGCACCTGACGCGCGACGACTGGCGCCCGCGCCGCCACGAGATGGCCGAACCCGTGCGCATCGGCCTGCCGATGGGCTTCCAGATGTCCGTCATCGCCATCGGCACGCTCGTGCTGCAGTACGGCATCAACGGCCTGGGCGCGGAGTCGGTGGCGGCGTTCACCGCGGCGATGCGCGTCGACCAGCTCGCCGCGGCCCCCCTCAACTCGTTCGGCATCGCGATGGCCACGTTCGTGGCCCAGAACCGGGGGGCGCGGCAGTGGCGGCGCATCCGGGTGGGCGTGGTGCGCATCAGCGGCGTGTCCGTCTCGGTCGCCGTCGTCGTCGGCCTGACGCTCATCGCCGTCTCCGGACCCATCGCCGAGCTCTTCGTCGGTCCCGGGCAGGCCGGCGTGGTGGCGATGGTGCGGCAGTACTTCCTCGTCAACGGCGGGCTCTACGCCATCCTCGCGATGGTCTTCATCCTCCGGAACACCGTGCAGGGCCTCGGGCTGTCGGCCGTGCCCACCGTCTCCGGCTTCCTCGAGCTGACCATGCGGGCGACCGCCGGGCTGGTGCTGGTGCACCACCTGGGCTTCCTCGGCGTCTGCCTCGCCGCGCCGCTGGCGTGGGTGGGGTCCGTGATCCCCACCTCGGTGGCGTGGACGTTCCAGCGGCGCCGGCTCCTCGAGGAGGAGCGCCTGGCCGCGTCGGCACCGGCCGGACGCGCGCGGACGCTCGCGGCGGCGCCGGACGGGCCGGCCGACTGCGCCGCGGCCGACCCCGCCGACGAGCTGCCCGACGAGATCGCGCGGTGCGAGGAGCTCGGCACCGAGGCTGAGCTCGAGGCCGTCGCCGGAGCGGTCCCGCTGGCGACCAGCGCCTGACGCCGCCGGTCAGCCGCGCGGCCGCGCCGCGAGGAACCGCCCGATCACCGGGAGCTCGCCGATGCCCTCGGCACCGGCCATGACCACGGCCTGCGTCGCGACGTACTCGGCCGCGTCGAGCACCACGTAGCGCGGCACCCACTCGGGCGCGAACTTCTCGTTGAACGCGGCCAGCGAGCTCATCTGCGTCTGCTCGGACAGCCGCTGCAGCACCGGCCGCACCACCGGGTCCCACGCGGACGTGCCCTCGCCCTGCAGCACCTCGCGCATCACCGCGAAGTTCAGGCCCACGCGGCGGCCGCCGCTGCGGACCACCTCCTCGACCGTGCGCACCACGGTCGACTCCATGATGCCGTTGGGCAGCTTGCCCGCGTCCAGCCGCCGGCGCATGACGTCCAGCGACCAGCCGCCCTCGCACGGCGTCCACTGGCAGAAGGCGTCCACGCGCCCCTCGGGGCTGCGCGTCACCGACAGGAGCAGCTCGTCGCCGTCGGCACGGTCCAGCAGCCGCGACAGCGTCATGGAGAACCCCCGCTCCGCCTCGCCGCGCCGCGACTGGGTCGCCACCTCGAGGATCTGGCGTCGCGTCTCGTCGTCCACCGCGGAGGGCGCGAGCACGTCGGTGGTGTAGCCCGCGCGCGCCACCCGGTTGGCCGCGTTGCGCAGGCCCTTGTGCTGGTGGTCCGCCAGGTTGAGCGAGGGACCGTCCACGATCGCCTCGCTGCCCAGGTACACCGATCGCAGGCCCGAGGCCTCGTACACCGGCAGCCAGTCCGCCGACGCGCCGATGACCGCGACGGACCAGCCGTACGTCGCCGCGTAGTCGGAGAACTCGGCCCACACCTCGGCGCGCTCCTCGACCGGGCCGATCGGGTCGGGCGAGACGAGGCACACGCCCCCGCGCACCGCGTGCGCCACCACCGAGTGCCCGACGAAGAACCAGTCCTTGTCGTCACGCAGCGCGAAGTAGTCGAGCGTCCCCGAGCCGTAGGCCCGCACCAGGGCGCGCGCCCGCTCCCGCTCCGCCAGGCGGGCCGCGTGCGGCAGCCGGACCGGCCGGCGGGGGGACGTCAGCGACCACAGCAGCACGACGACGAACACGGCGGCGAAGCCCGCGGTGAGCCCGGCCGAGATCCGGTGCAGGTGGAGCCGGCGCACGGGGTTGTCGTCCGTGGCGATGGCGAACGCCGTGGCGATCCCGCCGACCGTCAGGATGCCGGCCAGCGTCACGAGCGCGGCGCGGCGCACGTCCCGCCGGCTCGGCAGCACCGGGAACGCCCGCCGCTGCACCGCCAGCCACACCACGGCGACCAGCAGCGCGACGGTCGGCACCACGCTCAGGCGGTGCGCCAGGTGCAGCACGCTCGAGACCCCGAGGAGCGCCACGGTGCCGCCCCAGGCGAGCCGGTGCCCGCGGCGCAGCCCGCGCGCGGCGATGAGCAGGCAGATCCCGGCGAGCACGAGCGTGGGCCGCGCGACGTTGTGGTCGACGTCCCACGCCACCGGGTCGAGCACCGGGACCCCGCGCCAGGGCCGGTGCCGCACGAGCGTCAGCAGCGTGAGCAGCGCGATGACCAGCACCACGCGTGAGGCGACCGCGCGCACGCGGACGTAGCGCCGGTGCTGCGCGAGCGGGGCGCGCAGGTCCGCCTGCCGCTGGCGCGCCGTCGGCTCGTCGGCCGGGCGGGCGTCCTCGTCGCGCGGCTCGCTCGGGTCAGCGGGTGTGGGCACACCGCCAGTGTGGCAGCCGAACCCGGGCCGCCGGGTCGGTTCCCCAGGACCGCGGGGTACCGTCACGACGTCGCGCTCCAGGAAGGATCCGCCGGTGAAGATCACGAAGCTCCCGCACGCCTGCCTCGTCCTCGAGCGGGACGACGCCGTGCTGCTGGTCGACCCGGGCAGCTACGTCGACTACGACCGGGACCTGGCGCCGTTCGTCGGCCGCGCCGCGGGCCTGGTGCTCACGCACGTCCACGCGGACCACTTCTTCCCGGCGCACGTCGACCGGCTCCTGGCCGCCCGGCCGGGCCTGCCGGTCGTCGCGACGTCCGACGTCACGGCCGCGGTCCCGGGCGCCACCGTGTGGCCGGGCGCGGGGCAGGGCCTGGAGCTCGGCCCGTTCCACCTCGAGTTCTTCGGCGGCCGGCACCACCAGGTGGGCGAGGCGCCGCCCGACGAGAACTTCGGCATCGTCGTCGACGGCCTGCTCGCGTACCCGGGCGACTCCTACGACGTGCCGCCGGCGCCGCCCGCGGTCCTCGCCGTCCCCACCGGCGGCCCGTGGGCGCGCACCACCGACGCCGGTGCCTACCTCGCCGCAGTGCGGCCGACCGGGTTCGGCTTCGGCGTCCACGACGTGCACCTGTCCGAGCTGGGCCAGCAGATGACCGCCGCCTTCATGGGCCGTGCGGCGGCGCGCACGGGCGCCGAGTACCGCTACCTGCCCGTGGGCGGCAGCGTCGAGGTCTGAGCCGGCCTACCCCTGCGCGTCGAGCAGCCGCAGCAGGTTGCGGACCGCCTCGCGCCCCGCGCGGTTGGCGCCGATCGTCGACGCGCTCGGGCCGTACCCGACGAGCTGGATCCGGTGGTCCGCCGCGACCTGGGTCCCCTCCATGACGATCCCGCCCCCGGGACCGCGCAGCCGCAGCGGCGCCAGGTGGTCCAGCGCCGCCCGGAACCCGGTGGCCCAGACGATGCTGCGCGCCGCGACGTGCTCCGGGCCGTCGACCCAGCCGGTGGGCGGCGGGCCGGCGGGGAACACGACGCCGTCCGGCACGATGCGCTCGAACATGGGCCGCGCCTGCAGCACGCCCGCCGCGATGCCCTCGCGGTAGGCCGAGGTGAGGGGGATGCCGGTGGCCGAGACCACCGAACCCGGCGGCAGGCCGGCCCCCGTGCGCTCGGCGACCCGCGCGACCGAGTGCCGGCCGTACTCGGGCGTGAACTGGGCCTCGACCCACTGCGGCGGGCGCCGCGTCACCCAGGTGGTCTCCACCAGCGGCGCGAGCAGCAGCAGCAGCTGCACGGCAGACGTGCCGCCGCCGACCACCACCACCGGCCCGTCCGCCAGCTCGTGCGGTTCCCGGACGTCGCGCGCGTGCAGCTGGCGGCCGCGGAAGGTCCCCTGCCCGGGGTATGCCGGCCAGAACGGCTTGCTCCACGTCCCCGACGCGTTGACGAGGCCGCGCGCGCGCCAGACCACGCGCGCCTCGGGGTGTGCCACGTGGTGCGTCGCCACGGTCAGCCGCCCCGCGCCGTCGTCGGCGACGCGGTCGACGCGCACGGGGCGCTGCACCTGCAGCTCGAACGCCTCCTCGTACTGGGCGAAGTACTCCGGCACGACGAGCGCGGCCGGCTCGTCGTCGGCCACGCGGCGCAGCGCCAGCCCCGGCAGGTCGTGCACGCGGTGGGCGGAGCCCATCGTCAGGGTGGGCGGCCGGTGCTGCCACGCGCCGCCCGGGCGCGGGTTCTCGTCGAGCACCACGAACGTGCGCCCGGCGCGCTCCCACCCCGGCGTGCCCACCGCGGCGAACCCCGCGCGGCGCAGGTGGTACCCCGCGGACAGGCCGGCCTGGCCGGCCCCGACGACCACGACGTCCACGACGACGACCGCCGGGCCGGAGGGATCGCGCCGCTCCCGCCGTGAGCGGCGGCCCGGGGCCGGCGCGCCGACGGCGGCGTCCGCGTCGGCCGGTGCGGCCGCTCCCGAGACGTCCATCGCCGGACCACCGTAGTCCACGCCGATGAGGTCCCCCTCACCTGCCACCCGAACGGCGCAGGGGACCGCCCGCTCGGGTGTGCTGGGATCGGGGGATGGAGCTGCGCACCCTGGCCGGACCCCTGTCCCGCGGCGACCGCGACGCCGTGCGGGGCCTCGTCGGGCGGGCCACCGCGGCGGACGGCGTCGCGCCGCTCGACGAGGCCGCGCTGCTCGCGCTGGCCGACGAGGGGCCCGCCTCCCCCGGCGGCGCCCGCCACGTCCTGGCCTTCCTGGGGGACGGCACGGACCCACGGTCGGACGCCGGGACGAGCAACGGCTCGGGTGCCGGACCGGGCACCGGGGTCCACGACGGGCGGGGCACCGGCGCGGGGGGCGGGTTCCACGCCGCGGCCGGTCGCGTCGTCGGATACGCGCACGTCGATCGCGGCGGCGCGGTGCCCACGGCGCAGGTCGTCGTGGACCCGCTTGAGCGGCGCCGCGGCGTCGGGCGGGCGCTGCTCGAGGCGGCGGCGGCCGGCGGCGCGCACGCCCCTGACGTCGCCCCGGGGCCGCTGGAGGCGTGGGCGCACGGCAACCTTCCGGCCGCCCGGGGGCTGGCGGCCGCGGCGGGCTTCGTCCCGGTGCACGAGCTGTGGCGCATGGCGGCCGACCTGGTGCGGCACGCGCCGGCCGAGCCGGCGTGGCCGGCCGGGTGCGCCGTGCGCCCGTTCGTCCCTGGACGCGACGAGGCGGCGTGGCTCGCCGTCAACGCCGCGGCCTTCGCCGACCACGCCGAGCAGGGCCGCTGGACCGCGCACGACCTGGCCGCCCGCGAGCGCGAGCCCTGGTTCGACCCGGCGGGGTTCCTGCTCGCGCACGCCGCCGACGGTGCGCTCGTCGGCTTCGTCTGGACCAAGGTGCACCCCGCCGGGGAGCTGGCCGACGAGCCGGTCGGCGAGGTCTACGTGCTCGGCGTCGCGCCCGCCGCCCAGGGCGCCGGTCTCGGCCGCGCGCTCACCGCGGCGGGGCTGGCCCACCTCGTCGGCCGGGGGCTGCGCACCGCGGTGCTCTGGGTGGCGGGCGACAACGCGGCCGCGATCCGCACGTACCGCCGCGCCGGGTTCGAGCGGGCCGCGCTCGACGTCCGGTACGCGCGCCGGGCGGGGGGCGGCGCGATGCCGCCGGACGGTGCCACGATGGGGTCATGACCGAGGCCCCGACGCTGAGACCTGCGCTGGCCGCGAGCATCGCCGAGCACCTGGACACCGAGCAGGAGACCTCGTCCGGCGCCCAGCTCGAGCCGCTGCCGGACGGGCGGTTCCTCGACCGCGAGCTGTCATGGCTGGCGTTCAACCAGCGCGTCCTCGAGCTCGCCGAGGACCCGGCCGTGCCGCTGCTCGAGCGGGTCCGGTTCCTCGCGATCTTCGCGTCGAACCTCGACGAGTTCTTCATGGTGCGCGTAGCCGGCCTGAAGCGGCGCATCGCCACCGGCATCGCCGTCACCGCCGCGTCCGGCCTCTCGCCGCGCCAGGTGCTCGAGGCGATCAGCGAGCGCGCGCACCTGCTCATGACCCGGCACGCGCTGCTGTTCACCAACGAGGTGCAGCCGGCGCTCGCCGAGCAGGGGATCACGATCGTGCGCTGGCGCGACCTGTCCGACGAGGAGCAGGACCGCCTGCACAAGTACTTCCGCCGGCAGATCTTCCCGGTGCTCACGCCGCTGGCCGTCGACCCGGCCCACCCGTTCCCGTACATCTCCGGCCTGTCGCTCAACCTCGCGGTCTCCGTGGTCAACCCGACGAGCGGCAAGGAGCACTTCGCGCGCGTCAAGGTGCCGCCGCTGCTGCCCCGGTTCCTGCCGGTGGACGCGCTCGCGCGGCCGGGTACCCCGGACGGCGCGACGAGCTTCGTGCCCGTCGAGGACGTCATCGCCCAGCACCTGGACTACCTGTTCCCCGGCATGGAGATCCAGGAGTTCCACACGTTCCGCGTCACGCGCAACGAGGACGTCGAGGTCGAGGAGGACGACGCCGAGAACCTCCTCCAGGCCATGGAGAAGGAGCTGCTGCGACGCCGCTTCGGACCGCCGGTGCGCCTCGAGGTGGCCGAGGGCATCTCGCCGCGCGTGCGCAAGCTCCTCGTGCGCGAGCTGGAGATGGACGACGAGGACGTCTACGAGCTGCCCGCGCCGCTCGACGCCACGGGGTTCAACCTCGTCGCCGACATCGACCGGCCGGAGCTGCACTACCCGACCTTCGTGCCGACGACGCACCGCCACCTCGCCGAGGTGGAGTCCGCGACGCCGACGGACATCTTCGCGGCGATCCGGGCGCGCGACATCCTGCTGCACCACCCCTACGACTCGTTCTCCACGTCGGTCCAGACCTTCCTGGAGCAGGCCGCCGCGGACCCGCAGGTGCTGGCCATCAAGCAGACCCTGTACCGCACCAGCGGTGACTCCCCCATCGTCGACGCGCTCATCGACGCCGCCGAGGCGGGCAAGCAGGTGCTGGCGCTCGTCGAGATCAAGGCGCGGTTCGACGAGCAGAACAACATCTCCTGGGCCCGCAAGCTCGAGCAGGCCGGCGTGCACGTGGTCTACGGCATCGTCGGGCTCAAGACGCACTGCAAGCTCTCGCTCGTCGTGCGGCAGGAGAGCGACGGGCTGCGCCGCTACAGCCACGTGGGCACCGGGAACTACCATCCCAAGACCGCGCGGCTCTACACCGACCTGGGCCTGCTGACGGCGGACCCCGAGGTGGGGCAGGACCTCACGCGGCTGTTCAACCAGCTGTCCGGCTACGCGCCCAAGTCACGGTTCCACCGGCTGCTCGTCGCGCCGCGCTCGGTGCGCGCCGGGCTGATCGAGCGGATCGACCGCGAGGCGGCGGCCGCCCGCGCCGGGCGGCCCGCGTGGATCAAGATCAAGGTCAACTCGATGGTCGACGAGGCCACGATCGACGCCCTCTACCGTGCCTCGCAGGCCGGCGTGCCCGTCGACATCTCCGTCCGTGGCATCTGCGCGCTGCGGCCGGGCGTGCCGGGCCTCTCGGAGACCATCCGGGTGCGCTCGGTCCTCGGGCGGTTCCTCGAGCACTCGCGCATCTTCGCGTTCGCGCACGCCGACGGCACGCCGCAGGACGGCTACGACTTCGCCGGCCCCGAGGTGTTCATCGGCTCCGCGGACCTCATGCACCGCAACCTCGACCGCCGCGTCGAGACCCTGGTGCGGGTGGCGGACCCCGACCACGTGAGCGAGCTCGTCGACCTCGTCGACCTCGCGATGGACGACGCGACGTCGTCGTGGCACCTGCGCCCGGACGGCGAGTGGGAGCGGCACACCACCGCGCCCGACGGCACGGCGCTGGCCGACCTGCAGGCGGT
>JAJYTJ010000159.1 GCA_021793115.1 Actinomycetes bacterium | reverse complement strand
GGAGATGGCGCTGTCCGCCATGTCGCACCCCGGCATGGAGCACGACGAGGCCACGGACACGTCGGCGCCGACCGACACCCGCGGCAACGACCTGCGCCGCCGGCTGCGGGTGGCGGCGGCGCTCGCGGTGCCGGTGGTGCTGCTGTCGATGGTGCCGCCGCTGCAGTTCCGCGGCTGGCAGTGGGTGGTCGCCGTGCTCGCGCTGCCCGTGGTGACGTGGGCGGCCTGGCCGTTCCACCGCGCCGCCGCCCGGGCGGCCCGGCACGGCTCGTCGACCATGGACACGCTGGTGTCGATCGGCATCATCGCCGCCACCGGCTGGTCGCTGTGGGCGCTGCTGCTCGGTGGTACGGGCCGGCTCGGGCTCCGGATGACGGCGACCCTCGTGCCGGCACGTACCGGCGCGATGTCCCACCCGGAGCTGTACTTCGAGGCCGCCGCCGTCGTCACGGCGTTCCTGCTCGCGGGTCGGTACGCCGAGCACCGCGCCCGGCGGCACGCCGGCGACGCGCTGCGCGCGCTGCTCGACCTCGGCGCGAAAGACGTCGCACTGCTCGTCGACGGCGTGGAGCGGCGGGTCCCGGTGTCGCGGCTGGAGGTCGGCGACCTGTTCGCGGTGCGGGCGGGCGAGAAGATCGCCACCGACGGCGTCGTGGTCTCCGGCCAGTCCGCCGTGGACACGTCGCTGCTCACCGGCGAGCCGGTCCCGGTGGAGGTCGGTCCCGGCGACGAGGTGACGGGTGCGACCGTGAGCACGTCGGGCCACCTCGTGGTGCGCGTGACGCAGGTCGGCGAGCAGACCCGGCTGGCGCAGATCGGGCGACTGGTGGCGGCCGCACAGACCGGCAAGGCACCGGTGCAACGGCTCGCGGACCGGATCTCGTCGGTCTTCGTGCCGGTGGTCATCGGGCTCGCGCTGGCCACGCTCGTCGTCTGGCTGTCGACCGGGCACGGCGTCCAGGAGTCGTTCACCGCCGCCGTGGCGGTGCTCATCATCGCGTGCCCGTGCGCGCTCGGGCTGGCCACGCCGACCGCCCTGCTCGTCGGCACCGGCCGCGGCGCCCAGCTGGGCATCCTCATCTCCGGGCCCGAGGTGCTCGAGCGCACCCGCACGGCCGACACGGTGGTGCTCGACAAGACCGGCACGCTCACGCAGGGCCGGATGGCGCTCGTGGACGTGGTGCCGGCGGCCGGCGCCTCACGCGACGAGGTGCTGGCGTGGGCGGCCACCGTGGAGCGCCTCTCGGAGCACCCGGTCGCCGCGGCGATCGCCGCGGCGGTGTCGCAGCACGCGCCCACCCTGACGGCTTCGTCGGCGGACGGACTCGCGGGGGATGCCGCACCCGCGGACCACGGGACCGGGACGGCCACCGACGCCGCAGGCTCGACACCCGCGGTCACCGGCTTCGTCACCGTCCCCGGGCGGGGGGTCGCCGGCGACGTGCGGCGCGGCGACGAGACCCGTCGCGTGCTCGTCGGCAGCCCGGCCTACCTGCGGGAGGCGGGCATCGACACCTCCGCCCTGGAGGGCGCGCTCGAGGCGGCGGAGGCCGACGGCGGGACCGCCGTCATGGCCGGCTGGGACGGCGCCGCGCGCGGCGTGCTCGTGCTGCGTGACCCGCTCAAGCCGACGAGCGCCCAGGCGGTCGCCGAGCTGCGGGCGCTGGGGCTGCGGCCGGTGCTGCTCACCGGCGACAACCCGGGCGCGGCCCGGTCAGCGGCACGCGAGGCGGGCATCGCGCCCGAGGACGTCGTCGCCCAGGTGCTGCCGGAGGACAAGGTGGCCGTGGTGGCGAGCCTGCAGGCGCAGGGCCGGACCGTGGCGATGGTGGGCGACGGGGTCAACGACGCCGCGGCCCTCGCCACGGCCGACCTGGGCCTGGCGATGGGCACCGGGACCGATGTCGCGATGCGGGCGGCCGACCTCACGCTGGTCCGCGGCGACCTGCGATCGGCACCGCAGGCGATCCGGCTCTCACGCCGCACGCTGCGCGTCATCAAGCAGAACCTGTTCTGGGCGTTCGCCTACAACGTCGCGGCCATCCCGCTGGCGGCGTTCGGCCTGCTCAACCCGATGATCGCGGGTGCGGCGATGGCGTTCAGCTCGGTGCTCGTCGTGACGAACTCGCTGCGGCTGCGCCGCTTCGCCTGACCCCGTCCGCCCCTGCCCCCCAGCCCCGCCGCAGCCCGTGGCGGCCGGCCATCGCGTCCCAGCACCGCCGCGTCCCAGCACCGCCGCGTCCCAGCAGCCCGCGAGGGGTGCACATCCCCGCGAGGGGTGCACCCCCACGTGCACTGTTCGCAGGGAAGTGCACCGCTCCCGGGATCGGCGCTCCTCGCCGGGGGGCACCGCTCCCGGGATCGGCGCTCCTCGCCGGGGGGCACCGCTCCCGGGGTCGGCGCTCCTCGCCGGGGGGGCACCGCTCCCGGGGTCGGCGCTCGCGCGGAGGCACGGATCTCGCGGGACGTGCGCTTCTCGCGAGAATGTGATATCACATTGCTATCGCGACGCCGGACCCGCCGGCGCGCGCCCGCAAGGAGTCCACATGTCCGACATCGCCACCGCGCAGGTGCCGGTGGGCCACGACCCGACCGTCCGTCCCGGCGCCCGGGTCGACGTGACGGAGAGGCCCGCATGGTCGCTGCCGAGCGGCCCGGCGTTCGTCGTCGCGATCCTCGCCGTTGCCGCCTTCGTCGGCGGCTTCCCGCTCTTCTCCCGCGCGGACTCCACCGGCAACGGCCTGTGGGGCGCCCTGGGTGTCGTCCTCGTCCTCGCCGCGGTCGTCGCGTTCTCCGGCCTGACGATCGTCAGCCCCGGCAGCACACGGGTGGTGCTGTTCTTCGGGCGCTACGTCGGCACCGTGCGCCGCACCGGCCTGGTGCTCACCGTCCCGCTCGCCACCCGGCGCAACGTCTCGGTCCGGGTGCGCAACTTCGAGACCAACGAGCTCAAGGTCAACGACCAGGAGGGCAACCCGATCAACATCGCGGCCATCGTGGTGTGGCAGGTCGCGGACACCGCCAAGGCCGTGTTCGCGGTCCAGGACTACGGCGACTTCGTCCGCGTCCAGTCCGAGTCCGCGCTGCGGCACGTCGCGATGTCCCACCCGTACGACCACGCGGACGCCCGGGAGAGCTCGCTGCGCGGCGCCACCGACCTCGTCTCGGGCGAGATCGCGGACGAGGTGGCGGCCCGGGTGGCGATCGCGGGCGTGGAGGTCATCGAGGCGCGCATCTCCAACCTCGCGTACGCCCCGGAGATCGCCGGGGCCATGCTGCAGCGGCAGCAGGCGGGCGCGATCATCGCAGCCCGCAGCCGCATCGTGGACGGCGCCGTGAGCATGGTCAAGGACGCGCTGAGCCGCCTCGAGGCGGACTCCGTCGTCGCGCTGGACGACGAGCGCAAGGCGGCCATGGTCTCCAACCTGCTCGTCGTGCTCTGCGGCGAGGCCCGGGCCACACCCGTCGTCAACACGGGGACCCTCTACCAGTGACAGCGGACCGCAGGGTCGAGCCGCACGACGAGCAGCGGCCTGCCGCGCGCGAGCGCAAGGCTGTGCTGCTGCGGCTCGACCCTGCGGTGCACGACGCGTTGGCACGCTGGGCGTCCGACGAGCTGCGCAGCGTCAACGCCCAGATCGACCTGCTGCTGCGCGAGGCGCTGACCCGCGCCGGCCGGGCGCCCGCCAGCCTGACGCCGCCCCGTCGCCGCGGCCGCCCGCCCGCCTGAGGCGGGCGGCCCCCAGCCTGGCGTCGTAGTGTGCCGGTCCATGGCCGTGCCGGAGTCGTCGACCCCGCCCGCACCCACCACGGACGTACCGGGCCCCCTGGCCGGGGCCACCGCGGCGCCGAGCCGACGGCGGCTGACCGCCGAGGTGTGGGTGGTGCTCGGGCTGTCCCTGGGACAGTCCGCCGTCTACGCGGTGATCAGCCTGGTCGCCAAGCTCACGGCGGGGCCGCCGCTGGCCGCGCAGTCGACGGCGCTCAACGTCAGCGCCTCGCCACGGCCGCTGCTCGACCTCACCTACCAGCTGACCGGGATCTTCTTCGCGCTGCTGCCGGTCGCGCTCGCGCTGTACCTGCTGCACCAGCCGGGACGCTCCGCGGTGCGTCGCATCGGCCTCACCGCCGACCGCCCCTGGCGCGACCTCGGCTGGGGCGCCGGCCTCGCCGCCGCCATCGGCCTGCCGGGACTGGGCTTCTACGTCCTCGGGCGGGCGCTCGGCATCACGGTCCAGGTGCAGGCCAGCGCGCTCAACGCGCACTGGTGGACCATTCCGGTGCTGGTGCTGTCCGCGGCGCAGAACGGGCTGCTGGAGGAGGTCGTCGTCGTCGGCTACCTGTCGGAGCGGCTCCGCCAGCTGAGCTGGCGCGGGCCGGCGATCATCGTCGCCTCGGCACTGCTGCGCGGTTCCTACCACCTCTACCAGGGCTGGGGACCGTTCATCGGGAACGCCGTGATGGGCGTGGTCTTCGCGGAGTACTACCGCCGGACGCGCCGGGTCGCACCGCTGGTCGTCGCACACTTCCTCATGGACATGGTGGTGTTCGTCGGCTACGACGTGGTCCCGCACGCGTTGCTGGCCAGCCTGGGGCTGACCTGAGCGGGCCGCGGGGGCGCCGGATCCCCCGTCCCGACCCATCCCGTTGCCTAGACTCCCCCAGGTGAGCACGGCGCAGGAGGGAGCCGCGACCAGCCGGTCCGCACCAGGGGTCGCGGTCGAGGTCATCGACATCCCCGCCGCTCGGGTCCACCACCAGTCGGACCTGCTCGGCGTCGTGCTCGCGACCCTCGGCGCCGTGCTCGTCGTCGTGCTGGCCGCCTACGCCCACAACACCACCGGCGGCATCGCCGAGGACGTGCAGGGTTTCGCCACGCTGCTGCGCCGCATCCTCTTCGTGCCCGTGACCGCGCTCGTCTCGCTCGTCACCGTGCTGGTGCCGCTCGCGGTGCTCATCGACCTGGCGGTGCGCCGGCAGGGCCGGCTGCTGCTCGAGATGTCCGCGGCAGGCGCCGCCGGCCTCACGCTGACGACGCTCGGCCACTGGGCGCTGATGACCTTCGGCAGCCACGAGCTCGTCGCCACCATGTCCGTGGTCCAGACCGATGCCACGACGCACCTCGACGTCCCTGCCCTCACGCTGCCCGGGTACGTCGCCATGCTCGCCGCGCTGCTCACGCTGGCCGGGCCGCGCGCGCACCGCACGTCGGTGCGGTGGAGCTGGAACGCGCTGTGGACCGCCATCGGCGTCACGCTCATCACCGCCCAGGTGTCCCTGCCGGGCGTCGCGCTCGCGCTCGCGCTGGGCCGGCTCGCGGGCCTCGGCGTGCGCTACCTCGCCGGGGTGGCTCCGGAACGCGCCTACGGCGACGCGCTCGTGGCCGGCATCCGGCGCGCCGGGTACACCCCGGTGTCGCTGGTCCGGGTGCCGGACGCCGACACCCGCGCCGCCGCCGAGCAGCTGCATCGCGAGCACAACCTGCCGGCGCCCGACGAGGCCTCGGCGGCGCTGGTGCGCTCATCGGACGCCCGGGTCTACCAGGTGCGCACCACGTACGACGAGGTCCTCGACCTGCGGGTGCTCGACGGCGACCGCCAGGTGGTCGGCATGCTGGCCCGCACCTGGCGCAGCCTGCGGCTGCGCGGCATCGAGGGACGCAACATCGTCTCGCTGCGGCAGGCCTCCGAGCGGGCCGCCCTGCTGGCCTACGCGGCGACCGCGGCCGGCGTCCACACCCCGCGACTGCTGCGGATCAGCGAGAACGCCGACTCGATGATGCTGCTCCAGGAGCATCCGGCGGGTGCGGTGCCGCTCAGCCAGATCCCGGACGAGCAGCTGACCGACGAGCTGCTCGCGGAGGTCTGGACGCAGCTGCGCGCCGCCCACCACGCCGGCATCGCGCACCGCGCGATCACCGCCGACACGCTGCTCGTCGGGCCCGGCACCACGCACCACGGGGTGTGGCTCACCGGGTGGGACTCGGGCGACGTCGCCTCGTCCGAGCTGGCGCGCCGCATCGACATCACGCAGATGCTCGCCGTCCTGGCGCTGCGGGTGGGCGCGGCGCGGGCCGTCCGGTCGGTCGCCGACGCGCTGGCCGACGACGACGTCGCCGCCATCGGCCCGATGCTGCAGACGATCACGCTGCCGCGGCAGACCCGCGAGCTGATGCGTCACCACCGCGAGGTGCTCGCCGAGCTGCGGCAGGAGATCGTCGCCCGCCTGCCGGAGGCCAGCATCGAGCCGCAGCGGCTGGTCCGGTTCGGGGCCCGCACCGTGCTGACGATCGTCGTCACCATCATCGCGGCGTTCGTCATCCTCACCACCATCAACGTGCACCAGATCGGACTGGCCCTGCGCGTGGCCGACTGGCGCTACTCCGTCACCGCGTACGCGCTCGGTCTGCTGACGCTTGTCGGTGCCGCGCTGAGCCTGGTCGCCTTCTCCCCGGTCCGGCTGGGCCTGTGGCGCGCGACGACCGTGCAGGCCGCCGCCGCGTTCGTGGCGCTCGCCGCGCCCGCCGGCATCGGCCCGGCCGCGCTCAACCTGCGCAGCCTGACGCGACGCGGGGTGTCCACGACGCTGGCCACGGCCACCGTCGCGCTCATCCAGGTGGCGCAGATGGTCGTCACCGTGCTGCTGCTCGTGGTGCTCACCCTGACGTCCGGCACCCAGCAGCAGTCGCCGGTGCCGTTGTCACCGGCCGTGCTGGTGGTGATCGGCATCGTCGTCCTCGCGCTCGCCGCGGCGCTCCTGGTGCCGCAGGTGCGCACCTGGGTCGCCACGCGGGTCATGCCGACGTTGCAGCAGACCTGGCCGCGGCTGGTGGAGGTCGTCGGGCAGCCCGGCCGGCTGCTGCTCGGGCTGGCAGGGAACGCCGTCACGGTGCTCGGCTACGTGCTCGCGTTCGACGCGGCGCTGCACGGCCTGGGCCAGCACGTCAGCCTGGTGCAGGTGGCGATCGTCTACCTCGCCGGCACCACGCTCGGCGCGCTGGTGCCGACACCCGGTGGGGTGGGCACCACGGAGGCGGCGCTGGCGGCCGGCCTCGGCACCGTTGCCGGGATCAACCCAGGTGTCGCGTTCTCCGTGGCGGTGCTGTTCCGCGTCCTCACCTACTGGCTGCGGATCCCGCTGGGCTGGGTGGCGATGCGCCACCTGCAACGGGTGGGAGAGCTGTAGGGCTCAGGCGGCCGCGTCGTCCTGGGTCGGGATGAGGGTGACGGCGCCGAGCTCGGCGGCCCGGCGGGCCCAGGCCTGCAACCGCGCGACCGGCAGGTCCGGGTGCGGAGTGGGGGAGCTGAACGGCCCTGCAGCCTGCCCGCGCTGTTCCATCGGTGTTCCTGTCTTTCGGCAGCCCGGCTGACCCGTGAGGGCCCCGTGGCTTTGCGTCCCCGCCTCACAGCGGGTTTGCCGGTTCGCTGACAGGTCAGACAGTAGACGATGACAGCAGCGGTACGGAAGCCGTCAGAACGACCAAATCGGGCGGACGCCCGATTTCACCCCATGAGCCATAACATCGCAGGTCAGCGCGTCGAGACAGGGAGAAGTGAACGGTAACGTGACCGCTGGCGGCGCTGTCGCCCGCCGGCTCGGGACCGGTCGTCGCCGGCGTACTTGCTGACGTGCAAGAGTCACAACGGAGCGTCGAGCCACTGCTCCTCGGCCGGCAGCAGGGTCTCCAGCTCCGCGAACAGGTCGTCGGGCAGCGGCGCCTGCGCGGCCGCCACCGTGGCGGCGACCCGTTCCGGCCGCGACATCCCGACGACCGTCGCGGCGAAGGTGTCGTCGCGCACCGAGAACTGCAGCGCGGCGGTCGGCAGGTCGGTGCCGTACCGCGCGCACACCGCCCGCATCGCGCGGACCGCGTCGAGCACCGGTGGCGACGCCGGGCGGTAGCCGTAGGTCGTCGGGCTGCCCTCGTCGTCCTGGTGGGCGAGGATCCCGCCGCCGTACACCGCCGCGTTGAGCACGCCCATGCCCTGGCGCCGCGCCTCCGCCACCAGCCCGCCCGCGCTGCGGTCCACCAGGGTCCACCGGTTGTGGACCAGCAGCACGTCGAACACCCCGAGCGCCAGGTACCGCGCCATGACGCGCACGTCGCCGCCGGCCAGGCCGATCGCGCCGACGACGCCCTCCTCGCGCAGCCCGACGAGCGCGTCGACCGCGCCGCCCCGACCGGCGATGTCGTCGAAGTCGTGGAACTCCGGATCGTGCAGGTGCACCAACGGCAGCCGGTCGAGGCCCAGGCGGGCCATGGACTCCGCGACGCTGCGGCGCACCCGGTCGCCGGAGTAGTCGCCGTCACGCGGGTCGGTCTTGGTCTCGACGACGACGCCCTCCGGCAGGCCGCCGACACGGCGCAACGCCTCGCCGATGCGCCGCTCGCTCTCGCCGTCGGAGTAGCCGTTGGAGGTGTCGATGAACCTGATCGGGCCGTCCAGGGCGGCGAGCACGGTCTGGATGCCCCGCTCCGCCGGGGTCTCGACGCCGAACAGCCGCGGCATGCTGCCGAGCGGTCCGCCGCCGAGGCACAGCGCCGACACCTCCAGGCCCGTGGCACCCAGCGGGCGCATCCAGGACATCAAGACCTCCTCGTCGTCGCG
>JAJYTJ010000158.1 GCA_021793115.1 Actinomycetes bacterium | reverse complement strand
CGCATGGTGATCTCGTTGCGGCTCATCTCGAGCGAGAACACGACACTCGTCAGGTGGTGCTTGATCGCCGCGGACCGGGCGATGTCGATGCCGAGGGTCGAGTTGTGGGTCGGGATCATCGCGCGACTGGCGAGGTAGAGGTGATCCGGATGATCCACCTGGACGCACCGCACCGGAACCGGGTCGACCGGCTCGACGGCGACGACGTACCGCTGCCGCAGCCGGGGCGTCGAACGCTTGCGCCGCTCCTTGTGCACGAGCCGCTTGCGCTCCAGGTGGAACACGTCGTCGTCCGTGGTGAAGGTGATCGTGTAGGCGGTGGAGCTCTCCTCGGAGCGCCCGAGAACTCGCTTGGTCGAGAAGCCGGTCCGGTAGCCCAGGGAGTGCAGGAGCTCTCGCACGTCCTCCGCCAGCCTGCGGTTGGTCAGTGCGATCTGCGGGCTGCCGGTCGGGTTGACGGTGCCGTCCGTGTCCATGAGCCCAGCCAGCAGCTCGCGGCGCTGCCACTCGCTGCCCCGCAAGTACGCCGTCGGGATGTGCTTGTCGCCGAGCACACCCAGGGTGCGCAGACGCGCCTGGACGCTCCCAAGGGTTCGTTCGCAGGACTCGCACCGAGACACGGCCGTCGTGGGACCACCGCACTCGACGCACGTCGGCGCCGGAACCGGCCCGGACAGCGCCTTGACCTTGCCGCCGCAGCTGCGCCCACAGGTCCGCACCTGCGGCAGCCTCGGGACGAACTCGCGTCCGCACACCTCGCAGCGACGTGGGGCGAGCGGAGGATCGGGTTCGAGCTGGATCTGGTACAGCCGCGCGGCGCCCGCTGCCGAACCACGCCTCTCGGTGGCGACGTAGCCTCGGCTGTCGATCTCCATGGCGATCTCGGGATCGGCGCTCGCGTACCGAGCAGACGCGCTGTGGCCGTCCCCCAACCAGACTCCGAGCACGTATGGGTCGACGAGGAGGTCGGCGGGCGGGAGTGACAGCGGTGCCGTCGTCTCGACGCTGTGGTTCACGCGCGCATCGGCGGTGGCGCAGCGCACGCTCGCCGCCATCTGCTCGGTGGTCCAGGTGCGCGCCTCCCGGCCCGGCTTCCGCCGATCGGCGCGGGTCCGCGTGCGCCACTCGTGCCAGGCGTCGGCGATGATCGTGGCGCCGTCGTCGAACGTCACGCGGTAGCAGGGCCGACCGGTCATCACCTCGGTCGCGGCGACCACCCGCGTCGGCGTGCCGTCGGCCGCGATCAGGTCGTCGCCGACCCGCACCTCGCCCATCGTGGTCCAGCCGGTGGGTGTCGGCAGCGGGGTGTCCAGGGCGAGGGCCTTCCCGATGGCGGGCCTGGCGGCAATGACGATCATCTGTCCCGGGTGCAGGCCGTTGGTCAGCTTGTCGAGGTCCGCGAAGCCGGTGGGGACACCCTTCATCCCGTCGCCGTGGTGGCCGGCCGCCTCGATCTCGTCCACCGTCGCGCCGATGATCTCCGACAGCGGCACGTAGTCCTCGCTCGCGCGGCGCTCGGTGACGGCGTACACCTCGGCCTGCGCGGTGTTCACCAGCTCGTCGACGTCGCCGCCGTCCGAGCCGTACCCGAGCTGCGTGATGCGCGTGCCCGCCTCGACGAGACGGCGCAGGATGGCGCGCTCGCGCACGATGCGCGCGTAGTAGCCGGCGTTGGCCGCCGTGGGCACGGTGGCGATGAGCGTGTGCAGGTAGGGCGCCCCGCCGATGCGGCCGAGCTCGCCGCGCTTCGTGAGCTCGTCGGCCACCGTGATCGCGTCCGCCGGCTCGCCGCGACCGTAGAGGTCGAGGATCGCCTCGTAGACCATCTCGTGCGCGGGCCGATAGAAGTCGTTGCCGCGGAGCACCTCGACGACGTCGGCGATGGCGTCCTTGCTGATCATCATGCCGCCGAGGACGGACCGCTCCGCCTCGACGTCCTGCGGGGGCGTCCGATCGCGCCCTCCCGGGCCGGCCGACAGGCCGTACTCGAGATCCTCGATCGTCACCGGTTCCACCCCTCGCCGCCGTCACCCGTCGTGAACACGTGTTCTACCCGCGGCCTCCGACACTGCGCCGCGACGACCCCCGAGACCGGCCCCCGGACCGACGACGACCCCGAGGCTAAGGGCCCACGACCGACCGCACAACGACCGCCGTCCACACCCCCTGTTGACTGCCTGGGGACGGGTGTTGACCGCCCGCACGCGGCTGTGCACAGGACGTGGAAAGGACTGTGGATACTGGTCGCGCGCGGCGTTCCCGCGGCTCAGCGACCTGCGGCGTCACTGTGCACGGGCTGTGGAACCGAAGAACATGGGGCGAGTTGGCCGGGATTTCACCTGATGGACACCCACCGTCCACGATCGACCGCCAGCTCCTGGCGTTGGCGGTGCCGGCCCTCGGCGCGCTCGTCGCCGAGCCGCTGTTCGTGCTGGTGGACTCCGCCATCGTCGGGCACCTCGGGCCGGCGCCGCTCGCGGGGCTCGCCGTGGCCTCGACCGTCCTGACCACCGTCGTCGGCCTGTGCGTGTTCCTCGCGTACGCGACCACGGCCACGGTCGCCCGGCGCCTCGGGGCGCACGACGAGGCCGGCGCGCTGCGCTCCGGCATCGACGGCCTGTGGCTCGCGCTCGCGCTCGGGGCGCTGCTCGCGGCCCTCGTGCTGGCGGGTGCGCCATGGCTCGTCGACACCCTCGGCGCGGCCGGCGACGCAGCCCACCAGGCAGTGACGTACCTGCGGTTCTCCGCACCCGGGCTGCCGGGGATGCTCGCGGTGCTGGCTGCCACCGGCGTGCTGCGTGGTCTGCAGGACACCCGCACCCCGCTGCTCGTCGCCGCGGCCGGCGCGGCGGTGAACGCAGGACTGAACGCGACGCTCGTCTACGGCGCCGGCATGGGCATCGCCGGCTCTGGATTGGGGACCGCCGCCACCCAGGTGGCGATGGCGGCATGGCTCGGCGCCCTCGTCGTGCGAGGGGCCCGGCGCCGGGGGGTGCCGGTCCGCGCCACGGCCGGCGGCCTGCGCGGCTCGCTGCGGGCGGGCACGCCGCTGCTCGTCCGCACCGCGACGCTGCGCGCCGCCATCGTCCTCACCACGTGGGTCGCGGCCGGCCTGGGCACCGCGACGCTCGCCGCCCACCAGGTGGTCAACGCCGTGTGGGGCCTGACGGCGTTCGCGCTCGACGCCCTGGCGATCGCGGCCCAGGCGCTCGTCGGGCACGCGCTCGGCGGGGCCGACGTGCCGCGCGCCCGCGCCCTGCTGCGCCGCACCCTGGCCTGGGGCGTGGCCGTCGGGGCCGGGCTCGGGCTGCTCGTCGCGATCCTCTCGCCGTGGCTGGTCCGGCTCTTCTCCGCGGACGACGAGGTGCGCCGGCCCGCGGTCCTCGCGCTGCTCGTCGCCGCGGTGTGCCTGCCGATGGCCGGCTGGGTCTTCGTGCTCGACGGCGTGCTCATCGGCGCGGGCGACGGGGTCTTCCTCGCCCGAGCCGGCGCGGTCACGCTCGTCGTCTACCTGCCGGCGGCGCTCGCGGTGCGCTCCTGGGCGCCGGGCGGCGGCGCCGGGCTGGCGTGGCTCTGGGCGGCGTTCGCCGGCGTGTTCCTCGCGTCCCGCGCCGTGACGACGGGGTGGCGCGCCCGCGGTTCAGGGTGGACAGTACCGGGATCGGATCGAGGGTGAGGTCCCGGCGTTGTGATCACGCTGGACGATGGGGTCCTCGAATCGTGATCCGTCGTTGCGCCGCGGTAACGCAACTGAAACGCTACGGGCCTACCTTGACGCCCAACCCCGACGCTGACGGGTCGGGAACCGGGCACCCTGGTCGCCCAACAACCACGGAGGTAGCACATGCGCAGATCGACACCGCGCCTGACGGGCGTGGCGCTCGTCATGATTGCCGGGCTCGTGCTCGTCGGGTGTTCCTCGAAGTCGGCTGCCGGGACCAGCGGCGGCGGCTCGCCGGCCTCGGCGAACGCGTCGTCCTCGGCCGCGGCCGGCGGCGGCGGCGCCCTGACGATCCAGCCCCTGGTCCAGGTGGACTCCTCCGGAAAGGAGGTCACGGCCTCCGCGTCGACGGCACCGGCCGACCCCGCCGGCGACGGCAAGGCGACCTGCTCCGGCGTCGCCATCGCGATGATGGGTGCGCTGACCGGCGCGAACGCCGCGCTCGGCCAGAACATCGTCAACGGCGTCCAGCTCGCGATCGACGAGCACAACGCGGCCAACTCCGGCTGCCAGGTGCAGCTGAAGAAGTTCGACACCGAGGGCGCCCCGGAGAAGGCCACCCAGGTGGCGCCGTCCGTGGTGTCCGACTCCTCGGTCATCGGCATCGTCGGTCCCGCGTTCTCCGGCGAGTCCAAGGCGACCGGCCCGGTGTTCAGCCAGGCCAACCTGCTGATGCTCACCCCGTCCGCGACCAACCCCTCGCTGACCCAGCAGGGCTGGAAGAACTTCTTCCGCGGCCTGGGCAACGACAACTCGCAGGGCGCGGCCGCGGCGAACTACATGACGGGCGCGCTCGGCTACAAGAAGGTCTGCGTCGTCCAGGACGACTCCGACTACGGCGTCGGCCTGGCCCAGGTCGTCACCAAGACGCTCGGCTCCGCCGCGGACTCGGCGTGCGCCGGCAAGGTGAAGACCGGTGACAAGGACTTCTCCGCCACCGTGCAGCTCATCAAGAGCGAGTCGCCGGACGCCATCTACTACGCCGGGTACTACGCCGAGGCGGCGCCGTTCCTGTCGCAGCTCCGCTCGGCCGGCGTCACCGCCGCGTTCGTGTCCGACGACGGCGTCAACGACCCGCAGCTCATCAAGCAGGCCGGCTCCGCGGCCAAGGGCGCCTACCTGACGTGCCCGTGCGGCCCGGCCCCGCAGGCCTACGCGGCCAAGTACCAGGCGAAGTTCGGGCAGGCCTCCGGCACCTACTCGGTCGAGGGCTACGACCTGGCGACGATCATCCTCAAGGGCATCGACTCCGGCGTGAAGGACCGCCAGGGCATGGTCAACTTCGTCGCCAACTACGACGGCCAGGGGCTGGCCAAGCACTACAAGTGGGACAGCACCGGTGAGCTCGGTGCCACCACCACCTGGATCTACCAGGTGAAGTGACCACCGTGCGGCGGCCCGGGTCCCACCGGACCCGGGCTGCCGCCGCGTGTGTGTGTCCCGTCCCGCCGCGCCGGCCCGCGCCGCCTGCGCGCCCCCTGTGAGCCGAGGAGCCCCCTTGAGCGCAGTCCTGACGGCCGGTCCGCTGGCCGCCCTGAGCAATCCCTTCGACATCGGCGCCCTGGTGCACAGCTTCTGGGCGCTGACGATCGACGGCCTGACGTACGGCTCGATCTACGCGCTGGTCGCGGTCGGGTACACGCTGGTCTACGGCGTGCTGCGGCTCATCAACTTCGCCCACTCCGAGATCTTCATGCTCGGCATGTTCGGCTCGTACGTCACGCTCTGGCTGCTCGGCTTCGCACCGAACGGGAACACGTACAACTACGGCATCGCCCAGACGATCCTGTTCCTCGGGCTGGCGACCCTCGGCGGCATGGCGGTCTCCGGCGCCGCGGCAGTTGGCCTGGAACGGGTCGCCTACCGGCCGCTGCGCCGGCGAGGGGCGCCCGCGCTCGTCTTCCTCATCACCGCGATCGGCGCCTCGTTCGTGCTCCAGGAGTTCGTCCACTTCGTCCTGCCGCACCTGACCGGCAACCTGCTCGGCGGGCTCAACGCCCAGCAGCCCATCCGGCTCGTCGACCCCACCGTGCAGTTCCACATCGGCAGCGCCGAGGTGACGAACGTCGACCTCGTCATCGTCGTGGCCGCCCTGGTCCTCGCCTTCGCCACCGACCGGTTCATCAACGCGACGAAGTTCGGCCGCGGCATCCGCGCCGTCGCGCAGGACCCGGTGACCGCCACCCTCATGGGGGTGTCCCGCGAGCGCGTCATCATGCAGACGTTCCTCGTCGGCGGCATGCTCGCCGGGGCGGCCGCCCTGCTCTACACGCTGCGCGTGCCCAACGGGATCATCTACAACGGCGGGTTCATCCTCGGCATCAAGGCGTTCTGCGCCGCCGTGCTCGGCGGCATCGGCAACCTCCGCGGCGCGCTGCTCGGCGGCCTGCTGCTGGGCGTCATGGAGCTGTACGGCCAGGCGGTCTTCGGCACCCAGTGGCGCGACGTGGTGGCGTTCGTCCTGCTGGTGCTGGTGCTGATGTTCCGGCCCACCGGCATCCTCGGCGAGTCGCTCGGGAGGGCCCGCGCATGACGACGACGACCGCCACCGCGCCGGCCGCCCCTCACCTCGGCGTCGGCGACCGCGTCCGGCTGTGGTGGGAGACCCTGCCCCGCCCGGCCCAGTGGGGCATCGGCGCGCCGGCCCTGGTCCTCATCGCCTTCCTGCCCGTGCTGCGGCTCCCGGTGCTCACCACCGTGGGCACCGACTTCGGCACCGTCATGGCGCAGTTCGGCATGTACGCGCTGCTGGCGATCGGGCTCAACGTCGTCGTCGGCTCCGCCGGGCTGCTCGACCTCGGCTACGTCGGCTTCTACGCCATCGGCGCCTACACCGTGGGCCTGCTGACCAGCCCGGACAGCCCGTGGAACCAGACCAACGGCTGGCTGCCCAAGCAGTGGGGCTGGCTGCTGGCGGTGCCGATCGCCATCCTCATCACCGCGGTCTCCGGCCTCATCCTCGGCTCCCCGACGCTGCGGCTGCGCGGCGACTACCTCGCGATCGTCACGCTCGGCTTCGGCGAGATCGTCCGGCTCCTGGCCGACAACCTCGACAACATCACCGGCGGCGGCCGGGGGCTCTCGGAGATCGCGTACCCGCAGGTCGCCCGGAGCGCGGCCCGGCCCACCGGCATCTTCTCCGCCGGCAACGCGACACCGCCGTGGAACGCCGGCCTGTGGTGGTACTGGGTCTCCCTGGTGCTCATCGTCGTCGCGCTGCTGTTCGTCGGGAACCTCGAGCGCTCCCGTGTCGGGCGTGCCTGGGTGGCGATCCGCGAGGACGAGGACGCGGCCGAGATCATGGGCGTGCCGACGTTCAAGTTCAAGCTGTGGGCGTTCGTCATCGGGGCCTCGATCGGCGGGCTGTCCGGCGCGATCTACGCCGGCCAGGTGCAGTTCGTCGCGCCGACCACGTTCAACGTCATCAACTCGATGCTGTTCCTGTGCGCCGTCATCGTCGGCGGCCAGGGCAACAAGCTGGGCGTCATCCTGGGCGCGTTCATCATCGTCTACCTGCCGAACTTCTTCCTCGGCCGCACGTCGTTGTTCGGCGTCCCGATCAACGGCGACGAGATCGCCAACTACAAGTACCTGTTCTTCGGCCTGGCGCTGATGGCGCTGATGATCTTCCGGCCGCAGGGGCTGTTCCCGGCCCGTCAGAAGCTGCTCGCGCTCGGCCGGGGGCTGTACCAGGCGGCACGGCGCGCCACGCTGGCGCTCGCCGACGGGACGCCGGACGTGCCGACGGTCCACGACGAGCCCGCCGAGGGGGGTGCGCGATGAGCATCGGTCCGAACGAGCCGCGGGCCGGCGCCGAGCACGGCGACCAGCACCTCGGGACCGAGGGGGAGTACCTCACGCAGGACTCCGTCGAGGAGGAGTTCCTCCCGGACGGCGGCGTGGAGTCGCAGGTCGCGGTGGACGTGGCGGAGGTCGACCCGGAGCTGGCCGATCCGGAGGCGGTGGCCCACCTCGTCGCCACCGAGCGGAGGATCGCCACCGAGGTCGGCGCCGCCCTGCTGCAGATGGACGCCGTCACCATGCGGTTCGGCGGCCTCGTCGCGCTCGACGCGGTGTCGTTCGACATCAGGCGCGGCGAGATCCTCGGGCTCATCGGGCCGAACGGCGCCGGCAAGACGACGTGCTTCAACACCATGACGGGGGTTTACCGGCCGACGAGCGGGCAGGTGGTCTTCGACGGCCGGCCCATCGGCGCGATCAAGCGCAACCAGATCACCCGCCTGGGCATCGCCCGCACCTTCCAGAACATCCGGCTGTTCTCCGACATGACCGCCCTGGAGAACGTCGTCGTGGGGACCGATGCCCGGCACCGCACGTCGGTGCCGGGTGCCCTGTTCCGCAGCCCCCGGCACCGCGCGGAGGAGCGCGACGCCCTGGAGCGCGGCATGGCCCTGCTGGAGTTCGTCGGCATCGGCCGGCGCGCCACCCAGCAGGCCCGCAACCTGCCGTACGGCGACCAACGCCGGCTGGAGATCGCCCGGGCGTTGGCCACCGAGCCGAAGCTGCTCTGCCTGGACGAACCGGCCGCCGGCTTCAACCCGACGGAGAAGGCCGAGCTCATGGACCTCATCCGCAAGATCCGGGACGACGGCTACACGGTGCTGCTCATCGAGCACGACATGCGGCTCGTCATGGGCGTGACGGACCGGATCGTCGTGCTGGAGTTCGGACGCAAGATCGCCGAAGGGCTGCCGGCCGAGGTCGCCTCCGACCCGGCAGTCATCGCCGCCTACCTGGGGGTTCCCGACGATGCCACTGCTTGAGCTCAAGGACCTCACGGTCTCCTACGGCCGGATCGAGGCCGTGCGCGGCATCTCGCTCACGGTGGAGGAGGGCGAGCTGGTCACCCTCATCGGTGCCAACGGCGCCGGCAAGACCACGACGATGC
>JAJYTJ010000157.1 GCA_021793115.1 Actinomycetes bacterium | reverse complement strand
CACGAGCGCAGGTCAGCGAGCTTCCCGGGGTAGTCGAGCCCGGCCACAGGACGCTCGAGCACCCCGCCAGGCTACTGCAGCGACATGGATAGGCACCTTGACGATTGAGCAGGTGGCGACATTGCTCGCTCTGGTGCCCGAGGGGGTCTACCGCCGCTACCTGGCCGCCCTTGCCTACACGGGCATGCGCGCCGGGGAGGTGACCGCCTTGCGCGTCGGGGATGTCGACTTCACGCGCGGCATCATCCGCGTCAGCCGGTCCCTGAGCCCGGGCAAGCACGGCGAGCTCGTCGAGCAGTCGCCCAAGAGCCACAAGTCCCGCGAGGTGCCGCTCATCGCCGCCCTGCGCCCCCACGCGCAGGAGGCTGCCCGCGGCAAGCGGCCGGACCAGCTGCTGTTCGCCGGACCCGACGGCGGGCGGCTGACCAACCACAACGTGCGCCGCGCGGTCGGCTGGGACACGGTCCGCGTGGCGATCGGCCGACCCGACCTGCGGATGCACGACCTGCGGCACACCTTCGCCACCCTCCTGTTCGACGCCGGCGCCAGCGCCCCAGACGTGCAGGCAACCCTCGGGCACTCCAGCCTCCAGGTCACCGAGCGCTACTCCCGCGCCCGCGAAGGCGTGGCGCTGCGCGCCGGCGCCGTCCTCGATCAGGCCCTAGGAAGCAAGACCGGCAAGGGTGCTGGGGCCAAGCGCCTGGGCACGTCTGCCCGGGGTAATGGCCCAAGAATGGCCCGCACCCAGCGACGCGGCGGACCAAGCGCCCTCTGAGACGGAAGAACCCCCTGGTGACCAGGGGGTTCATCTGTAGCGGGAGCGGGACTCGAACCCGCGACCTCACGATTATGAGTCGTGCGCTCTCACCAACTGAGCTACCCCGCCGCGACCGGCTCCACAGCCTCGCCGTTGACCCCGACGTGACCGAAGAACCAGTTGGAGCCCCGAAAGGGAATCGAACCCTTGACCTTCTCCTTACCATGGAGACGCTCTGCCGACTGAGCTATCGGGGCGGCGCGGATCAGCGTACAGGAGCCGCGCGGGGCCGACGAAATCCCGGCCCGCACTCCACGGGACCGGCCCGAGGACGACGAACGGGGCGCCCCTCCTGGTCAGGAGAGACGCCCCGTCGACCGTGGCGGGTGAGAGATTCGAACTCCCGTAGGCATTGCCAGCTGATTTACAGTCAGCCCCCTTTGGCCACTCGGGTAACCCGCCGGGGACACCCCGCGAGGCGAGCTCGCGGACGTGCGGATGGAAGGATAGCAGCGGAGCGTGGGCCGTCCGAACCGGGCGGCCCGACGAGGAAGGGGCACAGATGGCCAGCGAGTCGTCGTTCGACGTCGTGAGCAAGGTGGACCACCAGGAGGTCGACAACGCCCTGAACCAGGCGTCGAAGGAGATCGCCCAGCGCTACGACTTCAAGGGCGTCGGCGCCTCGATCGCCTGGAGCGGGCACGACGCCGTCGTCATGGTCGCCAACTCGCCCGAGCGGGTGCTGGCGATCCTCGACGTGTTCGAGACCAAGCTCATCAAGCGCGGCATCTCGCTCAAGTCGCTCGACCTCGGCGACAAGGAGCCCAAGCCCTCGGGCAAGGAGTACCGCCTCACCGGCACCCTCAAGGAGGGCCTGTCCTCCGAGGTGGCCAAGCAGCTGTCGAAGCTGATCCGCGACGAGGGACCCAAGAACGTCAAGGCCCTCATCCAGGGCGACGAGCTGCGCGTCACCGGCAAGTCGCGCGACGACCTGCAGGCGGCGATCGCCCTGCTCAAGGGCGCCGACGTCGAGGCCGCGCTCCAGTTCGTCAACTACCGGTAGCGACCACGCCGCGGCGGCAGGCGGTCCGCCGCGGATCACCACCTCAGCCGGCCCCGCGCCCCACCGCCGCGGCGGCCACCGCTCCCACCTCGACCACGTCCGCGAGCCCAGCACGCAGCTCGTCCGCCGAGAGCACACGGGCGGCCGGGTCCAGCTCGAGGTGCTGCAGCACCAGGCCGGTCATCGCGTAGACGGGTTCGGACCACGCGGCAGCGCGCGACGACCCGAACGCGGCGACGACACGCCGGGCGGTCAACAGCGCGGGATCGGACTGCGTGGCGATCACGAAGCCTACGCTCGCCGCGGAGAGCGCCTGTGCCACGAGGTCGAAGCCGTCCGGCGGCGTCAAGGGGGCGACCAGCCGCAGGCCGAAGATCTCGGCGACACGGGTGAGGATCGCCGCGCCCCGGGTCACGGTGCGTCGGTCGGCGACCGAGAGCGCGCCGGCGACGCGCCGACGGAGCTCGTCGGACTCCACGCCGGCCAACGCAGCGCGCAGCGCGAGGAAGGCGCGGAACTCGGCGGAGGCGGCGGTGGCGGCCAGGTCCACCTCGAACGTCAGGCGCACCAGCTCGACGAGCAGCTCGCGCCGCGAGACCGGGTCGGTCGCCGTCGCGGTCACGGTGCCGAGGATGTCGCCGGCCTGCTGCGCGACCACGGCGCCGATGGCGGGCTGGTAGGCACCGCCGGCCAGCTCGACCAGCACGTCCTCGACGAAGGCGGCGCGGGACGGCCAGCGTCGATAGGCCGAGGAGCGTGACACGTCCGCGTCCCGGATCACGTCCTCGAAGCGGATCCGCTCGAGCCCGACGCTGACCCCACGCGCGGCGAGCTGTGCCAGCGCCGTGTCCAGCATGCGGCGGGCCGTCTGCTCGTCGCTCAACCGTGGCCGGCGGCCGCCGGCCAGCCGGCCGTGCCGCGCGTCGACGAGCCCGGGGCCTTGCCCGCGATCAGCCATGAGGGCTACCTTCGTTGGAACTTGAGATACCAAGTACCAAACTAGCAGGAGCCGGTCATGAACCCTGTCACCGCGCTGTGGTATCGCCACAAGCGCCGCATCTACGCGGGCGGGCGGCCGAACCGGTCGGCCCGGTTCCAGAACCGCTGGGCCGTGCGGCAGTTCGGGCTCCGCGCCCTCGACCTCGGCCGCGGCGTGGTCCTCGAGGTGCGCGGCCGGTCGTCGGGCCGCACCGCCGAGGTGCCGCTCGTCGTGCTGCGCGACGGGGGCGAGCGCTACCTCGTCTCGATGCTCGGCGACCGGGCGAACTGGGTCCTCAACGTACGGGCCGACGAGGGCCGGGCGGTGCTCCGCGACGGGCGCCGGCGCGAGGCGGTGCGGCTCGTCGAGGTGCCGCTCGGCGAACGACCGGCCCTGACCAAGCGCTACCTGGAGGTGGCCCCCGGGGCCCGCCCGCACATCTCGGTGGACCGGCGCGCCCCGCTGGCCGACTTCGCTGCGATCGCGGCCGACTACCCGGTGTTCCGCGTGGTGGCACGCGTGGACGACGACGCGAGCGAGGAGCCGGCACGGCGGGGGGCAGCCAACTCGTAGCCGACGCCGACCCAGCTCAGGCCTCCGCCGCCGCGCGAGCGGCCGCCTCCAGCCGGTCGCGCCAGGCCGCCCACTCCTCGTCGGACCGCACGGCCAGACTCGGGTCCCCGGGCCGACGTCCCGCCACACCGTCGATCATCTCCCGCAGGATGTCCGCGTGGCCGGCGTGCCGCGCCACCTCGGCGACCAGGTGCACCAGCACGCGCTGCAGCGTGACGTGCCCACGCTCCGGCCCCCACCACGGGACGTAGCCCTCGGCGTCGAGATCGAGCTCGGCCACCGTCTCGTCGGCCCTCCCGCAGGAGTGCGCGAACCACCCCAGCACCTGCTGCCGCGTCTCGGTCGGCTTGGCCCACATGTCGTCGTGCACCGCGACCTCGGAGTAGTCGAGCCCCGCCGGGCGCCCGAACACCTCCGTGAGGTACCCGAGCTGCGTGAACGCGACGTGCTTCACCAGCCCGAGCAGGTTGGTGCCGGTCGGCGTCAGCGGCCGCCGGGCGTCGTACTCCGACAGCCCGTCCAGCTTGCCGACGAGGTCAGCACGCTCCTGGACCAGGTACCGGTGGAGGTTCTCCTTGTCACCCATGGCCCCAGCGTGCCGGAGGCCACCGACACGGGCGTCACCAGAGCGGCGGGGCCACCTGCCCGGTCGTCCCGGCGGTGCCGCCGGCCATCGCGGTGAGGCGGGCGATGCGCTGCTCCATGGGAGGGTGCGTCGAGAAGAGCCGCGTGACGCCCTCGCCGCGGAAGGGGTTGGCGATCATGAGGTGGGACACGTCGACGAGCCGCTGGTCCTGCGGCAGCGGGCGCGCCTTCGTCCCGGCCTCGAGCTTGCGCAGCGCGGACGCGAGCGCCATCGGGTCGCCCGTGAGGTGCGCACCGTCCTCGTCGGCGTCGAACTCACGCGTGCGCGAGATGGCCAGCTGGACCATGGTCGCCGCCAGCGGCGCCAGGATGACGAGCAGCAGGCCGCCCACGGGGTTGTTGCGCCGGTCCCCGCCGCCGCCGAAGAAGAAGGCGAACTGCGCGATCGACGTGACGATGCCGGACACGGCCGCCGCGACCGACGACGTGAGGATGTCCCGGTTGTAGACGTGCATGAGCTCGTGCCCGAGCACGCCGCGCAGCTCCCGCTCGTCGAGCAGCTGGAGGATCCCCTCCGTGCAGCAGACCGCTGCGTGCTGGGGGTTGCGGCCGGTGGCGAACGCGTTGGGTGCGGCCGTGGGCGAGACGTAGAGCCGCGGCATGGGCTGGCGCGCGGCGGTCGACAGCTCGCGCACGATCCGGTACATCGCCGGCTGCTCCAGCTCGCTGACCGGCACCGCGTGCATGGCGCGGATGGCGATCTTGTCGCTGTTCCAGTAGCCGTACGCGGTCGAGATGAGCCCGATCGCGGCGAAGATCGGCAGGTACTGCGGACCGCGTCCGACGATCCAGCCGATGGCGAGCAGCAGCGCCCAGAGCCCGCCGAACAGCGCCGCGGTCTTCAGGCCGTTGTAGTGGTGGCGACCCATCTCCCTCGTCTTCCCCTCGTGGTGCATCCGTGACAACGCCGCCGCCCGCCCCGCAGTTCCCGCCCCTCCCCCACCTACTGGAACGGACACCGTGAGACACACCGTCCGGGGGACCCCGATCGTTCCACCCCAGGGTGGCGGGCCGGGCAGGGACCGGGCGGTGCCGGGCAGGGACCGGGCGGTGCCGGGCAAGGGCCGGGCGGTGCCGGGCAGGGGCCGGGCGGGTCAGGCCAGCGCGCGCAGCAGCGTCGCAACGCCGAGTGCCGCGACCACTGTGTTGCCCACGACGACGGTGGCCCGCCGCGCCCGGGGGCCGGCCCGGCCGCCCAGCAGTCCCCCGCCGACGACGAGCAGCGCCTGCCACGCGAACGACGCGGCGCCGACACCGACGACGAACGACACCGCCGGCCTTCCGGTCGTCACCGCCGGCAGCGCCGCGACGAGCGCGGCGAAGAAGACCAGCGTCGCCGGGTTCACCGCCGTGAGGCCAGCGAACACCGCATACCGGCGCCACCCCTCCCGCCCCGGTTCGTCGATCAGCGCACCGGGCCACGCGACGAGGCCACGGCGCACACCCGCCGCGGCGACGACGAGCAGCGCCACGCCCCCGACGAGCGCCGGCCACCGCCCCCACGCGCGCACGAGGGGCGCGGCGGCGCCACCCGCGACGAGGGCCAGGGCGCAGTAGAGGGCATCGACCGACGCCACCGCAGCGGCGCCCGGCAGCGCCCGACGAGCACCGAGGCCCGCGCCCTCCTGCACCAGGAGCACCCCGATCGCGCCGAGCGGCATCGCCACCGCGAGCCCGGCCAGCATCCCGCTGACCAGTGCGGCGCCCGTTCCCATGGCGGCCAGTGTGGGGTCAACCATGGGCCCGCACCGCCAGATGCGCGGTCGCGGCCGATACTCTCTCGGCATGGACGGCATCGATCGGGAGATTCTGGCGATTCTCGCGGCGCACGGCCGCGCATCGTTCAGTGCCATCGGCCGCCAGGTGGGGCTGTCCACCAACGCCACCGCGGCGCGCGTGCGCCGGCTGGAGGCGGAAGGCGTCATCGTCGGCTACCAGGCCGTGCTCGGCGACCGTGGGCCGGACCCGGACTCCGGGATCGAGGCCTTCGTCGACGTGCGCCTGGCCCCGGAGCGCGACTCCGACGAGTTCCTCGCATGGGCGCGCACGCTGGCGCCGGTGGCCGACGCCGCGCACGTCACCGGGCCGTACGACTACCACCTGCACGTACGCGTGCGGGACATGGCGGCGCTCGACCAGCTGCTGCGCACGCTCAAGCGCACGGGCGGCGCCGCGCAGACCCAGACCCGGCTGGCGCTGCGCTGACGCGACCGGTCACCCGCGGGGCGCCGGTCCGTCGGGTGGTGCCGGTCGCCGCGCGGCGCGCCGTCCGGCGGCGAGCGCTCCTCGCCGCGGGTCGCCCGTCAGGCGGCGAGCGCCGGTCGCCGCCACCGGGCGCCCGTCAGGCGGTCGGCGCCGGGACGGTGCCGAGCCCGATGTCGAGCATCTCGTCGCGCGGGACCACCTTGATGCGCTCGCGCCCGACGACCTCGCCGAGCGCCCGCTCGTGCCCGTCGAGGCGCAGCCAGCCGGCCCAGTCCACGACGCGCACGCCGCGCGAGGCGAGCAGCTCGTCGATGGAGCGCGGGTCCCGGTCGGCGGCCTTGGGCAGCCGCGGCGCGTCCTCGCGGAGGTGCGCGATGGTCTCGGCCGCGTCGGACTTCGTGTGGCCGATGAGCCCCACGGGCCCGCGCTTGATCCACCCCGTGGTGTACACACCCGCGAGCGGCGACCCGTCGAGCCCGGTCACCCGACCCTCGCGGTTGGGGATGACGCCCGCCGCGTCGTCGAACGGCAGCCCTGGCAGCGGGCTGCCGAAGTACCCGACGGCCCGGTAGACGGCCTGCACCGGCCAGTCGGTGGTCCGCCCCGTGCCCGTGACGTTGCCGTCGCCGTTGAGCGCGGTGCGCTCGGTGCGCAGCCCGACGACGGCGCCGTCCTGGCCCAGCACGGCGACGGGCCGCTGGAGGAAGTGCAGGTGGATGCGGCGGCTCGCGTGCCGGTCCCCCGGCTCCTTGAGCGTCCAGTCGGTGAGCGTGGTGACGACCTGCTTGGTCTGGTTCGACGAGTGGATCGCCGCCATCGAGCCGGCGTCGAAGTCGAAGTCCTCGGGATAGACGATGACGTCGACGTCCGGCACGTGGCCCAGCTCGCGCAGCTCCAGCGGCGAGAACTTCACCTGGGCGGGGCCCCGCCGGGCGAACACGTGGACGTCCGTCACCGGGTTGGCCGCCAGCACCTCGTACACGTTGGCCGGCACGTCGGTGGGCAGCAGGTCCTTCGCGTGCTTGGCGAGGATGCGGCTGACGTCGAGGGCCACGTTGCCGGCGCCGAGCACGGCGACCTCGCGCGCATGCAGGGGCCACGTGCGCGGCACGTCCGGGTGCCCGTCGTACCAGGAGACGAAGTCGGCCGCGCCGTACGAGCCCTCCAGGTCGATCCCCGGGATGGGAAGGCCTGCGTCCCGGATGGCCCCGGTGGCGAAGATCACCGCGTCGTACCGCTCGCGCAGCTCCGGCAGCGTGACGTCCGTGCCGTAGTCCGCGCCGGCCAGCAGCCGGATGTCGCCCCGGTCGAGCACCTTGTGCAGCGCGACGATGATCTGCTTGATCCGCGGGTGGTCGGGGGCGACCCCGTACCGCACCAGCCCGAACGGCGCCGGCAGCCGTTCGATGAGGTCGATCGCCACGTCCTCGCCCGAGCGGGCGAGGATGTCGGAGGCGTAGATGCCGGCGGGCCCGGCTCCCACGACGGCCACGCGCAGGGTGCTGCTCACGACGAGGACGGGCCTTTCGGACGACGACGGGACTGGTCGAAAGTCTAGGACTGCACCCGCGTGCGGCCCTGCCGAGGGCTCGTCCGTCCCGCGGAATCGCGGTGACCTCGTCGGACGCTCCGCCTACCCTCGTCAGGTGCCGGACTCCCCGCCCCCGCCGCCCGGGCGACCGCCCGCCGCGGGCACCTCCGCCGGGCTCGCCGCGGGCGTCGCCGCCTACGCCCTGTGGGGCGCGTTCCCGCTGTACTTCCCGCTGCTCGAGCCGGCCGGGGCGCTGGAGATCATCGCGCACCGGATCGTCTGGTCGCTCGTCTTCTGCCTCGTCGCGCTCGCCGTGACCCGCTCGTGGCGGCAGTTCGCCCTGCTGTGGCGCACCCCGCGCACGCTGGCGCTGCTCGGCACCGCCGCCGTGTTCCTCGCGATCAACTGGACCGTCTACGTGTACGGGGTCAACTCCGGCCACGTGATCGACGCCTCGCTGGGCTACTTCATCAACCCGCTGGTCACGGTGCTGCTCGCGGTCACCTTCCTCCACGAGCGGCTGCGCCCGGTGCAGTGGGGGGCCCTCGCGCTGGGCGCGGTCGCCGTCGTCGTCATCGCGCTCGGCTACGGCACGGTGCCCTGGATCGCCGTCGTGCTCGCGCTCTCGTTCGGGCTCTACGGCCTCATCAAGTCGCGCGTGGGAGGCCGCGTCGAGGCGGCGCCCGGGCTGGCCGCGGAGACCGCGCTGCTCACGCCCCTCGCCGCGGGCTACTGGGTCTGGCTCTCGGTGCAGGGCACGTCGACGTTCGCCGCCTACGGCGCGTGGCACGCCACGGCGCTCGCCTCGGCCGGCATCGTCACCGCGGTGCCCCTGCTGCTGTTCGGCGCCGCGACGCGCCGGCTGCCGCTGTCGGTCGT
>JAJYTJ010000010.1 GCA_021793115.1 Actinomycetes bacterium | reverse complement strand
TTCCGATCTCTCCTGCCGAGCGTCGAGAACCGCTGGGTCACGCTCGTCGCCGCGACCACGGAGAACCCGTCGTTCTCGGTGAACTCGCCGCTGCTCTCGCGGTCGCTGCTGCTGACGCTGCGGCCGCTGTCCGTCGACGACGTCCGGGCGGTGGTGCGCCGCGCCCTGCAGGACGAGCGCGGCCTCACCGGCACGGTCGATCTGGCGGACGAGGCCGAGGACCACCTGCTGCGCCTGGCCGGCGGCGACGCGCGCAAGGCGCTGACCATCCTCGAGGCGGCCGCCGGCGCGGCGCTCGCCGAGCCGCACGACGAGGTCGCGCGGGTGGACCTGGCCACGATGGAGCGGGCCGTCGACGTCGCCGCGGTGCGCTACGACCGCGACGGCGACCAGCACTACGACGTCATCAGCGCGTTCATCAAGTCGATGCGCGGCTCGGACGTGGACGCCGCCCTGCACTACCTCGCACGCATGCTCGCGGCGGGGGAGGACCCGCGCTTCGTCGCGCGCCGCATCGTCATCGCGGCCGCCGAGGACGTCGGGATGGCGGACCCGAGCGCGCTGCAGACGGCGGTGGCGGCGGCGCAGGCCGTCCAGCTCCTCGGCATGCCCGAGGCCCGCATCGTGCTCGCGGAGGCGGTCGTCCACCTCGCCACGGCGCCCAAGTCGAACGCGGCCTACCTCGGCATCGACCGTGCGCTGGCCGACGTGCGGGCGGGTCGGATCGGTTCCGTGCCCGCGCACCTGCGGGACGCGCACTACGCCGGCGCGACGCGCCTGGGCCACGGCGCCGGGTACCGCTACGCGCACGACGAGCCGCACGCCGTCGCGGCGCAGCAGTACCTGCCGGACGAGCTCGTGGGCACGCGGTACTACGAGCCGAACGACCGTGGCTTCGAGCGCCAGGTGGCCGAGCGGCTCGACCGCCTCCGGCAGCTCCTCGACGGCCGCTGACGGAGCCCGCGGCGCCGCGTCCGGGCGCCGGCGCGCCGACGACGTCGCGGAGTCAGCAGCCCGACGAGGCGAGCGCCTGCACGTAGCCGCCCACCTGGTGCACCACGTCGCCGAGACCGCCGTCGAGCCGATAGCCCGTCATGGCCACCCGGCCGGGGAAGCACGCCTCGACGAGCCGGCGGGACCGGGTGACATGCGTGTCCCACGTGACCACGGCGACGCTGTGCCACCCGTGCGCGGCGGCGACCGAGGCGATGGCGCGGGCGTCGCCCCGCGTCGTCCTCGGGTCGGGGACCACGCACGTCACGGTGACCCCGGCGGGTGGTCGGCTGCACAGGGCCGGCGCGCCCCACGGGACGAGCAGCAGGAGCTGCGTGCTCACGCCACGGTCGAGCGGCTGCCGGGCGAGGGCCAGCGCCTGGTCGTCGGGCTCGCCGAGCACGACGACGGCGTCGGCGGCGGTGATGGCGTCGTACCGGGGGTGCGTCACCTGCACGGTGAGGACGCCCAGCGTCACCACGAGTCCCACCGCCAGCAACGAGGGCACCACGACGCCCCACGCGCGGCGCGAGGAGCGCCGTCGCACCGGCACTGGCGTGCCGGCACCGCCGGCCGCAGCGGCGCCCTCGGGCTCGCCGTCGGGGGTGGTCACGCGCACCATGGTGCGGCACAGGACGCCCACGTGGCGCGCCGGTCCGGCCGCGGGCGATTCGGCCGCGGGGCCCGCGTCCGGTAGAGTCGTGGGGTTCGTCGTGCGCTCGTGGCACGCCGATCCGCCTGGGGTCCTAGCCGGTCCCGCCTCGCGCGGGCACCACATGGTCGGCCCCACGCCCACCGGGCACTCCCGCCCGCTCGTGGGTGTGACGTCATCAACGACAGGAACGAACAGCTGTGACGAACGTGACCCGCTCGCGCCGCCAGGTCCGCCTGAGCCGCGCGCTCGGCCTGGCCCTCACGCCCAAGGCCGTCAAGCACTTCGAGAAGCGCCCCTACCCGCCCGGCGAGCACGGTCGTGCGCGCCGCCGCACCGAGTCGGACTACGCGGTCCGGCTGCGCGAGAAGCAGCGGCTGCGCGCGCAGTACGCGCTCCGCGAGAAGCAGCTCCAGAAGGCGTACGAGAACGCCCGCAAGGCCCCTGGCCTCACCGGTGAGGCGCTCGTCGAGGACCTCGAGACCCGGCTGGACGCGCTCGTGCTGCGGGCCGGCTTCGCGCGGACCATCCTCCAGGCCCGCCAGGTGGTCACGCACCGGCACGTGCTGCTCGACGGCAAGATCGTCGACCGCCCGAGCCAGCGGGTGGCCGAGGGCCAGACCATCATGATCAAGCCCAAGAGCCAGCCGACGACGCCGTTCCAGATCGCGGCCGCCGGCGCCCACCGCGACGTCCTCCCGACGCTGCCCGGCTACCTCGACGTGCAGCTGGAGAAGCTGACCGCCGTGCTGGTGCGCCGCCCGAAGCGCGCCGAGATCCCCGTGACCTGCGAGGTCCAGCTGGTCGTCGAGTACTACGCCCGCTGACCCCGAACGCTCCACGACGCCCCGCGCTGCCTCGGCACGCGGGGCGTCGTCGCAGCAGGGCACGGACGCGGTGCGCCGGGCTCGATAGGGTGTGCCAGGTGACGCGGGCGCGTAGCGCCCGACGAGGAAGGGAGCGGCATGGTGGCTGAGGTCGCGCGGCTGCTCGCCGCGATCGCCGGGTTGCTCGCGGCGCTCGGGTTCGCCGTCCTCGTCGGGATCCTCGCCGTGCCGCTCGTGAAGCTGGGGCGCACGTTCGACTCCGCGACGCGCGCGCTGACCGAGATGACCGACCACACGCTGCCCGTCATCGACGAGGCGGCCAAGGCCGTGGCGTCGGGCAACGTCCAGCTGGAGAAGGTGGACAAGGTCACCACGGCCGCGGCCGACGTCTCCCAGAACGTCTCGGCGCTCACCGCGCTGTTCGCCGCGACGGTGGGTGGCCCCATGATCAAGGTCGCGGCGTTCTCCCACGGCGTGCGGCGAGCCCTCTCGGGGCTGCGGTCGAGGACGAAGGCATGAAGCGCCTGTTCTGGATGGGCGTCGGCGTCGGGGTGACCGTGACGGCGGTGCGCTACGGGCGCGGGCTCTACGCGCAGTACGTGCCCGCCGACGCGGCGGCGGCGTTCGACACCGCCGCCAAGGTGGGCCGCACCGCGCGGGGCATGCTCGGCGAGCTCGCCGCGGGGATCGCCGAGCGCGAGGAGGAGCTGCGCACGGCGCTCCTCGGCGAGGGCGCCGACCTGGACGAGGTGCGCGCCAAGGGCCGAGCCGCCTGGGCCGAGCTGCGCGGATCGCGCCCCCCGGCCGCCCCGCAGCGCCGTGACGTGCCGCCCGCCTGGGCCTCGGGTCAGCTGGAGGACCCGGACGACGACGACGGCTACGCCTTCTTCTGACCGTCGCGCACGACGAGACCGGTTCCGCGGAACGATCCGGCGTCTGCGACGCTTGACCTAGAGGAGTCGCGCGCCCCGCCCGGGCGCGCCGAGAACCACGAAGGGCACCATGCGTACCGCCGAGATCCGTCAGCGCTGGCTCGACTACTTCGAGTCCAAGGACCACGCCATCGTGCCGTCGGTCCCGCTCATCTCGCCCGACCCGTCGATCCTCTTCACCATCGCGGGCATGGTGCCCTTCATCCCGTACATCCTCGGCACCACCGAGCCGCCGTGGCCGCGGGTCGCCTCGGTGCAGAAGTGCATCCGCACCAACGACATCGAGAACGTCGGCAAGACGACGCGGCACGGCACGTTCTTCCAGATGAACGGAAACTTCTCCTTCGGGGACTACTTCAAGGAGGGTGCCATCGAGTTCGCGTGGGACCTCCTGACGTCCGCGCAGGGCGACGGCGGCTACGGGTTCGACGGCGACAAGCTCTGGGTGACCATCTGGGACCAGGACGACGTGTCGCTGGACGCGCTGCAGCGGGTCGGCATCGACCGGCGGCACATCGTCCGGCTGCCCCGCGAGAAGATCTTCTGGGACACCGGCCAGCCCGGGCCGGCGGGGCCGTGCGCGGAGTTCCACGTCGACCGGGGCCCGGAGTTCGGACCCGAGGCCGTCGGCGGCGCCGTGGACCCGGGCGGCGACCGGTACCTCGAGGTCTGGAACCTCGTCTTCGACCAGTTCGTCCGGGGCGAGGGCCAGGGCAAGGACTACCCGCTGCTGGGCGAGCTCGACAAGAAGGCGATCGACACCGGCGCCGGGCTCGAGCGCATCGCGTTCCTGCTGCAGGGCAAGCGCAACCTCTACGAGATCGACGAGGTCTTCCCTGTCATCCAGCGCGCGCAGGACATCTCGGGCCACACCTACGGGACGGACGAGACCGAGGACGTCCGCATGCGCGTGGTCGCCGACCACGTCCGCAGCGCCCTCATGCTCATCGGCGACGGTGTGACCCCCTCGAACGAGGGCCGGGGCTACGTGCTGCGTCGCCTGCTGCGTCGCACCGTGCGTTCGATGCGCCTGCTGGGCGTGCGCGAGCCGGTGCTGCCCGAGCTCCTGCCCGTCAGCCGGGACGCCATGAGCCCGAGCTACCCGAACGTCGCCACCGACTTCGCGCGGATCTCGCAGGTCGCGTACGGCGAGGAGGAGGCGTTCCTGCGCACGCTCGAGTCGGGCACCACCATCCTCGACACCGCGGTCGCCGGCGTCCGGCGGGCGACGCCCGAGGGCGCCACGCCGGTGCTGTCGGGCGAGCAGGCCTTCGCGCTGCACGACACCTACGGCTTCCCGATCGACCTCACGCTCGAGATGGCCGCGGAGCAGGGCGTGGACGTCGACGAGCAGGCGTTCCGCACGCTCATGGCCGAGCAGCGGTCGCGGGCCCGCGCCGACGCGCTGGCCAAGAAGACCGGCCACGCGAACACGCAGGTCTACGGCGAGGTGCACCAGCGGCTGCTCGGCGACACCGGCCACGCGGTGCGGTTCGTCGGCTACACCGACCAGATCGCGCGCGGGTCCGTCGTCGGGCTGCTCGTCGACGGCCAGAGCGCCCCGGCGGCCACCGCTCCCGCGCACGTCGAGGTGATCCTCGACGTCACGCCGTTCTACGCCGAGGCGGGTGGCCAGCTCGCGGACCAGGGCGTCATCCTGTTCGACGGCGGGGCTCGCATGGAGGTCGACGACGTCCAGGCGCCCATCAAGGGCCTCAACGTGCACCGCGGCCGCCTCGTCGACGGCACCGTGACGTTCGGCGAGTCCGGCACCGCCTCCATCGACACGGACCGCCGCCGCGCGATCGCCCGCGCGCACACCGCGACCCACATGGTCCACAAGGCGTTGCGTGAGGAGCTCGGGGCCACGGCCACGCAGGCGGGCTCGGAGAACGCGCCGAGCCGGCTCCGCTTCGACTTCCGGTCGGGCTCGGCCGTGCCGTCGGGCGCGCTGGCGCAGATCGAGGGCCGAGTGAACGAGCGGCTCCAGGACAACCTCGAGGTCACCGACCGCACCATGCCGATCGACGAGGCGCGCGCGCTCGGCGCGATGGCCCTGTTCGGCGAGAAGTACGGCAACGTCGTCCGCGTGGTGTCCATCGGCGGCGACTGGTCGCTCGAGCTGTGCGCCGGCACGCACGTCAAGCAGTCGGGCGAGCTCGGCCTCGTCACCCTGCTCGGTGAGGCGTCGATCGGTTCGGGCGTGCGCCGCGTGGACGCGCTCGTCGGGGACGGCGCGTACAGCCAGCACGCCAAGGAGCGTGCCCTCGTCGGCCAGCTCTCGACCCTCCTCGGCGCGCGGCCCGACGAGCTGACGGACCGGGTGGCCTCGCTCGTCAACCGCCTCAAGGAGTCCGAGAAGGAGCTCGCCGGGCTGCACCAGGGCCGGCTGCTCGCCCAGGCGGGCGCCCTCGCCGGCGCGGCCGCGGTGGTGGGCGCGGTCCGCGTCGTGGCGAGCGACGCGGGGGACGTGGCGTCCGCCGACGACCTGCGCACGCTCGTGCTGGACGTGCGGACGCGGCTGGGCGACTCGGGTCCGGCGGTCGTGGCGATCGCCGGGACGAGCAAGGGACGGCCGGTCGTCGTCGTCGCGACGAACGCCGGGGCGCGTGCCGCCGGTCTGCGCGCGGGCGAGCTCGTGCGGACGGCCTCGCGCGTCCTCGGGGGCGGCGGCGGGGGCAAGGACGACGTCGCCCAGGGCGGCGGCCAGGACGCCGCGCAGATCGGCGCCGCCCTGGAGGCGATCGTCACGGCGGTCCGGGCCTGAGCGCGCCGGAGGTCGACGACGTCACCCGGGGCCCGCGGCTCGGGGTCGACGTCGGGTCGGTGCGCGTGGGGCTCGCCGCGAGCGACCCGGACGGCCTCGTGGCGACGCCGGTCGCGACGTTGCCGCGAGGGGCGGGCGACCTGGCCGCGATCGTGGCAGAAGTGCGCGAACGCGGTGCCCGGACGGTGTACGTCGGGCTGCCACGGCACCTCTCGGGCGCCGAGGGCGCGTCCGCGGCCATGGCCCGCGCGTACGCTACGTCGTTGGCGGAGAGGCTCGCCCCCATCGCGGTGCGCCTCGTCGATGAGCGGATGAGCACGGTGTCCGCGCATCGCGCGCTCACGGCCTCGGGGCGACCCGGGCGCCGGCACCGCTCGGTCGTCGACCAGGCGGCGGCGGTGGTGATCTTGCAGGACGCGTTGGACGCGGAGCGGGCCACGGGGCGACGTCCCGGTGAGCGGGTCGATGCCGACCCGGTCGGTGGCACGCAGGGGGACGCGGACCGGCCAGACGACTCGGGAGTGACGGACCGGTGAGCGACAGCCGCATCGACTGGTGGCCCCCCATGGACGGCGCGCCGACGCCGGACGAGCCCGCCGCGGGGGGCGGTGGCGTGCCGCCGCAGCAGGAGCCGCCGCGGCGCAGCCGGGCGCGCGAGCGCCAGCACGCCGCGCGCGCACGGTCCCAGTCGCGGCGCACGCGCGTCATCGCGATCCTCGTCACGCTGCTGCTCGTCGCCGGCACGGCCTACGTCGGCTGGTCGGTGTTCGGCAACCACCGGGGCGGCGGCGCCACGGCGGGCGTCGCGGACTACCCGGGCCCGGGCGCCTACCCGCCCGTGACGGTGCAGATCAACCCAGGCGACACCGGTGCGGCCATGGCGGCCACGCTGCAGAAGGCCGGGGTCGTGGCCACCGCGAAGGCATTCATCGACGCCTTCGCCGCCAACCCGGACGCCGCCAAGATCCAGCCCGGGACGTACAGCCTCCTCAAGGAGCAGCGGGCCGTCGACGCCGTGACCGCGCTGCTCAACCCTGCCAACCGGGTCTCGATGAAGGTGACGATCCCGGAGGGCTACACGGTGGCCCAGATCGTCACGCGCATCCACGACGTGACCCTCATCCCGGTCGGTGACCTCCAGGCCGCCCTCAAGGACCCGGCCGCCATCGGGCTGCCCGCGGAGGCGGGCGGCAACCCCGAGGGCTGGCTCTTCCCCAGCACGTACCAGGTCGAGCCCGGGGCGACCGCCGCCAGCGTGCTCAAGCAGATGACCACGCAGACGGTGGCGGTGCTCACGGCCAAGGGCGTGCCGCAGGACCAGTGGAAGACCGTGCTCACCAAGGCGTCGCTCGTCGAGCGCGAGGCGGCGCGCAACCAGGATCGGCCGCCCATGGCGCGCGCGATCGACAACCGGCTGGCCCGCGACATGCCGCTGCAGATCGACGCGACGACCTCGTACGGCGCCGGTCACCCCGGCACCGCGCCGACGACCGCGGAGAACCAGGACGCGAGCAACCCGTACAACACCTACAAGCACCTCGGCCTGCCGCCGACGCCGATCGCCTCGCCGGGCACCGCGTCGATCGACGCGGTGCTCCACCCGGCCGACGGCACGTGGATCTTCTGGCAGCTGGTCAACGGCGACACCAAGGAGACGAAGTTCGAGGACACCCTCGACCAGCACAACCAGGACATCGCCGCCTACCAGGCGTGGCTGGCCCAGCACCAGACGGCCAGCGCCGGCGCCACGCCCTGACCCGTGGCGACGTCGCGGCGCGCGGCGGTGCTCGGGCACCCGATCGCGCACTCCCTGTCCCCGGTGCTGCACACGGCGGCCTACCGGGCGCTCGGGCTCACCGGCTGGCGGTACACCGCCGAGGACGTGACGGAGGACGGCCTGGTCGCGTTCCTCGCCGGGCTCGACGGCGCGTGGGCCGGCCTGTCGCTCACCATGCCGCTCAAGCGCGCCGTGCTACCGCTGCTCGACCACGTCGAGCCGCTGGCCGAGGTGGTCGGTGCCGTCAACACGGTGCTCGTGCAGCCCGAGCGCGGCGGGCACACCCTCGTCGGGGCGAACACCGACGTGCACGGCCTCGCGGCCGCGCTCCGCGAGGGCCTGGCCGGGCGCGTCCCGGTGACCGCGGCCGTGCTGGGCGGGGGCGCCACCGCGGCGTCGGCCCTCGCGGCGCTGGCCGAGCTCGGCGTCACCGACGCCGTGGTCTACGTCCGCTCGCTCGGGCGGTCCGGGGCGCTCGTCCGCGCGGCCCACCGCATGGGGGTGGCCCCGCAGTTCCGCGGCTTCGACCGTGCGCACGCCGAGGTCGCGGCCGCGGACGTCGTCGTGTCCACGCTGCCCCCGCACGGCGCCGACGACGTCGCGGCGTCGCTCGTCGGGCGCAGCGGGGGAGTGCTCCTCGACATCGCGTACGAGCCGCGGCCGACCGCGCTCGGCGAGGCCTGGCGCGGGGCGGGCGGGACCGTGGTGGGCGGCGAGCGGATGCTGCTGCACCAGGCGGCGGAGCAGGTGCGGCTCATGACCGGGCGCGTCGCGCCGCTGGGGGCCATGGCGGCCGCGCTCGACGAGGCCCTCGGCGCGGGGTAGGCCCGGCGCCGAGGGGCGTCCGCCCGGGTCCTCGGTGGCCGACGCGCAGTGCCGGGGCCGCGGTCCGGGTGCCGACGTCCCACCTTTCACCCGGTGGTGCCACCTGGGACGCCCTTTCGCCCGGCGTTGCACCATGCCTACAGTTCGCTGGCTGACCGGGCTGGTTGGCGCCGGCCATCCCTCGACCGCGACGCGCCGCGCCGATGCTCAGGTGCCGGCGCCGGCCTGCCGATGTAGGAGGCGGTCCTGGGCGTCTCAGGGCGCAGCACGAAGGAGGAACATCCGTGAAGCAGCTCGGCGAGATCCTGCTGGACGAGGGTCTGGTCACGGAGGCGCAGCTCCTCGCCGCGATGGACGAGCAGGGGTCGCGCAACACGTCCCTGGGGCGCACGCTCGTCGAGCTCGGCTACCTGAACGAGGGCCAGCTGGTGCAGGCCCTGGCCGAGCAGGTCGGGATGCCCTACGTGGATCTCGACGACTACCCCGTGGACCGGCAGGCGGTGTCCCTCGTGCCAGCGGCGGTGTGCCGGCGGTACACCGTGCTGCCGATCGCCCTCCGAGACGGCCAGCTGGTCCTCGCGACGGCCGACCCCGGCAACGTCGTGGCGATCGACGACGTCCGGACGGTCGTCGGGATGCCGGTCCGCCCTGCCGTCGCGACCTACGACAACGTGCTGCGCGCGATCGACCGCTTCTGCCGTGCCGAGGACGAGATGGAGAACCTGTCCACCGCGTTCGAGGACGAGACGGTCGAGCAGGAGGCCGACCTGGCCCGCATGGGCGACGTGGTCGACGACGATGCGCCGATCGTGCGCTACGTCAACCTCCTGGTGACCCAGGCGATCACCGACCGGGCGTCCGACATCCACATCGAGCCGGCCGAGAAGGACCTGCGCGTCCGGTACCGCATCGACGGCGTGCTGCACGAGGTGCAGCGCTCGCCCAAGAACATCCAAGGCGGCGTCATCAGCCGCGTGAAGATCATGAGCGACATCGACATCGCGGAGAAGCGCAAGCCGCAGGACGGCCGCATGTCCGTGGTGCACAACGGGCGCAAGATCGACCTGCGCGTGGCGACGCTGCCGACGGTGTGGGGCGAGAAGATCGTCATGCGCATCCTCGACAACTCGACGGCGAGCCTCGACCTGCGCGACCTGTCGTTCCTCGACCGCAACTACGAGACGTACCGCGCCTCGTACACCAAGCCGTACGGGATGATCCTCGTCACGGGACCCACAGGCTCAGGGAAGTCGACGACCCTCTACGCGACGCTCAACGCCGTCTCGCGGCCCGAGATCAACGTCATCACGGTCGAGGACCCGGTCGAGTACCGGCTCCCGAACATCAACCAGGTGCAGGTCAACCCGAAGGCCGGACTGACGTTCGCCGGCGCGCTGCGCTCGATCCTGCGCAGCGACCCCGACGTGGTGCTGCTCGGCGAGATCCGCGACCACGAGACCGCCCAGATCGCCATCGAGGCCGCCCTCACCGGCCACCTCGTGCTGTCGACACTGCACACGAACGACGCCCCGAGCGCGATCACCCGGCTCATCGAGATGGGCATCGAGCCTTTCCTTGTCGGCTCCGCGCTCGACTGCGTCGTCGCGCAGCGCCTCGCGCGCCGGCTGTGCGAGAAGTGCAAGGAGCCGTACCGCCCCACCGAGGAGGAGCTTCGCTCCGCACGCTTCCCCTGGCCGGCGGGGGAGACGCTGCCGGAGATCTTCCGCCCGGTGGGTTGCGTCGCGTGCTCGCGGACCGGCTACCACGGCCGGATGGCGCTGCATGAGGTGATGCCCGTCACGGAGGAGATCGAACGGCACGCCGTGTCGCACTCCTCCAGCGCCGAGATCGCAGCCACGGCCGCGCGGCAGGGCATGGTCTCGCTCCGCGACGACGGCTGGGAGAAGGTGCTCCTCGGGCAGACGTCCATCGAGGAGATCCTCCGCGTGGTTGCGTGAGGCGCACGATCCACTCAAGTTGGCCGCCGCGCCGCCCGATGCCACATGAAGTGTCGGACCGGGACATCCCGGGGCAGGTGCGACAAGACGCGGAGGCGGCCAGATGAGCGATCCCTATTCCCGCATGGCCCCGGTTCCACCGCAGCCGTCGTACGTGCCGACGGTGCCGGTGCCCCCGCCCCCCACGGTCCCGGCCCCTCCCACCGTCCCGGTGGCCCCTGCGACCGTCGGCCCCGTTCCCGCCGGCGACCTGCCCCGGCCCGCCGGCCCGCCGGTGACCACCGCCGGCCGGCCCGTCCGCGTCGGTCAGGTCGAGCTCCACGGTGACGAGCTGCCCATCGACGAGATCCTTCAGGAGATGGTCCGGCTCAACGCCTCTGACGTGCACCTCACGGCCGGAGCCCCCCCGATGGTGCGTGTCTCGGGCGCTCTGCGCCCGCTGGAGACCTACCCGACGGTGCTTCCGGAGCCGTTGCGGCGGTCGCTCTACGCGATCTTGACGCAGCGACAACGCGAGAAGTTCGAGGAGGAGCTCGAGCTCGACTTCTCCTACCCGGTACGTGGCGTCGCCCGGTTCCGGGTCAACCTCTACCAGCAGCGCGAGTCGATCGGCGCGGCCTTCCGTGTCATCCCGTACGAGATCAAGTCCCTCGAGTCGCTCGGCCTGCCGCCCGTCATCGGCACGTTCGCCGGGCTGCCTCGCGGGCTCGTCCTGGTGACCGGTCCCACCGGCTCCGGGAAGTCGACGACCCTGGCCTCGATCATCGACCTCGCCAACCGCACGCGCGAGGACCACATCATGACGGTGGAGGACCCGATCGAGTTCCTCCACCGGCACAAGAAGTGCGTCGTCAACCAGCGCGAGGTCGGCCAGGACACCCACTCCTTCGCCAACGCCCTCAAGCACGTGCTGCGGCAGGACCCGGACATCATCCTCGTCGGTGAGATGCGCGACCTCGAGACCATCTCCGTCGCGCTGACCGCGGCCGAGACCGGTCACCTCGTCTTCGCCACTCTGCACACGCAGGACGCCGCCCAGACCGTGGACCGCGTGATCGACGTGTTCCCGTCCCACCAGCAGGCCCAGGTGCGCACGCAGCTGGCCGGAACGCTCCAGGCGGTCGTCTGCCAGACGCTGTGCAAGCGGGCCGACGGCCCGGGACGCGTGGTCGCCACCGAGGTCATGGTGGCCACACCGGCGATCCGCAATCTCGTCCGGGACGGCAAGACCTACCAGATCTACTCGGCCATGCAGGCCGGGGCGCAGCAGGGCATGCACACGCTCGATCAGCACCTGGCGGACCTCGTCCGCAACGGCAAGATCAGCTACGAGGTGGGCCTCGAAAAGTGCCACCACGTCGAGGACTACAGCCGGCTCACCGGACGCTTCTCGGGCCAGTCGCAGGGACAGGTCGGGCTCATCGATCCGACTCTTGGGCAGGTGCTCTGATGGCAGGCTCAGCCGGGACGAAGACGTTCGAGTACGCCGTCCGGGATCGCTCCGGCAAGATCGTCAAGGGTCGCGTCGAGGCCAACAACCAGGCGGCAGTGGCCGGCCGCCTGCGTGACATGGGTCTGGCCGCGGTCTCCATCAACGAGGTCAGCGGCACAGGGCTCAACCGCGAGCTCACCATCCCCGGCTTCTCGAGCGACAAGGTCAAGCTCAAGGACCTCGCGATCGCCTCGCGCCAGCTGGCGACGATGATCAGCTCGGGTCTGTCGCTCATCCGAGCGCTCGCCATCCTCGCGGACCAGACCGAGTCCAAGGGGCTGGCGAAGGTGCTTGCCCAGGTGCGCAACGACGTCGAGACCGGGTTGTCCTTCTCGCAGTCGCTCGGCAAGCACCCGCTCGTCTTTCCGCCGCTCATGGTCAACATGGTCCGGGCCGGCGAGGTCGGCGGCTTTCTCGACGAGGTGCTGCTGTCGGTGGCGACGAACTTCGAGAAGGAGGTGAAGCTCCGCGGGAAGATCAAGTCGGCCATGACCTACCCGACCGTCATCTTCGTCTTCGCCATGCTGGCGATGGTGGGGATGCTCCTGTTCATCGTCCCGATCTTTGCCAACATGTTTGCGTCGCTCGGAGGAAAGCTTCCGCCCCTGACCCAGTTCCTCGTCTTCTTGTCCAATGCCCTGAAGATCGGCATCGGGCCGCTGGTGGTGCTCGTCATCGTCGCGGGCGTGTGGTGGGGTCGCCACAAGAATGACGCGGCCGTCCGCGAACGGGTCGACCCGATCAAGCTCAAGGTGCCCGTCTTCGGACCGCTGTGGAAGAAGATCGCGGTCTCCCGCTTCACCCGGAACTTCGGAACCATGATCAAGGCCGGCGTGCCGATCCTCCAGGCGCTGGACATCGTGGGGGAGACGAGCGGCAACGTGGTCATCGAGCATGCCGCGAAGGCGGTCCAAGACTCCGTCCGCCGTGGCGAGTCCCTCGCCGGGCCTCTGTCCCAGCATCCCGTCTTCCCGCCGATGGTCGTCCAGATGATGGCGGTCGGCGAGGACACCGGTGCGCTGGACACGATGTTGAGCAAGGTCGCCGACTTCTACGACGACGAGGTGGAGAGCACCACCGAGCAGCTCACGAGCCTCATCGAGCCGATCATGATCGTGATCATCGGCGGGATCATCGGGTTCATCGTCATCGGCCTGTACATGCCGATCTTCAGCATCTTCGACGTCATCAAGTGAGGGCACGCGCCGCGGCGTGGAGCCAGACGGGTGAATGTGCCGAAATCGGGCCTCGCCTGCTCAAGTCCGCGGGGTCCGGCGACGATACCGGTGGGGCAAGGCCAGAACCACCCGCAGGACCTGAACCGGCCCGTTGGGCCGGACGCAGTTGAAATCGACACTCCCGACTCATCGGAGACAGCACATGATCACTCGCATCCGCAAGTCGATGCAGGAGAAGGACAAGGGCTTCACGCTCATCGAGCTCCTGGTCGTCATGATCATCATCGGCATCCTCGCGGCCATCGCGATCCCGATCTTCCTCAACCAGCGCAAGAAGGCGAACGACACCGCCGCCACGTCCGACGTTTCGACGATCGGCAAGGAAATCGCCACGTACTACGTCGACGCAACGACCGAGCTGTCTACCACAAGCGGCACGACGACCGGTGTCTACCTCGACACGGCCGGCCTGCGCTACAGCATCAATGGCGGCGACATCGGCAAGGCGTCGAGCAACGTCTCCAGTGTGGCCCTGTCGTACAGCGGTGTTCCCACGTCGGGCGCGACGGTGCAGGACTACTCGCAGGACTGGTGCGTTCAGGTCGGCTACAGCGGCGGAACTCGTTCGCTCGTCAAGTACTCGGCGAAGAACGGGCTCGTGGCCGACGGGACCGGCTGCCCGTGAGGTAGGACCGACGGCATCGCTGAGGGGGGTAGCCACCTGGTGGCCGCCCCCCTCAGCGATGGCATCGAGGAGCGGAGGACATCGTGACGAGAGACAGGCGTCCGTTACGCTTCGGCAGCGCAGCGACGAATGCCGACGGCTTCACCCTCGTCGAGCTGCTGGTGGTCATGATCATCATCGGAGTCCTGGCAGCGATCGCCGTCCCGATCTTCCTCTCCCAGCGTCAGAAGGCCGTGGAGACCGCGGCCAAGAGCGACGTCGCGAACGTCGGCCGCGAGGTCGTGTCCTACTACGTCGACGGCTCGCTCCCACTGGTGGCGTCGAGCGCCGGGGAGGTCTGGACGCTGACGGACACCGCTTCCGGGGGCTCCTACACGGCGACCGGTCGCCTGTCGCGGGGAGGCAGCCTGACGAGCAACGCCCAGAGCGCAACCGACTTCTGCTTGACCGTGGCCCCGACCATGCCCGGGGCGCGGACAGAGACCTGGAGCTTCAGCGTCAGCGGTCTCGTCGCCGGCGCGACGTGCTAGGGAGCCCGACCCGATGACCGACCCGCGGCAGTGAGAGGAGCCAACGTGACGATGCGGATTCGCCGAACGCTGGCGAGGCGTGCCCGTGGTGACGCGGGCTTCACGCTGATTGAGGTCATCGTCGCGATGGTGATCACGGTCATGGTCATGACCGCCTTGGTCTACGGCATTGTCGGGACTCTCAAGACCATCGAGCAGGCCAAGCAGCGACAGGCGGCCACGGCGCTGGCGACCCAGGAGCTCGAGCGCCTGCGTGCGCTGCCGTACGACACGGTCACCCTGGCGGCCGCGAGCTCGTCGCTCAAGCTGCCGAACCCCTACGCCGCGACGAGCGGGGGAGCGAGCACGTTCACGCCGCCTGCCGGCCTCCTCACAACCGGTTCGGAGCCGCTCGTCGTCAACACCGTCTCCGGGCAGTGGGCCGACGTGTCGGTCGACCAGGTGACCTATCGCGTCTACGACTACGTGACGACCCCGGCGCTGACGGATGGGAACCAGACCTACAACCTCACCGCGGTCGTCCACTGGTCGAGCTCGGTGTGGCCGGGTGGCCGGACGTCGCTGGAACGTTCCACGACCTTCTCGCCGGCCGGCTGCCTCTCGACCGCCAACAGCCCCTTCGCGGCCCCCTGTCAGGCGTACGTGACCGCCCGCGCCGGCGAGGCCCTCAGCGGCGTGACGATCAGCGACATCAACGCCTCGACGCAGCCGATCCTCGGCACCGACACGCACCAGCTGCTGCTCAGCTTCTCGACAGCGTCGGCGACGTTCCAGGTGGAGCAGACCGCCACCGGGGGCGCCAATGCCGTCACCACGTCCGCCCAGAGCGAGGGCGGTGAGTCTCCGGCGAGCAGTGGGGGCGTGGCGGCCAAGGCCGTCGTCGACTCGGACCCGTCGTCGACCCCGAACCAGTCAGTCAGCGTGCTCACCCCGCCACAGTCGTCGTCCTCGGTGTCCATCACCGGCTCGGGCGGCACGCTCGCCGTCACTCCGTCGACGAGCGACTCGGGCGGCGCCGCGGCCGCCATCGCGGCAGACGGGTCGACGTGCGTCGGTTCCAGCGGCACCGCGCTGACGACGGGACCGTCCGGCCAGCTGCGGCCCTGCGCGTCGTCGAACCTGCGCGCGAGCGGCAGCGCGGCGACCGTGCAGTACATCTCCCCGTTGCTGAGCGCGAACCTGACGTTGGCCTCGTTCTCCGCCCAGGTGCAGCCGTCCCGGGCCGTCGCCGCCGTCCTCGGCGTGTCGAACACCGGCGCGTGCGACGGGTCCGGGACACCGGTGGACTGCGTCCACGCGTCGACCACCCGGTCGCTGGGCACCGCAACCTTCGCTGCCGGCGGCTTCGTGTCCGCGCCCTCGGGATTCACCAACGGACTGTGGTCGGTGTCGAGCCTCGCCGAGTCCGCCCGGGCCGAGGAGGGCGTGGGGAGCAAGGCGCCGACGTTCACCCGGTCCGGAACGTTGCAGGTGTGGAACGGCACGGGCTACACGTCGGTCGACCTCTCCGGCTACGCCGGCGTGGCCGGTGGCCTGGTCCCGGCCACGCAGACGTGGACGATCCCCACGACGTCGGTGCAGTACAGTCCCGCCATCACGCTCGTTTACCACGACTCCACCGTGACCGTGCAGCGGCCGGCGATCTCGCGGACCCCCGCGACACGGACCGGCAACCCCGCGATCGACTGCCTGGCGACCGCCTGCGTGACGACCATCGACGGCTCGGCATCGGTCGTGGCGAGCGTGCAGGTGGACGTTCTCGCGAACGGCTCACCTCTGACGTCGTTCGCCGTCGTCACCGACCTGGGCGGCCTCACCGCGAACGTCTCGTACAAGGCGGCGGCGTCATGATGTGCCGGCACCTGCGGAACCGCTTCGCGCGCGGTAGCGATGAGGGCTTCTCCCTCGCCGAGCTGCTCGTCGCGATGATGGTGTTCGCGATGGCCATGGCGATGATCACCGGCGCGCTCATCGCCACCCTTCGTGTCACCAAGGGCGCGCAGGCAGCGTCCGATGCGGAGTTCCAGGCGCGCCAAGCACTGGCGATCATCGACCGGCAGGTGCGGTCGGGGAACGTGCTGTTCAGCCCGGCCGACGAGGTGAACTATCTCTCGTCCTGCCACGACCTGGGCGGCAACAGCGGCGACTGCATGCGGATCTACACCCAGTCGAACGGCGACGAGAAGTGCGTCCAGTGGCAGCTGGTGCCGGACCTGTCGGCGGCCGGCACGTACCAGCTGCAGATGCGGTCGTGGACGAGCGACTGGCAGACCACGGGCAAAGTCACCGACTGGGCGGTGAACGCGCGGGGTCTTCTGCTGTCGGGGTCGCCTTTCACCCTCGACGTGGGCAACGGCGGCCTCTACGGTGAACGACTGCTGAAGGTGCACCTGGTCGCAAAGAACATGGCGAACGGGCACAACGTGACGATCGACGCCTCGATCTCGGGGCGGAACACGACGTACGGCTACTCCGGCAGCCAGTGCCTGCCGGTTCCTCCAGGGTGAGAGGCACGGAGATGGGTTCTCTCGGGAGACGGCTGGGACTCGTCACACGGACGCGCGACTCCGGAGTCGCGATCGTCGCGGCGATGGCGGTGGTGATGCTCGCCGCCGTCCTCGTGGTCGTCGCCGTGTCCGTGGCGATGTCGGCCGCCGGCCAGACCGGCCAGGACCGGCAGCGTTCGTCCGGCGTCGCCACGGCCGAGGCCCAGGTCGACACGGTCACGGCACAGATCCAGTCCGCGCCTACTGCCAACCTCCCCGCGATCTGCGGGGCGAACTCGAGCTCGACACGGGTCGGCGCGGACACCTTCGCCCTCACCACCACCGTGACGTTCTACAACGCGGCCGGTCAAGAGATCGCCGGCCCGGACGTCCCGTGCATCGCCATCGCGACGACGCCCGCGGCAACGGCGAGGATTGTCGTCACCGCTGTCTCAGACAAGCTGGCAGGGCAGCTGCCCGCGCAGCGCACGGTCGTCTCGGAGTTGAAGCTGACACCGACCTACGCCATCGGCCTGGACAAGGCGATCTTCTCCAACTCGAGCCTCATCATGTCGAACAAGACGGTGCTGCAATCGGGTTCCGGCAAGCCAGATGCCGACATCTACACCAACTCGGACTTTCAGTGCCAGAACAACGAGGAGTTCCACGGCTCGATCTACGCCCAGGGATCGATCACCATGACCAACAAGTGCACGGTGTATGTCGACGCGTGGGCGAAGAACAACGTCTCGTTCACCAACCCTGGCGTGTCCGTCGCGGGCCGTGTGCTCTCGTCGCAGGGGAACGTCTCGCTGGACAAGGCGTCCGTTGGGCAGCAGGCCCGCGCGAAGGGCACGGTCACCGGGAACATCTGTTCCACCGCGGGCAAGTGCTTCCCGGGCTCGACGCTCGACCCCGTGCCGCAGGTGAACTTCCCGCAGTTCATCTGGGACTCGACCGCGCAGAGCCAGTGGGTGGCCGCCGGCTACACCAACATCGTCGTCCTGCCGCAGAGCGGCACCAACTACCAGTGCGGCAACTACGGGGGGTCCGGTCCGCTCAACGGCAAGGTTGACGGCGCCGGGTTGTGGCTCTACGACCACGCCTCCACGCTGCCCGCGAACACGGTGCTCATCGTCGACTGCCCGAACGACAAGGTCACGCTCCAGGGCATCGATATCTCGATCAACAAGAACCTGCTCATCCTGTCGCGTGCGGGGGTCTCCTTCACGAACAAGACGACCATCAGCTCGGTCACCGGGACGGGAACGGCCAGCAACCCGAACCTGCTGTACTTCGTCCAGCCTTACGCCGCGACGACGCCGGACACGTGGACCTACAGCTGCCAGGGCGACGGCATCAGCCTGGACAACCAGGTGACCGTGGCGAACACCGTCAACACGCTGCTCTACTCGCCGTGCCCGATCCGCAAGGCCAACCTCTCCGCGATCGTCGGCCAGGTGTACGGCGGCTCGACGGTGTCGGTGGACAACCAGCTCGACATGACGTACTACCCGCTGCCGGTCTGGGGTGGGATCGCCGCGCAGAGCAACACCGTGAAGTCGTACTCCGTCGAGGTCATGTACAAGCGCGAAGGGGCCTGACCGGCCGGTGGAGATGCTCCTCGCCGACGGCGGCCGGGCGTTCGTCGTCCCGGCCGCCGCCCTTGTCGGCCTGCTGATCGGCTCGTTCCTCAACGTCGTCGTGTGGCGCGTGCCGCGGGGTGAGTCGATCGTGTCGCCGCCGAGCGCGTGCCCGCGCTGCGGGCACCCGATCCGCGCCTACGACAACGTGCCCGTCGTCTCCTGGCTCCTCCTGCGCGGGCGCTGCCGCGACTGCGGCGCCCCGATCTCCCGGCGTTATCCCCTCGTCGAGGGGGCTACCGGTGCGCTGTTCGCCCTCGCGGCGGCCTGGACCGGTGCCGCCTGGGTGCTGCCGGCTCTGCTGTATCTCGTCGCGATCGGGATCGCCCTGGCACTGGTCGACCTCGACGTCCACCGGCTCCCCGACGCGATCGTCCTGCCGTCCTACCCCGTCGCCGCCGCGCTGCTCACTCTGGCGTCCTGGAACCCCGGCGGCGCGTCGCACTGGGGTTCGCTGCTCCGTGCCGTCATCGGGTCGGTCGTGCTGCTCGCGGCGTACCTCCTCATGGCACTCGTCTACCCCGCTGGGATGGGCTTCGGCGACGTCAAGCTCGCCGCCGTGCTGGGTCTGTACCTCGGCTGGTTCGGGTGGTGGCCGGTCGCCGTCGGCTTCTTCGCCCCGTTCTTCCTCGGCGGCCTCTTCGCGCTCGGGCTCGTCGCGGCCCGCCGCGCCAGCCGCAAGAGCGGCGTCCCGTTCGGTCCGTGGATGATCCTCGGCACGTGGGTGGGGATCGTCGCCGGTGGCCCGATCGGGCAGTGGTACCTCGGCTTCCTATAGGGCGGGCAATGGCCCTGTGCGCGGGTTCCTCCACCCCCGGAACTGCTCAAGTCGATCCATTCGGACACCGATAGGTCCGAAGGACATCCCATCGGAGGAAAGGATCCGGCGTGGCCAGCTCACGCGTGATCGGGCTCGACATCGGCTCCTCGGCGGTACGCGCCGCAGCGCTCGAGTTCGGCAGTGGCGCGCGGTCGGGCAGATCCGCCCCCACGCTCGTCGGGTTCGGTGAGCTCCCTCTGCCGGTGGGTGCCGTCCGCGACGGAGAGGTGGTGCAGCCGACGATCGTGTCGCAGGCGCTGCGCCAGCTCTGGTCGCAGCACAAGTTCGAGTCGAAGGACGTCATCATCGGCGTGGGAAACCAGCGGGTGCTCGTCCGCGACCTCGACCTGCCGGCGATGCCGCTCGCCCAGCTCAAGTCGTCCCTGCCGTTCCAGGTGGGGGACATGCTGCCGATGTCCGCCGACGAGGCGCTCCTCGACTACTACCCGATCGCTGAGGTCGACGGGCCGCAGGGCCGCATGCTCCGCGGCATGCTCGTCGCCGCGCAGCGTGACACGGTGACCTCGAACGTCCTGGCTGTCGAGGGCGCCGGCCTGCGCCCTGTCATGGTGGACCTCAACGGGTTCGCGCTCATTCGCGCGCTGGCGCGCGGGGAGTTCGCGGCGCCGACGACGGCCTTCGTCGACGTCGGTGCGACCATCACCACAGTTGTCATCGCCGGCGGCGGAGTACCCCGGCTCGTCCGGTCGCTCCCGAGCGGCGGCCAGCACGTGACGGCAGCGGTCGCCGGCGCACTCAACGTCGCCCTGCCGGAGGCCGAGAACCTGAAGCGTGAGATCGGTGTTGGCCTCAGCGTGCCTCCCGACCACCAGCCGGCGGCGGAGGCAATCGGAGCGGTTGTACGCACACTTGTCGAGAGCGTGCGCAACACCTTCGTCTATTACCAGAGCAACACCCCTGGCGCGGCGATCGACATGCTGGTCCTCACCGGCGGTGGCGCCCACCTGCCGGGGCTGGGCCAATACATGTCGAGCGCGACGCGCCTGCCCGCGACCCTCGGCAACCCGATTGCCACGTTGCGCCAGGGGAAGTCCGCGGCGCGGGACGTCTCGCCCGGCCGGGAGTCGCTGCTCGCACTGTCGATCGGACTTGCGTACGGGGTGGCAGCATGACCACGGTGGCTGAGCGACCGCGCGCGCGCGGCGCATCGGGATTCGTCCAGGGGCAACCGCAGGTCAACCTTCTGCCGCCCGAAGTCCGCGCCGCCCGTGGTCTCAAGTCCCTCAAGCGCTTGCTTGCCCTGGCGCTGGTGCTCGTCGTCCTCCTGTGCGCTGCGTCCTGGGTGTTCGCGCGCAATGACAAGAGCAACGCTGCCGACGGGCTGACGAAGGCGCAGGACAAGACGACGCAGCTCAAGGCCGAGGAGAAGAAGTACGCGCAGGTTCCGCAGGTGCTCGGTCTGCTCGACAGCACCACGAAGGCGCGTGCGGTCGGGATGTCGACGGAAGTGCTGTGGTCGCCGTACTACCAGGCGATCGCCGCGGTGCTGCCCGCGGGCGTCAGTTTCGACTCGTTGCAGGTGACCGAGGCGGCACCGACGACTGCCGCTCCGGCCGCGGCGTCGTCGTTGCAGGCGGCCTCCGTCGGGCAGATCCAGTTCACGGCGCGTGCGAAGACACTGCCGGACACCGCGGCGTGGATCGACGCGCTGAACACCATCCCCGGCCTGGGCGACGCGTGGCTGACCACCGCGGCGGTCCAGGGCGACACCCCGGCCGATACCTTCTACAACATCGCCGTCACGGTGCAGGTGCGGCAGTCCGCCTACGCCCACCGGTTCGACCAGAGCACGGGGGGGAAGGGCTGATGGCCGCCAAGAAGGGAACCTGGATCGGCGGGACGCTCTTCGCGGCGGCCGTCATCGGGGCTGCCACCTGGTTCGGCGCCGTCCAACCGACCCTGTCGGACGCGGCGGCTCTTCGATCCCAGACCGACGAGGTGAACCGCAGCAACCAGGTGCTCCAGACGAAGGTCACCAAGCTCGCCGCGGACTTCCAGAAGCTGCCGCAGTACAAGCAGCAGCTGGAGGCACTGAGGATCCAGGTTCCGACGACCGCGCAGCTCTCCGACTACGTGCGCCAGGTGCAGCAGGTCGCCACCGCGCACACCGTGGTGGTGACGAGCTTCGCCCCAGGCACCCCGCAAGCGGTCGTGGTGGCGCAAGCCGCTGCGCCGGCGGCCGCGACGAGCCCGAGCCCGACCGCCAGCGCATCTCCCGGCCCCTCTGCGACTGCCACGCCCGCGACCCCGGCTGCTGCCGCGGCCTCGGCGGCGGCAGCGTCGGGCGCGCCCGCCGGCATGGCGGCCATCCCGGTGTCGATCACGGTGATCGGGACGTACGACAACACGCTCGCTTTCCTCAGCGACCTCCAGACCGCGATCCCGCGCGTGATGCTGGTCTCGGGTTTCACCGGGACCTTGCAGAAGGACGCCGCCGCCGGGGGCGGCAAGCCGGCGACCCACGTGGGAGACCAGGAGCTGGTCGTGACCGGGTTCCTCTACGTGCTGCCGGACCCGACGGCAGCCAGCCCCGCCCCGAGCCCGACGGCAACTGGGCCGGCGCTGCCGGCTCCGGTGCCCGGCAAGAACCCGCTGGTCCCGGTCGCCGGGAAGTAGCCCGACGAACGACGAGGCGGGCGGTTCCACGCCTGGGCCGCCTGCCTCGTCGTCGGACCGGCCATGGCAGGATGCCGCCATGCTGCGCTGGCTGACCTCCGGGGAGTCCCACGGCCCTGCCCTCGTCGGCGTCATCGACGGGGTGCCGGCCGGCGTGGCCCTCACCACCTCGGACGTGGCCGCCGCCCTGGCCCGCAGGCGGCTCGGGTACGGCCGGGGATCGCGCCAGGCCTTCGAGCGGGACGAGGTGCGGCTCCTCGGCGGTGTGCGGCACGGGCTCACGCAGGGCGGTCCGGTCGCGATCGAGATCGCCAACACCGAATGGCCCAAGTGGGTGGACGTCATGTCCGCCGACCCGGTCGACGATCCCGAGGCGCTCCACCGGGCGCGGAACGCGCCCCTCACGCGACCCCGACCCGGGCACGCCGACCTCGTCGGCATGCGCAAGTACGGCTTCGACGACGCAAGGCCTGTGCTGGAGCGCGCCTCGGCGCGCGAGACGGCCACGCGCGTGGCGCTCGGCGCGGTCGCCACGGCGCTCCTCGAGCAGGCCGCGGGTGTCCGGCTCGTCTCGCACGTGGTGCGCATCGGCTCGGTCGCCGCGTCCCCCGATGCGCCTGCGCCCACGCCCGACGACGTCGCCGCGCTCGACGCGGACCCAGTCCGCTGCCTCGACGCGGCGTCCTCGGCGGCGATGGTCGCGGAGATTGACGCGGCCCGCAAGGACGGCGACACGCTCGGCGGGGTGGTGGAGGTGCTCGCCTACGGCGTGCCGTCCGGGCTGGGCACGTACGTGGCCGACGACCGCAAGCTCGACGCCCGCCTGGCGGCCGCCCTCATGTCGATCCAGGCGATCAAGGGCGTCGAGATCGGCGACGGGTTCACCACCGCGGGGCGTCGCGGGTCGGCGGCGCACGACGAGATCGAGCGGGGCACCGACGGGCTGCTGCACCGGCGCACCAACCGTGCCGGCGGCCTCGAGGGCGGCATGTCCAACGGCGAGGTCATCCGGGTCCGGGCGGCCATGAAGCCGATCTCGACGGTGCCCCGCGCGCTCGACACCGTGGACGTCGCGACGGGCGAGCCCGCCAAGGCGCAGCACCAGCGCTCCGACGTGTGCGCCGTGCCGCCGGCAGCCGTCGTCGCGGAGGCGATGGTGGCGCTGGTCCTGGCTGACGCCTTGCTCGAGAAGACCGGCGGTGACTCCGTGGCCGAGGTGCGCCGGAACCTTGCTGCCTACCAAGCCGCGATTCCCTCGACGCAGCGCTGAGCCCGCGCTGCGGCCACGACGCGCGCGCCTCAAGGGCCGACCTGCTGCTGACGATGACAAACGGGTGACCGAGCCTGCCTCCACCGTGCGCGCCGAGCCCTTCGCCGTGCGGCTCAGCCGCGAGCTTGACGAGCTCGCCGTCGCCCACCCGCGGTTGCACGCGGTCGTGGTGGCCACGTCACGCCGGCCCGAGGCCGTGACCGTCGCGCTCGGCGTCCTCACCGCGGTGGGGTTCGCCGCGACGGTTCCTGGTGGTGACGCGCAGCTGTTCCGTGCGGCGGGTGCGGGCATGGTCGGGCCGAGGTTCTTCAACGTCTTCACGGCGCCGAACCTCCAGATCGGGCCCCTGTGCCTGGCCTTCATCGGCGTCCTCACCAGGCTGCTCAACCTGCTCGGGTCCGCCGCGCTCACCCGGATGGCCATCGCCGGCGTCCAGGCCGCGCTGCTCCTCGTCCTCGCGCTCGGACTCGTGCGCCGGTCGGCTCGCCGGACCGGGGCTCCGGACCTGGCTTCGCGGTGGGCGGTCGGACTCGTGCTCGCGGTCGGGGGGTTCGTCGCGGAAGCCACAGGGAGCGGGCACCCCGAGGAGCTCATGGTCGGCCTTCTGCTAGCCCACGCGGCACTCTGGGCCGCTGATGACCGCCCCGGCCTCGCGGGGCTCGTGCTCGGCCTCGCCGGCGGCATCAAGCAATGGGCGGTCCTAGGCGGCGGAGCGCTCCTGCTGGGGCGGCGTCGGCGGGACGTGCTCATCGCGATCGGTGCTGCCTTCGTGGTGCTCGCGGCGCTCTATGTACCCTTCTTCGTCTTCGGCGTGGTCCACACGTACGACTTCCAATGGGGATTCAACAACGGCTCCGTGCTCGGCCGCCTCGAGGCGCAGTGGGGGCTCACCGACTGGGCCATGCGCGTCATCCAGGGCGCGCTCGCCGGGCTGGCGGGCGCATGGGTGGCCCTCCGGCGACGACACTCGCCGCTGGTGCCGGTCATCGTCGCGATCGCCGTCCGGCTGCTGCTCGACCCGTTGCGGCTCACCTACTACAGCGGCCCCCTCGTGGCACTGGTTGCCACCTGGGCCTGGACGGCAGGCGCCCCGCGAGTGGTCCGCTGGCGGTTGCCGCTCACGGTGCTCTCGCCCCTGCTCGTCGTCCTGCCGTACCTCGCGTCGCGGGACGCGACGTGGTCGGGCGGAACGGTGCTGCTCGTGCTCACGCTCGTCGCCGTGCTCGCCACGCGCGAAACGGCCCCGGCCCGGGGCGAGGCCGTTGTTGCCTGACTGCCGTGCCGACCACCGGTCCGGTCCCGCTGCACCCCACGCGCGGGGCGCAGCTCGTGGCCGGAGCCACTGCATCATGGTGGTGGCGAGAGGTTGATCAGTTCTCGCCGCGCCGGCGGCGTGCGCTGGACAGGCCCTGCAGCACCCGGCTGCGATTGTCGTGCCCGTGCCCGTGCCCGTGCCCGTGCCCACCGCATCCACCGTCGCACGCCGACGGTGACAACGCGGCGTTCCTAGCAGGCGGTGATCTCGTAGACCGCCGCGCTGCCGCCCCGGTCGAGGAGCCGGACGCCATCGACAGGTGCGCGCCGCAGCTCGATGGTGTCCCACCCGCTCGTCCACTCGTCCGGGTCGACGTACAGGTAGTGCACACCGAGTGTGTCCAGCGACCGGCAGAGAGCGGGGTTGTGGCCCAGCTCGTCGAGGTGGCGCATCACGTACTCGAGGTAGGGATCGCCCATGTCACCCCAGGTGCGGGGTATCACGCGCTGTCCGAACCGGTCCAGCAGGTTGGCCGTGCCCGTGAACGGTGACCCGAGCACGGCGCGGTTGCGATCAAGCTCGTGCGGCAGCCGGTCGGCCATCGCCAGCTCGGCATCGTCGGCGAGGGCGATCGAACTCGCGGACGGTACGAAGGTCCAGCGCACGAGCGCGCCGTAGCCGACGAGGCCGACAGCGGCCGGCACGCCCACCAGCGCGACGACCAGCACGATGGCGAGTCGCTTCGGTCGGCCGATCTCGGCCAGCCGGCGCCTCAGAGCGCGGGTGGCGGAGTCAAGTCCGAGCGCCGCGAACGGGACGGCCATCGCGGTGATCGCCGGGCCGAAGCGGGCCGGATCCCCGTACCAGAGTCGGTCGACGTCGTTGAGGACAGGAACGGTGGAGGTGGACGCGAGGTACAGCGCGGCGATCGCGATCAGTCCCCAGGCTGCCCATCGGCAGCCCGGCAGCCGCCGACCGACGATCATTCCGACGACCGCCGCGACCATGACCACGAACCCGGTGGCGAGCGCGTCGTTCGTCACGTTCCCGGAGAGGAGGCGAGTCAGGGCCTCCCATGGGTTCAGTGGAGGGTTGGGGTGATAGTCGACCACTCCAAGAAATCGCGGCGAACCGACCACCACGGCCGCGCCGGCCCCGCCGACCCACACCACCAGGGCGAGCACCGCCACGGCCACCGCAGGCCGCGCGGCCCGCCAGATCGCTCGACGGATCTCGACGACGATCCAGGGCCCGAGAACAACGGCCGCGGTGAACAGGGAATTGGGGTGGCAGAGGGCGATGCCCATGACGGACAGTGCGATCGGGACGATCGCGCTCCGTTCTCGGTCGCGCACGCCCTCGACGACGAAGGCCACCAGTGCCGGCAACAGAGCCAGCGCCACGGCGTTGGGCGTCTGCCCAGCGATCCGCAGTGCCAGGTAGATCGGCAGCACGCCACCGGCCGATCCGAGGATCGGGGCCCACACCCAGGCCCGGGGACGGGCGGGGAAGGCCACCTGCGTCAGGTACGCCAGGCCGAGCGTCCAGGCGACGGTCACGGGGATCAGCAGCGCGGCGTTGGACACGACAGCGGGGTCCGGCCATCTCGGTACGAGCGCCGCCGTGTCGTGCCACGCCGCTCCGTCAAATCCGCCGATCCCGTGCAGCAGGGTCCCGGTCGCCATGTGCATGCTCGACCCGTGCCCCGTGGTCCGGATGTAGTCGATCTCGGCGAGGTGAACCGTCGTGTCCTGTGCCGTGAGCCACCCGTCGGGTCGCCGCATCCCGATCGCAAACGGCGCGATCTGCGCGAGAACCCCCGCGACGATCGCAAGGACGAGCGCTCGGCTCGTGCTCTCCCTCACGACGGGCCGTCGGCAGGAAGCATGCGGTCGGAATCGGCGCACGGCTAGGCCGACGCCCGCGGTCGCGACGGTCGCGATGGTGGCCAAGACGGGTCCCCAGCGCCACCACCCGTCGGTGAGGACCGCGACGGTGGCGAAGAGCCCGAGCGTGACGACCGGTGCGGCGGCGGCTGCCGCCAGGCGGCCGCGCTGCGTCGACCACGCTCGGATCACCACCCACCCGGGCAGCCAGAAGACGACGAGCGTCACGACCGCGGTCGCCAGGAACGACACCCATCGCACCAGGAGAGAGTCGGCACGGTTCGAGCACCACTTGACGTCGTCGGGCCCCGAGACGACGCGTTCGACGACCTGGGCCTGATCCGAGTCCACTCGACTCTGCCCAGGTCGACCCCCTTCCGGCCCCGGCGTCAGACAGCGGGCTGTGCTGGTCGGCGTCGCACCTATCGCGGGGTGCCAGCTGCCTGGTGCAGCCCCTGCACCAGCCGCCGTCTCTTCATGCACCTTCCAGGCCTCTCCTCGGCTGGCGCCGGCAGACTGCGCCGGTCGTCTCGACGACGCGAGGCTCGCCGCAACTACCCTGGCGCGGTGACGAGTCCTCAGACCTCCCACGGGCCGCGCATCGTGCTCGTCGGCCCGCCCGGGTCGGGCAAGACGACGGTGGCGCACGCGCTCGGCGTCCGCTGGCAGCTGGCGGTGCGGGACACCGACGGCGACATCGAGGAGGCTGCGGGCAAGCCGATCTCCGACATCTTCATCGACGACGGCGAGCCCGCCTTCCGCGACCTCGAGCGCGTCGCGGTGGCGCGCGCGCTCGACGAGCACGACGGCGTCCTCGCTCTCGGCGGCGGTGCCGTGCTGGACCCGGCCACCCAGGCGGCCCTCGCGGCGTACCGGGAGCAGGGCGGCGTGGTGGTGTTCCTCGACGTCTCGCTCGCGCACGCGGCGCCGCGCGTCGGGTTCAACCAGTCGCGCCCCCTCCTGCTGGGCAACCCGCGCTCGCGCTGGCAGGCGCTCATGGCGGAACGCCGGCCGGTCTACGAGGCCGTCGCCACGCTTGCCGTCGTGACGGACGACCTCACGCCGGGCGGGGTGGCCGAGCGCATCGAGGCGGAGCTGGCGGCTCGTCGCGCAGCGTCCGCCGGCGGCGCCTCGTGAGTGACGTGCGGACCATCCGCGTCGGCGGCGACCAGCCGTACGACGTCGTCGTCGGCCACCACCTGCTGGGCAGCATCCCGCGGCTCCTCGGCGACGGCGTGCAGCGGGTGCTCGTCGTGCACCCGGCGGCGCTCGCGACGTCGGCGGACGCCGTGCTGGAGGACCTGCGGGCCCACGGCTTCGAGGCGTTCGGCGCGGAGGTGCCCGACGCCGAGGATGCGAAGACCGCGCAGGTCGCCGCGTTCTGCTGGGGCGTGCTGGGCCAGGCCGGCTTCACGCGGTCCGACGCGGTGGTGGGCCTGGGCGGGGGAGCGACCACCGACCTGGCCGGGTTCGTGGCCGCCACGTGGCTGCGCGGTGTGCGCGTGGTCCAGGTCCCCACGACGCTGCTCGCGATGGTCGACGCCGCGGTGGGCGGGAAGACCGCCATCAACACCGCGGAGGGCAAGAACCTCGTCGGCGCGTTCCACTCGCCGGCCGGCGTGGTGTGCGACCTGTCCGCGCTCGAGTCGCTCGGAGCCTTCGACTTCGTGGCCGGCCTCGCGGAGGTGGTCAAGGCCGGGTTCGTCGAGGACCCCGTGATCCTCGACCTCGTCGAGGCCAACGTGCCGCTGCTCACCGACCCGGTCGCGGCCGCGTCGTCCGGCGTGCTCCTCGAGCTCGTCGAGCGCGCCGTGGCCTGGAAGGCGCGCGTGGTGGCGGAGGACCTGCGCGAGGCGGGGCCGCGCGAGTTCCTCAACTACGGGCACACGTTCGGTCACGCGGTCGAGCGCGTGGAGCGGTACCGCTGGCGCCACGGCGCGGCCGTCTCGGTGGGGATGGTCTACGCCGCCGAGCTCGCGCGCCTGGCGGGGCGGCTGCCCGACGACGTGGTGGCGCGCCACCGCGACGTGCTGTCCGCGCTGGGCCTGCCGGTGGCCTACCGGGGCGACCGTTGGGAGCAGCTGCTGGCCGCGATGCAGCGCGACAAGAAGACGCGGGGCTCGATGCTCCGGTTCGTGGTGCTCGACGGCCTCGCCCGGCCGGCCCGGCTGGAGGGGCCCGACCCGGGGCTGCTGGCCGCGGCGTACGCCGAGGTCGCGGGCGACGCGCGGCGGGCGGCCGTCGACCTCTGACCGCCGCGCGCCACCCCGCGGGGCGCCGTCGTCCTCTAGCCTGTGCGGCGTGACGCGCGTCCTCGTCCTCAACGGTCCCAACCTCGGCCGCCTCGGCATCCGCGAACCGGAGGTGTACGGCTCGGCGACGCTGGCGGACCTCGCCGCGGCCGCCGTGGCGTGGGGCGCCGAGCTCGGCCTCGAGGTCGAGGTGCGGCAGACCGACGACGAGGCCGAGCTGGTCGGCTGGCTGCACGAGGCGGTGGACTCGCGCGCGGACGTGGTGCTCAACCCGGCCGCGTTCACGCACTACTCCTACGCGCTGCGCGACGCGGCCGCGCAGGTGACCGGTGCCGGCCTCGTGCTCGTCGAGGTGCACCTGTCCAACCCGCTCGCGCGGGAGGCGTTCCGGCACGTGTCGGTCGTCGGGCCCGTCGCGACGGGGACCGTGGCCGGATTCGGCGCCCAGTCGTACGAGCTCGCGCTCCGCGCGGTGGCGGCGCGCCGCTGACGAATCCTCAAGGACCCAGCCTTGATCTGTCCAGATCAAGGTGTCAGACTTGAGGCCATGTGGGTCGTCACAGCGGACCAGCGGGGGAGCCGGGTGGTCGGCGAGCGCGTCGCCGAGCTCCTCGCCGGCCTGCCGCGCGTCGCCGGCGTGGTCCGTCCGGCCGAGCGCACGGTCGGCGACGAGGTCCAGGCGGTGCTCGACGACGCCCGCGGGACCGTGGACCTCGCGCTGCACCTGCTCCGGGGTGGCGGCTGGAGCGTCGGCATCGGGGCCGGGCCCGTCGACGAACCGCTGCCCGCGTCGTCGCGCGCGGCGTCGGGGGAGGCGTTCATCCTGGCCCGCGAGGCGGTCGAGGCCGCCAAGAGCCGGCACCGGTCGGTCCCGCTGGCCGTCCGGGGCGCGGACCACGCCGCCGCCGCGGACGCCGAGGCGGTGCTCACGCTCGTCGCCGCGGTCGCCGCGCGGCGCAGCACCGCCGGCTGGGAGGTGGCCGACCTCGCCGCCGCCGGCGAGGGGCAGGGCGCGACGGCACGCCGGCTCGGCATCAGCGTGCAGGCCGTGAGCCAGCGGCTGCGGGCCGCCCTGTGGGCCGAGGAGACGGCCGCCCGGCCCGCGGCCGCGCGCCTGCTGGTGGCCGCCGCCGGGTGACGACCTGCCGCGGACCGACGTCCGCCCGGTTGACGGCCCGGCGCCGTCCAGGGCACCCTCGGCGGCGTGACCCCGTGGCTCGGCGCCCTCGTCGTCGTCCTCGCCCTCGCGCTCTCCACGGGCGGCGGCTGGACGGTCACGCGCCTGGTGCTCCACCTCGCGTCACGCTCGTCGGACGCCGGCGGCACCGCGAGCCCCCAGGGTGACCCGCCCGAGCCGGACGGCCCCGAGGGCGCGGGCGCGCTCGCCGCGCTGCGGGGCGGCACGTGGATCGGGCTCCTCGAGCGGCTCGCCACGTGCGGTGCGCTGCTCTACGGCGAGCCGACCGCCATCGCCGTGGTGGTCGCCGTCAAGGGGCTCGGCCGCTACCCGGAGCTGCGGGAGCACCCGGCGGCGTCGGAGCGGTTCGTCGTCGGCACGCTGGCCTCGCTCACGTGGGCCACCGGCGTGGGCATCCTGGGCCGCTGGATCCTCACGCGCTGACGGCGCCCGCTTGCGCCCGGCCGGGCCATGACGTTGTGTCGTGGCATGCCCGAGCGCTGGACGAAGGCCACCGTGCACCCCGACATGTGGGTGGACGCCGAGGAGGACCCCCGGGAGGCGCTGCGCACGCCCGTCGGTGAGCTCGCGACTCACCGCACGTACCTGAACCAGTACCGCATGACGCTCGTCATGAAGTGCGACGGGCTGGACGCCGAACAGCTGGCGCGCCGGTCCGCGCCGCCCTCCACGCTGTCGCTGCTCGGGCTCGTGCGGCACCTCGCCCACGTCGAGCGCACGTGGTTCCGGCGTGTGCTCCAGGGGCAGGCGGACGTCGCGCCCCTGTACGCCACCCCGGAGGACCGTGACGCGGACTTCGACGGCGCCGTGGCGGACCCGGCGGTGGTCGCCGAGGCCTGGGCGACGTGGCGGGCCGAGGTCGACGCCGCGGACGCGTGGCTCGACACCCTCACCGACGGCGACCTGGGCCGCACCGTCGACAACCGCGGCGAGCCCGTGAGCGTGCGCGACGTGCTCGAGCACCTCGTCGAGGAGTACGCGCGCCACCTGGGGCACGCGGACCTGCTGCGGGAGTGTCTCGACGGTCGGGTCGGGCAGTAGTGCGCACGGTAGGATGTCCGACGGCCCGCGGGCCGTGGTGACCGCACGACGAGCCCCGGCCGACGGCCGGCGGCGGACGACGGTGCCGTGGCGACCGCTCGAAGCACCCCATCCTCGACAGGAAGACGACCAGTGGCGACGACGAACGACCTCAAGAACGGCCTCGTGCTGCGCATCGACGGGAAGCTGTGGACCGTCGTGCAGTTCCAGCACGTCAAGCCCGGCAAGGGCCCCGCGTTCGTGCGCACCACGCTCAAGGACGTCATGTCCGGCAAGGTCGTCGACCGCACGTTCAACGCGGGCGTCAAGGTCGAGACCGCGAACGTCGACAAGCGCGAGATGCAGTACCTGTACAAGGACGGCGACAACTTCGTCTTCATGGACACCGTCACCTACGACCAGGAGCACATCTCGGACGAGGTCGTCGGCGACGCCGCACACTTCCTCCTGGAGAACCAGAACGTGACCGTCGCCACCAACGACGGCATCCCGCTCTACATCGAGCTGCCGACGTCCGTGGTGCTCGAGATCACGTACACCGAGCCGGGGCTGCAGGGCGACCGCTCGTCGGCCGGCACCAAGCCCGCCACGGTCCAGACCGGGTACGAGATCCAGGTGCCGCTGTTCCTCGAGACGGGCACCAAGGTCAAGGTCGACACGCGCGACGGCAGCTACCTGGGCCGCGTGAACGACTAGGTGGCCGCCCGGACCAAGGCCCGCAAGCGGGCCCTCGACGTGCTGTTCGAGGCCGACCAGCGCGGCCTCGACCCGTTGACGGTCCTCGCCCGGCGCATCGCCGAGCCCGGCACGCAGGCGCCCGTGCCGCAGTACTCCGTCGACCTCGTCGAGGGCGTGGTCGCGCACCTCGAGCGGATCGACGAGGTGCTCGCGACCCACTCGCACGGCTGGACCGTCGCGCGCATGCCCGCGGTGGACCGGTCGCTGCTGCGCGTCGGCGCGTGGGAGATCCTCTACAACGACGAGGTGCCGGACGCGGTCGCGGTGTCGGAGGCGGTCGCGCTGGCGGAGGAGCTGTCCACGGACGAGAGCCCCTCGTTCGTCAACGGGCTGCTCGCCCGGATCGTCGACCTCAAGCCGACGCTCCTCGCCTGACCGCCATGTGCGCTGGCGGCGACGCGCGCAGACGGTAGGGTGAGCGCGGCCCCCGCGCCCTGGGGGTCGATCAGACACCTTTAAGACCCGTCCCGAGAGGCGGGGAAGGAGTCGTGGACCATGGGTCCTGACATGCGCACGCCAGCGGCCGGCAGCTCGGAGGCCGCGGAGGTGCTCGGCCCGGCGGACATCGGCCGGGCGCTCGTCCGCATCGCGCACGAGATCCTCGAGCGCAACCGAGGGGCCGACGGGCTCGTCGTCCTCGGCATCCCCACGAGGGGCATGCCCCTCGCCCGCCGGCTGGCCGCCAACCTGGCCGCCGTGGAGCCCGGTGTGGACGCGGAGCGGATCACCGGCAGCCTCGACGTGACGATGTACCGGGACGACCTCGCGCACCATCCGACGAGGAGCATCGGTGCCACCCTCGTGCCGCCCGACGGCATCGACGGCCGGGTGGTCGTCCTCGTCGACGACGTGCTCTACTCCGGCCGCACCATCCGCGCCGCGCTCGACGCCATCAGCGACCTGGGCCGGCCGCGCGCGGTGCAGCTGGCCGTCCTCGTCGACCGAGGCCATCGGGAGCTGCCCATCCGCGCGGACTTCGTCGGCAAGAACCTGCCGACGGCGACCACCGAGCGCGTGCGCGTGCTGCTGGCGGAGACCGACGGGCGCGACGCCGTCCTCATCGAGGGACCGACGGGGGAGGGGCGATGAGGCACCTCCTGTCCGCCCGGGACCTCACCCACGACGAGGCGGTGCTCGTGCTCGACACGGCCGAGCAGATGGCCGCCACGCAGGCGCGCGAGATCAAGAAGCTGCCCACCCTGCGGGGGCGCACCGTGGTCAACCTCTTCTTCGAGGACTCCACCCGCACGCGCATCTCGTTCGAGACGGCGGCGAAGCGCCTGTCGGCGGACGTGCTGAACTTCTCGGCCAAGGGCTCGAGCGTGTCGAAGGGCGAGAGCCTCAAGGACACGGCGCAGACGATCCAGGCGATGGGCGTGGACGCGGTCGTCGTGCGGCACCAGTCCTCCGGGGCGCCGCACCGGCTCGCGCACGCCGGGTGGATCGACTGCCCCGTGATCAACGCCGGCGACGGCACGCACCAGCACCCGACGCAGTCGCTGCTCGACGCCTTCACGCTGCGCCGGCACCTCGCCGGCGGCACCGGTGACCTCGCCGGCCTGCACGTGGCCGTCGTGGGCGACGTGCTCCACAGCCGCGTGGCGCGCTCGAACGTGGACCTGCTCACCACGCTGGGCGCGCGTGTGACGCTCGTCGCGCCGCCCACGCTGCTGCCGATCGGCGTCGAGGCGTGGCCGGCCGCGGTCTCCTACCACCTGGACGCGGTCGTCGCGGAGCGGCCTGATGCGGTGATGATGCTGCGCGTGCAGCGCGAACGGATGTCGAACGCCGGCGGCGGGTTCTTCCCCAGCGCGCTGGAGTACGCGCGCCTGTACGGGCTGGACCAGCGGCGGCTGGACGCCCTCGCGGAGCACACGATCGTCATGCACCCCGGGCCCATGAACCGGGGCCTGGAGATCTCCGCCGACGCCGCCGACTCGCCACGCTCGGTCGTGGTGGAGCAGGTGGCCAACGGCGTCGCGGTCCGGATGGCCGTGCTCTACCTGCTGCTGGCGGGTGCGAACCGCGACGCCGCCCCGGCGGCCGACGACGAGACGAGGGTCCTGGCATGAGCGAGCGGTATCTCCTGACGCACGTGGCACCCCTGGGTGGCGCGCCCACGGACGTCTCCCTCGCCGACGGCGTCATCTCCGCCATCGGCACCGACCTGCCCGCGGACGCCGGGACCACGGTCGTCGACGGCGCCGGGCTGGTGCTGCTGCCCGGCCTGGTGGACCTCCACACGCACCTGCGCGAGCCGGGCCGCGAGGACGCCGAGACCGTCGAGACCGGCACGCGTGCCGCCGCGCTCGGCGGCTTCACCGCGGTGCACGCGATGGCCAACACGTCACCGGTCGCCGACACGGCCGGCGTGGTGGAGCAGGTGTGGCGCCTCGGCCGCGACGCCGGCTGGGTGGATGTCTACCCGGTGGGGGCCGTCACGGTGGCGCTCGAGGGCGAGCGGCTCGCCGAGCTGGGCGCGATGGCCGCCAGCGCGGCGCGCGTGCGGGTGTTCTCCGACGACGGGCGCTGCGTCGCCGACCCGGTGGTGATGCGCCGTGCGCTGGAGTACGTCAAGGCCTTCGACGGCGTCGTCGCGCAGCACTCGCAGGAGACGCGGCTCACCGAGGGCGCCCAGATGCACGAGGGCGTCGTCTCGGCCGAGCTGGGCCTGGCGGGCTGGCCGGCCGTGGCCGAGGAGGCGATCATCGCGCGGGACGTGCTGCTGGCCGCCCACGTCGGCTCCCGGCTGCACGTGCTGCACGTGTCCACGGCCGGCAGCGTCGAGATCGTCCGCTGGGCCAAGGCGCGGGGCATCGACGTCACGGCCGAGGTGACGCCCCACCACCTGTTCCTCACCGACGAGCACGCGCGCGGCTACGACCCGGTGTTCAAGGTCAACCCGCCCCTGCGCACGGCGGCCGACGTCGAGGCGGTCCGCGCCGGCCTGGCGGACGGCACCATCGACACCGTCGGCACGGACCACGCGCCGCACCCGGCCGAGGACAAGGACTGCGAGTGGGCGGCCGCGGCCTTCGGCATGACGGGCCTGGAGACGGCGCTGTCCGTGGTGCAGGCCACCATGGTCGACACGGGCCGCATGTCGTGGTCGGACGTCGCGCGGGTCATGTCGACGACGCCCGCGCGGATCGGGCGCGTGCAGTCCGAGCACGGGCGGCCGATCGCGGTCGGGGAGCCCGCCAACCTCGTGCTGGTGGACCCGCGCGCACGCCGGGTGATCGACCCGCGCGCGCAGGCGACCAAGAGCGTCAACTCGCCCTACCGCGGCCTGGAGCTCCCGGGCGCGGTGGTCGCGACGTTCCTGCGCGGGCGGCCCACCGTGCTCGGCGGGGCCTTGGTCCGGCAGGCCGACGGGAAGGTGCTGGCCTGATGCGCGTGTGGGTGGACATCACCGCGCTCGTCGCGGTCGCTGCGCTGGCCGGGTGGGGCATGTGGCACGGCTGGCGCCGTCGCGCCCGCGCGTCGGCGCAGGCGGTCCCGGCCGTCCCGGCGGTGCCCGACGGGCTCGGCGCGGCGCGGCTCGGACCGCTCGAGGCGACGTACGTCTCGTCGACCACCACGGGCGACTGGCTCGACCGCGTCGCCGCGCACGACCTCGGCAGCCGCAGCGCCGCGCAGGTCGAGGTCCACGACGCCGGCGTGCTGCTGCGGCGTCGCGGCGCCGCCGATCTCTGGGTGCCCGCCGCGCAGCTACGTGGCGTGGGCACCGCGCCGGGCATGGCCGGCAAGTTCATGGGCGGCGACGGCCTCGTGGTCCTCACGTGGGACACGGGCGCCGATCGGCTGCTCGACACCGGCCTGCTCGTGCGGCACCGCGGGGAACGGCCCGCGCTCGTCGCCGCGGTGCAGGCGCTCATCCCCGGGGAGGCCGCATGAATCCCGCCGTGCTCGTCCTGGAGGACGGCCGCACGTTCGCCGGTGACGCCTACGGCGCCGTCGGCCGCACGCTCGGCGAGATCGTCTTCGCCACCGGCATGACCGGGTACCAGGAGACGCTCACCGATCCGAGCTACCACCGGCAGATCGTCGTCATGACCGCGCCGCACATCGGCAACACGGGCGTGAACGACGAGGACCCCGAGTCCTCGCGCATCTGGGTCGCCGGGTACGTCGTGCGCGACCCCGCGCGGCGCGCCTCGAGCTGGCGGGCCCGCCGCACGCTGGACGACGAGCTGGTGGCCCAGGGCGTCGTGGGCATCAGCGGCATCGACACCCGCGCCCTCACGCGCCATCTGCGCGACCGGGGCGCGATGCGCGCGGGCATCTTCTCCGGCGCGGCGCTGCTCGACGACCGCGGCGAGCGCCGGCCGCTGGACGAGCTGCTCGACGAGGTGCTCACCGCCGGGCCCATGGCCGGGGCCGACCTCGCCGGCGAGGTGTCCACCGACGCCGCCTACGTCATCGCGGCGCTCGGGCCCGACGGTGCCGAGCTCGCCGAGCCGGTGGCCCGGGTGGCGGCGCTCGACCTGGGCATCAAGTCGATGACGCCGCACCGGATGGCCGAGCGCGGCATCGAGGTGCACGTGCTGCCGTCGACCGCGTCGATCGACGACGTGCTCGCGACGGCGCCGGACGGCGTGTTCTTCTCCAACGGCCCGGGCGACCCCGGCGCGGCCACGCACGAGGTGGAGCTGCTGCGCGAGGTGCTCGACCGGCGGATCCCGTTCTTCGGCATCTGCTATGGCAACCAGATCTTCGGCCGGGCGCTCGGGTTCGGCACGTACAAGCTGGTCTTCGGGCACCGCGGCGTGAACCAGCCGGTCATGGACCGCACCACCGGGAAGGTGGAGATCACGGCCCACAACCACGGCTTCGCGGTGGACGCCCCGACGGACGGCGACGTGACCGCGCCGTTCGACGGCGGCCGCTACGGGCGCGTGCGCGTGAGCCACGTCGACCTCAACGACGACGTCGTGGAGGGGCTCGAGGCGCTGGACCTGCCCGCCTTCTCCGTGCAGTACCACCCCGAGGCGGCCGCCGGCCCGCACGACGCCGCCTACCTGTTCGACCGCTTCCTGGGCCTCATGAGGCCCGGGACGCCCGACGCGAAGGGTGCCGCCTGATGCCGCGCCGCGACGACATCCGTTCCGTCCTCGTCATCGGCTCCGGGCCGATCGTCATCGGCCAGGCGTGCGAGTTCGACTACTCGGGCACGCAGGCGTGCCGCGTGCTGCGCGCCGAGGGCCTGCGCGTGGTCCTCGTCAACTCGAACCCGGCGACGATCATGACCGACCCCGAGTTCGCCGACGCCACCTACCTCGAGCCGATCACCACCGACGTCATCACGTCGATCATCGAGAAGGAGCGGCCGGACGCGCTGCTGCCCACGCTGGGCGGCCAGACGGCGCTCAACGCGGCGGTGGCGCTCGCCGAGGCGGGTGTGCTCGAGCGCTACGGCGTCGAGCTCATCGGCGCCTCGATCGAGGCGATCCGCAAGGGCGAGGACCGCGAGCGGTTCAAGGACGTGGTCTCGCACATCGGCGGCGAGAGCGCCGCGTCGCGGATCGTCCACACGATGGACGAGGCCTTCGCCGCGGTCGAGGAGCTCGGCGGCCTGCCCGTCGTCGTGCGCCCGAGCTTCACCATGGGCGGCCTGGGCAGCGGCATCGCGTACGACGAGGACGACCTGCGCCGGATCGCCGGCCAGGGGCTGCACGACTCGCCCGTGACCGAGGTGCTCCTCGAGGAGTCCATCCTCGGCTGGAAGGAGTACGAGCTCGAGCTCATGCGCGACAAGCACGACAACGTCGTCGTCGTGTGCTCCATCGAGAACGTCGACCCGGTGGGCGTGCACACCGGCGACTCGGTGACCGTCGCGCCCGCCCTCACGCTCACCGACCGCGAGTACCAGCGCATGCGGGACATCGCCATCGCGGTGATCCGCGAGGTGGGCGTCGACACGGGCGGCTGCAACATCCAGTTCGCGGTGCAGCCGGAGACCGGCCGGATCGTCGTCATCGAGATGAACCCGCGCGTGTCGCGCTCGTCGGCCCTGGCGTCCAAGGCGACCGGGTTCCCCATCGCCAAGATCGCGGCCAGGCTCGCCATCGGCTACACGCTCGACGAGATCCCCAACGACATCACCGGCTCCACGCCGGCCAGTTTCGAGCCGACGCTCGACTACGTCGTGGTCAAGGTGCCGCGGTTCGCGTTCGAGAAGTTCCCCGCCGCGGACCCCACGCTCACGACGACGATGAAGTCCGTCGGCGAGGCGATGGCTCTCGGGCGCAACTTCACCGAGGCGCTCGGCAAGGCGATGCGGTCGATCGACAAGAAGGGCTCGACGTTCCACTGGGACGGCGAGCCGGTCACCGGGACCGAGCTGGTGGCCCTCGTCGAGTCGCTGCGCACGCCGACCGACCACCGGTTCGTCGACCTGCAGCAGGCGCTGCGGGCGGGCGTGTCCCTGGAGACGGTGGTCGAGGCGACGCGCGTGGACCCGTGGTTCGTCGACCAGATCGCCCTGGTCAACGAGGTGGCCGCCGAGGTGGCCGCCGCCCCGGCGCTCACGCGCGAGGTGCTGGCGCGCGCCAAGCGGCACGGGCTGTCCGACGTCCAGGTCGCGTCGCTGCGCGGCACGAGCGAGGACTCGGTGCGCCACACGCGCTGGGCGCTCGGCGTGCGGCCGGTCTACAAGACCGTCGACACGTGCGCGGCGGAGTTCGCGGCTCGCACGCCGTACCACTACTCGGCGTACGACGAGGAGACCGAGGTGGCCCCGCGCGAGCGGCCCGCCGTCCTCATCCTCGGGTCCGGGCCGAACCGGATCGGTCAGGGCATCGAGTTCGACTACTCGTGCGTGCACGCCACGCTCGCCCTCAAGGGCGAGTACGAGACCGTCATGGTCAACTGCAACCCGGAGACCGTCTCGACGGACTACGACACCGCCGACCGTCTCTACTTCGAGCCGCTGACGCTCGAGGACGTGCTCGAGGTGTACGAGGCCGAGAAGGCGGCGGGTCCGGTCGCCGGGCTCATCGTCACGCTCGGCGGCCAGACGCCGCTGTCGCTCGCGCAGCGCCTGGCGGACGCCGGGCTGCCGATCCTCGGCACGTCGCCCGAGGCGATCGACGCCGCGGAGGACCGGGGCGAGTTCGGCAAGGTGCTGGCGGCGGCGGGGCTGCCGGCCCCGGCGTTCGGCACCGCGACCACGCTCGAGGCCGCCCGGGAGGTGGCGCGCGGCATCGGCTTCCCGGTGCTCGTGCGCCCGTCCTACGTGCTCGGCGGCCGGGGCATGGAGATCGTCTACGACGAGCCGCAGCTCGCCGAGTACGTCGAGCGGGCCCTCGCGAACGCCGCCGACGGCGGCCGGGCCGGCACCATCGCCCCGCTGCTCATCGACCGGTTCCTCGACGACGCGATCGAGATCGACGTCGACGCGCTGTACGACGGCGAGGAGCTCTACCTCGGCGGCGTCATGGAGCACATCGAGGAGGCCGGGATCCACTCGGGCGACTCGGCGTGCGCGTTGCCCCCGGTCACGCTGTCCAGCACCGAGCTGGAGCGCATCTTCCGTTCCACCGAGGCGATCGCGCGCGGCGTGGGCGTGCGGGGCCTCCTCAACATCCAGTACGCCCTGGTCAGCGACGTCCTGTACGTGCTGGAGGCCAACCCGCGGGCGTCGCGGACCGCGCCCTTCGTCTCCAAGGCCACGGGCGTGCCGCTGGCCAAGGCCGCGGCGCTCGTCATGGCCGGCCGCACGGTCGCCGACCTGCGGGCGTCCGGGATCCTGCCGCCCGACGACGCCCGGCTCCTGGACCTGGACCAGCCGATCGCGGTCAAGGAGGCCGTGCTTCCGTTCCGCCGGTTCCGCACGCGCGACGGGCACGTGGTGGACACGGTGCTCGGGCCGGAGATGCGCTCGACCGGCGAGGTCATGGGATTCGATGTCGACTTCCCGACGGCGTTCGCCAAGTCGCAGACCTCGTCGTTCGGCGGCCTGCCGACGAGCGGGCGCGTCTTCGTGTCCGTCGCCGACCGCGACAAGCGGTCCATCGTCCTGCCGGTGAAGCGGCTGCTCGAGCTCGGGTTCGAGGTGCTCGCCACCGAGGGCACGTCCGCCGTGCTCCACCGTTCGGGCATCAGCTCCACGGTGGTTCGCAAGGAGTCGCAGGGACGGGGCCCGCTCGGTGAGCCGACCATCGTCGACCTCATCTCGGCCGGCGAGGTCGACATGGTGGTCAACACGCCCTCCGGGCAGGGCACCCGCGCCGACGGGTACCACATCCGGGCGGCGACCGTGGCGGCCGACAAGGCGATCGTCACCACCGTGCAGCAGCTGCACGCGGCGGTCCAGGCGATCGAGGCGATCCTGGAGGGCCCGTTCCGGGTGCGCAGCCTGCAGGAGCACGACGCCGACGGCCGCGCCCGTCGCGCGGCACGCGCCGCCGCGGCAACGGCATGAACGGGGAGCCCTTCGGCGCCCGCCTGGCCGCCGCAATGGACGCGCTCGGGCCGCTGTGCGTCGGCATCGACCCGCACCCGTCCCTGCTGGGCGCCTGGGGGCTGTCCGACGACCCGTCCGGCCTGCGTTCGTTTGCGCTGGCCACGCTCGATGCGGTGGCGGGCGCCGTGCCGGCCGTCAAGCCGCAGGCGGCGTTCTTCGAACGGCACGGGTCCGCCGGCGTCGCCGTGCTCGAGGAGGTCGTGGCGGCCGGGCGGGAGCGTGGACTGCTCGTCGTGGTCGACGCCAAGCGTGGCGACATCGGCTCCACCATGGCCGCCTACGCCGACGCCTACCTGCGCGACGGCTCGCCGCTGGCCGGCGACGCCCTCACCGTGTCGCCCTACCTCGGGTTCGGCTCCCTCGCGCCCGCGGTGGCGGCGGCGGGGGAGAGCGGGCGGGGCCTCTTCGTCCTCGCGCTGACCTCCAACCCGGAGGGCGCGAGCGTGCAGCACGCCCGGTCGGCCGAGGGAACGGCCGTGGCGACGGCCGTCGCGCGGGCCGCGTCGGAGCTCAACGCCGCCGAGCGCCGCTCGTCGGGCGCCCGCCTCGGCTCGGTCGGGCTCGTCGTGGGTGCCACCGTCGGCGACGCGCCGCGCCTGCTCGGGCTCGACCTCGCGGCCGTGGGCGGACCTCTCCTGGCCCCCGGCGTCGGCGCGCAGGGCGCCGGACCGGCCGAGCTGGCGCAGGTGTTCGGCGACGCGCGGCACGCCGTCCTGGCCGCCTCCTCCCGCGGCGTGCTCGGCGCCGGGCCGGAACCGGCCGCGCTGCGGGCTGCCGCGGGCCGCGCGCGGGACGAGGCTGCCCGGGCGCTGCGGTGAGCCCGGGCCGCCGCCGGGCCGCCGTGGACGCCGCCTTCGAAACGTTCCGGCAGGTCGGATCCGTCGACACCCCCTCGCGTCGCGTTGCCGACCGCCCTGCGGCTCGCTAGGTTCGATCCCGATCCCGACCGGGAATCCGGCCCCAGCCAGAGAAGGTGACGCGCGTGGCTCTTCCCCCGCTGACTCCAGAACAGCGCGCAGCAGCGCTCGAGAAGGCCGCCGCCGCCCGGCAGGCCCGTGCCGAGGTGAAGAACCGCCTCAAGTATTCCCAGGGTTCCCTGTCGGACGTCATCGAGCAGGGCCAGAAGGACGAGACGATCGGCAAGCTCAAGGTCGTCTCGCTGCTCGAGTCGCTCCCCGGCGTCGGCAAGGTCAAGGCCCGCGCGATCATGGCCGACATCGGCATCTCCGAGACGCGCCGCGTGCGCGGCCTCGGCCCCCACCAGGTCAAGGCGCTCGTCGACCGCTTCGGCTGATCGGGAGGCGTCTGCGGGCGGTGCCGGCAGACCACCGGCACCCTCCGCACCACCTCAGGAGCTCGCATGACCACGCCCGCCCGGCTGACGGTCCTCGCGGGGCCGTCGGCCGTCGGCAAGGACACCGTCGCCGCCGACGTCCGCACGCACTTCCCACAGGTCTGGCTCTCGGTCTCGGCCACCACGCGCCCGCCGCGCCCCGGCGAGCAGCAGGGCGTGCACTACCACTTCGTCACCGACGACGAGTTCGACCGGCTGGTGGCGCAGGACGAGCTGCTCGAGTGGGCCGTGGTGCACGGCGTCTACCGCTACGGCA
>JAJYTJ010000156.1 GCA_021793115.1 Actinomycetes bacterium | reverse complement strand
ACCCTGAGACGGCGTTCCTCAACGGCTGAGCCGTGGTGGATAGCCTCCGAGCGGACGACGGGATTCGAACCCGCGACCCTCACCTTGGCAAGGTGATGCTCTACCCCTGAGCCACGTCCGCACGCCGGGTTCGACCCTTCCGGGCCTTCCTGGTGCGTCGAAGACTCTAGCCGACGGCGGCGACCCGAGTCCAACCGGCCTGGTCGCGGGCCGGACGCGTGTGACGAGCGCGGTCACGGTGTGAGAGCGCGGCTAGCCTCGCGTCGTGGACGACGTCGACTTCACGCTCACCGGCCAGGTGGCCCTGGTCACCGGCGCATCGCGCGGCATCGGGCGCGACCTCGTACGGGCGCTGGCCGCCGCGGGTGCCGTGGTCGGGGCCGCGGCCCGTACGGAGGGCGACCTCGCCACGCTGGTCGACGAGGTGACCGCGACGGGCGGCCGGGCGTTCGCCGTCCCGATGGACGTGGCCGACGTGGCCTCGGTGCGACGCGCGGTCGCCGACGTCGAACGGGCCCACGGGCGGATCGACGTCCTGGTGAACGATGCCGGGCTGGGGTTCAACCACGACGCGCTCGACGTCACCGAGGCCGACTGGGACCAGATGATGGCCGTGAACGCGCGCGGCCTGTTCTTCGTCACGCAGGCGGTGGCGCGCGGCATGGTGGCGCGCGGGTACGGACGCATCGTCCACATCGGCTCGCAGGCCGGCCTCGTCGGCATCCCGCGCCACGTGGTCTACGCCGCGAGCAAGGGGGCCGTCACCATGCTCACCAAGGTGCTGGCACTCGAGTGGGCGCCGTACGGCGTGACCGTCAACACGGTGGCCCCGACGTTTGTCCGCACCCCGGGCACCGCCGAACGCCTCGACGACCCGGACTTCAGCGCCGACGTGCTGGCGCGCATCCCGGTGGGTCACGTCGCGACGACGGCCGACGTGGCGGCGGCGGTGCGCTACCTGGCGTCGCCCGCGGCGGGCATGGTGACGGGCACCGTGCTGGTCGTCGATGGCGGGTGGACAGCGCAGTAGCCGCAGCAGCCCTCGTCGGGCCCGGACACGGAACGAGGCCGCTCGCCCGGTGGGCGGCGGCCTCGCCGGTGCGGGAGGTCAGGCGGTCAGCAACGTCGCGATGAGGGCGCTGATCTCGTCCTCCATGCGCTCGCTCTCGCCACCGAGCGGCACCAGCGACTCGGTCGCGGCGAGGAAGCGGACCACGGGCTCGGTGGGGGCGGCCAACAAGGCACTGCCCTCGATACCGGACAGGGAGATGAGCAGGTACTCGGGGTCCTCGTCGCGCCACACCTGGACGTCGCCGGCACCGGCCGGCTCGTCCGCTGTGGCGTGGATGCCCTGGTCGAGCAGCTCGCGCCCGATGAGCCACGTGGAGGTGGACTGCGCGCCCCGGAACACGGCGCGGACGGTGTAGGGATCGCTCGTGCGGAAGCCGAGCTCGGTGGTGACCGGCAGCACGCTCGCGTCGGCGCCGATGAGCTGCATGGCAACGACGTCGAGCACGTCGAACGACGAGTTCGCCATCGCCCCTCCTCCTCTACGCGCGACCACGAGATCACGGGATCCTAGGAAGTACATCGGCTCGGGAAGCCGCCGACTCTATCCCTGCACCGGTGAAGATTCGGTGGAACTGGTCGGAGCCCCCCGGCCCGCATTGCGAGAAGCGTGTCGCGTGTCCGGCTTGTCGTCCAGTGTCCGGTTCGGAGTTCACCCCGGAGTGTGGCTACGATCAGTCCTCGTCGCGGGCGATTGGCTCAGTGGTAGAGCGCCTCGTTCACACCGAGGAGGTCACTGGTTCGAACCCAGTATCGCCCACCGACGCGAGGGCCCCCGATCGGAGTTGCCGGTCCGGGGCCCTCGCTCGTTCGGGCGCCGGCGCGGCGGCGGGACCTGGCCGGGACGCGGGGTCGGTAGCATCGAGCACGCCCGGCCCGGCGGTCCGCCGTGAGCCGTGAGGCGCACCGGTCCCCAAGGAGCTGCACCCGTGTCCGAGCAGATCACCCTCACCGTCGACGGCATCGGGACGACGGTGGCGGCGGGCACGACGGGCGCCGACCTCTTCCGCGACCGCCGCGACGTCGTCGTGGCGCGTGTGGACGGCGAGCTGCGCGACCTCGCACGCGAGCTGCCGGACGGCGCGACGGTCGAGGCCGTGACGCTGGGTGAGCCGGACGGACTGACGGTGCTGCGCCACTCGGCCGCGCACGTGCTGGCGCAGGCGGTCCAGGAGGTCAACCCGAGCGCGCGGCTGGGCATCGGCCCGCCGATCACCGACGGCTTCTACTACGACTTCGACGTGGCGCGCCCCTTCACCCCCGAGGACCTGCGGGAGCTCGAGAAGGTCATGGCCCGCATCGTCAAGGAGGGGCAGACGTTCCGGCGGGTGGACGTCACCGAGTCGCGGGCGCGCGAGATCGAGCGGGACGAGCCGTACAAGCTCGAGCTCATCGGCCTCAAGGGCGACGCGGGCGACGACGACGGCGCGAGCGTCGAGGTGGGCCTGGGGGGCCTGACGATGTATGAGAACGTGCGGCGCGACGGGACCGTGGCGTGGCAGGACCTGTGCCGCGGCCCGCACCTGCCGAGCACGCGGCTCCTGGGCAACGGCTTCCAGCTGACGCGCTCGGCCGCGGCCTACTGGCGGGGCAGCGAGAAGAACCCGCAGCTGCAGCGCGTCTACGGCACCGCGTGGCCCACGAAGGACGAGCTCAAGGCGCACCTGGAGCGTCTGGCCGAGGCCGAGCGCCGCGACCACCGGCGGCTCGGCGCCGAGCTGGACCTCTTCAGCTTCCCCGACGAGATCGGCTCCGGCCTGGCGGTGTTCCACCCCAAGGGCGGGATCGTGCGCATGGAGATGGAGGAGTACAGCCGCCGCCGGCACGTCGAGGCGGGCTACTCGTTCGTCAACACGCCGCACATCACCAAGGCCAAGCTGTTCCAGACCTCGCGCCACCTCGAGTGGTACGCGGACGGGATGTACCCGCCCATGCGCCTGGACACCGAGTTCCACGAGGACGGCACGGTCAAGCGCGAGGGCCAGGACTACTACCTCAAGCCCATGAACTGCCCGATGCACAACCTCGTGTACCGGGCCCGCGGGCGCAGCTACCGCGAGCTGCCGCTGCGGCTCTTCGAGTTCGGCACGGTGTACCGCTACGAGAAGTCCGGCGTGGTGCAGGGCATGACCCGCGCGCGGGGCTTCACGCAGGACGACGCGCACATCTACTGCTCCCGCGAGCAGATGCGCGACGAGCTCGCGTCGCTGCTGACGTTCGTCCTCGACCTGCTGCGCGACTACGGGCTGAACGAGTTCTACCTCGAGCTGTCGACCCGCGACCCGAAGAAGTCGGTGGGCGACGACGCGAGCTGGGAGGAGGCGACCGCGACGCTGCGCGAGGTCGCCACCGCGTCCGGGCTGACGCTCGTGGACGACCCGGGCGGCGCCGCGTTCTACGGCCCCAAGATCTCCGTCCAGGCGAAGGACGCCATCGGCCGCACGTGGCAGCTGTCGACCATCCAGCTCGACTTCTTCGAGCCGGAGCTGTTCGAGCTGGAGTACACGGCGGCGGACGGCACGCGGCAGCGGCCGGTGATGATCCACCGCGCGCTGTTCGGCTCGATCGAGCGGTTCTTCGCCATCCTCGTCGAGCACTACGCCGGGGCTTTCCCGGCGTGGCTGGCGCCGGTGCAGGTGCTCGCGGTCCCGGTCGCCGAGGCGTTCGACGACTACGTCCAGGACGTCGTCGCGCGGCTGACCGCTCGCGGGATCCGCGCCGAGCTCGACCTGTCCGACGACCGGTTCGGCAAGAAGATCCGCAACGCCGCCAAGGACAAGGTGCCCTTCGTGCTCATCGCCGGGGGCGAGGACGTCGCGGCCGGCGCCGTCTCGTTCCGCTTCCGCGACGGGCACCAGGAGAACGGCGTCCCGGTGGACGAGGCGATCGAGCGGATCGTCGCCGCGGTGCGGGACCGGGTGCAGGTGTGAGCGACGACCCGGTCGTCGCCCGGGCCGCCGAGCTCGCCGGCGAGCCGGACGGGTTCGAGCGGCTCTGGACCCCGCACCGGATGGCCTACATCGGCGGCGAGAACAAGCCTGCCGACGGGGCCGCGGGCGACGGGTGCCCCTTCTGCCGGGCCGCGACGCTGCCCGACGACGAGGGCCTGGTGGTGGGGCGCGGCGCGCTGACGTACGCCCTGCTCAACCTGTACCCGTACAACTCGGGGCACGTGCTGGTGTGCCCCTACCGGCACGTCGCGGACTACACCGACCTGACGGCCGCCGAGGTCGCGGAGCTCGGGGTGACCACGCGCATCGCGATGCGCGCGCTGCGCGCCACGCACGCGCCGCAGGGCTTCAACCTCGGGCTGAACCTGGGCGACGTCGCCGGCGCGGGCATCGCGGCGCACCTGCACCAGCACGTGGTGCCGCGGTGGCGGGGCGACGCCAACTTCCTGCCGATCGTGGCACGCACCCGGGCGCTGCCGGAGATCCTGGCGGACACGCGGCAGCGGCTCGCGACGGCCTGGGACCGTGCGGCGCACGACGAGGGGAGCGCGGCGTGCTGAGCCGGCTGCGTGCGGTCTGGGGCCGCCTCATGGGACCGCTCGCCGACGGCCTGCTGCGGGCGGGCGTGACACCCGACCAGGTGACCATCGGCGGCACCGTCGTGTCGGTCGCCCTGGCGCTGTGGCTGTTCCCCACCGGGCACCTCTTCCTCGGGGCCATCCTGCTGGGCGTCTTCACGGTGCTGGACACCATCGACGGCCTCATGGCGCGCCGTTCGGGCCACAGCGGGCCGTGGGGCGCGTTCCTCGACTCCACGCTCGACCGGTTCGCCGACGGCGCGATCTTCGCGGGGCTGGTGCTCTGGTACACGGGCCGCGGCGACGACCGGCTGACCGCGACCTTCGCGCTCGCCTGCCTGGTGCTGGGGGCGATCGTGCCCTACGCGCGGGCGCGCGCCGAGGGCTTGGGCATGTCGGCCAACGTCGGCATCGCCGAGCGCGGTGACCGGATCCTCGTCTCGCTCGTCGCCACCGGGCTCGTCGGGCTCGGCGTGACGCCGGTGCTGCTCACGGTCGCCCTGGGCCTGCTCGCCGCTGCGTCCCTGGTCACGGTGGTGCAGCGCATGCTCGCGGTGCGACGCCAGGTGCGGGAGGCCACGTCTTGAGGTTGGACCGGCTCACCCCGGGCGCGGCGTACGCGGCAGCCTGGCGCTGGGGCCGGCGGCTCCCCGAGCCGGTGGCCCGGGCGCTGGCGCTCGTGGCGGCGGACGTCACGTGGCTGCGCCACGGCACCGGGGTACGCCGGCTGGAGGCGAACCTCGCGCGCGTCCGGCCGGAGCTGAACCGCGCGGGCGTGCGACGCCTGTCGCGCGCCGGCATGCGCTCCTACCTGCGGTACTTCGCCGAGGCGTTCACCCTGCCGGGCCGTAGCCGCGAGCAGATCGCGGCGCGCGTCAGCGTGTCGGGCCGCGAGGCGGTGCAGCGCCACCTGGACGCCGGGCGCCAGGTGGTGCTCGTGCTCGGGCACCTCGGCAACTGGGACCTCGCGGGGGCGTGGGCCACGCGGGAGCTCGCGCACGTCACCACGGTGGCGGAGCGGCTCAAGCCCGAGGAGGTCTACCAGGAGTTCCTCGCCTTCCGGGAGGGCCTCGGGATGCGCATCATCCCGACGGGCGGGGACGGCGACGTGTTCCGCCAGCTCGTGCGCGTCGTCCGGACCGAGCCCGGCGTCATGCCGCTGCTGGCCGACCGCGACCTCACGGCCAAGGGCGTCGAGGTGGACCTGTTCGGCCGCCGCGCGCGCGTGGCGGTGGGCCCGGCGGCCCTCGGCGTCACCACGGGCGCCCCGCTGCTCATGGCCGGCGTCACGTACGAACGCCTCCGCGGCGCGCGGCGCCGGGCCGCGGGCACGCCGTGGGGGGTCCGCATCGAGTTCCACGACGTGCCGGTACCGCCGGCGGACCTGCCCACGCGCGAGCGCATCCGCGTCCTGACGCAGGCGTGGACCGACGTGCTCGCGGGCGTCATCCGGCGCCACCCGCAGGACTGGCACATGCTGCAGCGCGTGTTCGTCGAGGACCTGGACCCCGACCGCTACGCGGCGACCGTCGCGGCGGAGGTCGCGCCGTGAGGGTGTCCCGCCAGCGGCACCACCGGCTCCGCGTGGGCCTGGTCTGCCCCTACTCCTTCGACATGCCGGGCGGCGTGCAGTTCCACGTGCGCGACCTGGCCGAGTCGCTGCTCGAGCGCGGCCACGAGGTCTCCGTGCTGGCGCCCGCGGCCGACGACACGCCGCTGCCCGACTACGTCGTCGCCGCCGGGCGCGCCGTGCCCGTGCACTACAACGGCTCGGTGGCGCGACTGACGTTCGGTCCGGTCACCGCGGCCCGGGTGCGCAAGTGGCTGACCGCCGGCCAGTTCGACGTGCTGCACCTGCACGAGCCGGTGACCCCGAGCGTCGGCATGCTCGCGATGTGGATCGCGGACGGCCCCATCGTCGGGACGTTCCACTCCTCGATGAACCGGTCCCGCTCGCTGCAGCTGGCGTACCCGCTGGTGCGCCAGTCCCTGGAGAAGATCTCGGCACGCATCGCGGTGTCGGAGGATGCGCGGCGTACGGTCGTCGAGCACCTCGGCGGTGACGCGGTCGTCATCCCCAACGGCGTCTTCGTCGACCGGTTCGCCTCGGCGACGCCGGACCCACGCTGGACGGGCACGCCCGCCGCGCCGACGATCGCGTTCCTCGGCCGGCTCGACGAGCCGCGCAAGGGGCTGCCGGTGCTGCTCGGCGCGGTGCCCCGCGTGCTCGAGCGGCTGCCGGGGGCCCGGTTCCTCGTCGCCGGCCGCGGCGAGTCCGGCCCCGACGAGGCGGCCGCGCTCCTCGGCCCGCTGGCGTCGTCGGTCGAGTTCGTCGGGGGCGTGTCCGACGACGAGAAGTCCCGGCTGCTCGCGTCGGCAGACGTGTACTGCGCGCCCCAGACCGGCGGCGAGTCGTTCGGCATCGTGCTGGTCGAGGCCATGGCGGCCGGCACGCCGGTGGTCGCGAGCGACCTCGGCGCGTTCTCGCGCGTGCTCGACGAGGGCCAGGCCGGCGTGCTCTTCCGCACCGGCGACAGCGCGGACCTGGCCGCGACGCTGCTGCGCGTGCTCGACGACCCCACGCTGCGACGCGAGAAGGTGGCCGCCGGACGTGACGCCGTGCGCCGCTACGACTGGCCCGGCGTCACCGACCAGGTGCTCACGGTGTACGAGATGGCCGTCGCGGGCCACACCGCCCCGGTGGGTGAGGACCCGTCGTCGCTGCGCGGCTCACGCGCACGCCGGACCGGCAAGGAGAACCGGTGAGCTGGAGCTGGGCGGACATCGTCCTCGTCGTCGGCGTCGTGCTGGCGATCGTGCTGTGGGTCGTGTGGGTGGACGCCAGCCGCCTCGACCGGCTGCACCGGCGCGTCGACGCGTCCCGCAGCGTGCTCGACCAGCAGCTGGTGCGCCGCGCGACGGTCGCCGCGGAGCTCGCGACGAGCGGCGTGCTCGACCCGGCCAGCTCGATCGTCGTCGGTGAGGCGGCCTGGGCGGCCCTCGCCGCCGGGGGAGACCCCGGTCCCGCCGGTGCCGCGGGGGAGCTGCGCCAGGTGCTCGCGCAGGACGCGCCGCACGTGCGCTCGCGCGCCAGCGTCGACGGGCTCGACCGCAGCCAGCTCGAGAGCGACCTCACGGCCGCGCTGCACGAGGTGCTGGAGGACCCGCACGAGGTGGCCCTCATGGTCACGGACGAGGCCGGGGGAGCGCTGCTCGACGACCTGTCGGCCGCGTGGTACCGGCTACAGCTGGCGCGCCGGTTCCACAACGACGCGGTGGCGCTGACGCGCAGCGCGCGGCGGGCGCCCCTGGTGCGGCTGCTGAGGCTTGCGGGCAGCGCGCCCGAGCCGGTGACGTTCGAGCTCGACGACGAGTGGCCGGCCGGCCTTCGTCACGTGCTCCCTCGGGCCTGAGACGGTGCGGGCCCGGCCGGGGTGCCGCGGCTAGCATGGAACGAGCACATCCCCCCTCCACATCTGTCTGCGAGGCACACGTGACCAGCGAGAACGAGACCACTGCCGGCGTCGTCGGCACCGCGAAGGTCAAGCGCGGCATGGCCGAGATGCTCAAGGGCGGCGTCATCATGGACGTCGTCACGCCGGAGCAGGCGAAGATCGCGGAGGACGCCGGAGCGGTCGCGGTCATGGCCCTCGAGCGCGTCCCCGCGGACATCCGGGCCCAGGGTGGCGTCGCCCGCATGAGCGACCCGGACCTCATCGACGGGATCATCGCCGCCGTCTCGATCCCGGTCATGGCCAAGGCCCGCATCGGGCACTTCGTCGAGGCCCAGGTGCTGCAGGCCCTCGGCGTGGACTACGTCGACGAGTCCGAGGTGCTCACGCCGGCGGACTACAGCCACCACATCGACAAGTGGGCGTTCACGGTCCCCTTCGTCTGCGGCGCCACCAACCTCGGGGAGGCGCTGCGGCGCATCACCGAGGGTGCGGCGATGATCCGCTCCAAGGGCGAGGCGGGCACCGGCGACGTCTCCAACGCGACGACGCACATGCGCCAGATCCGCGACGAGATCCGACGCCTGAAGTCGTTCCGTCAGGGAGAGGTGATCCTGGTAGCCATGGAG
>JAJYTJ010000155.1 GCA_021793115.1 Actinomycetes bacterium | reverse complement strand
CCGTCAAGGACTATCTCAAGCAGATCGGCAAGGCGGCGCTCCTCAACGCCGAGCAGGAGGTCGAGCTCGCCAAGCGCATCGAGGCCGGCCTGTTCGCCGAGGAGAAGCTCGGCAAGGAGTACGCCGGGTTCGACAAGGCCAAGGCCGACGCCGAGACCCGCCGGTTCGTGCGCGAGCTGGAGTGGATCGCGCAGGACGGCCGGCGCGCCAAGAACCACCTGCTCGAGGCGAACCTGCGCCTCGTCGTCTCCCTGGCCAAGCGGTACACGGGCCGCGGCATGCTCTTCCTCGACCTCATCCAGGAGGGCAACCTCGGCCTGATCCGTGCGGTCGAGAAGTTCGACTACACCAAGGGCTACAAGTTCTCGACGTACGCCACGTGGTGGATCCGCCAGGCGATCACGCGTGCGATGGCCGACCAGGCCCGCACCATCCGGATCCCGGTCCACATGGTCGAGGTCATCAACAAGCTTGCCCGCGTGCAGCGCCAGATGCTCCAGGACCTGGGCCGCGAGCCCACCCCGGAGGAGCTGGCCAAGGAGCTCGACATGACGCCCGAGAAGGTCGTCGAGGTCCAGAAGTACGGCCGCGAGCCCATCTCGCTGCACACGCCGCTCGGCGAGGACGGCGACAGCGAGTTCGGTGACCTCATCGAGGACTCCGAGGCCGTGGTGCCGGCGGACGCGGTGAGCTTCACGCTGCTGCAGGAGCAGCTGCACCAGGTGCTCGACACGCTCTCGGAGCGCGAGGCGGGCGTCGTGTCGATGCGGTTCGGGCTGACCGACGGCCAGCCCAAGACGCTCGACGAGATCGGCAAGGTCTACGGCGTGACGCGCGAGCGGATCCGGCAGATCGAGTCCAAGACGATGTCCAAGCTGCGTCACCCCTCGCGGTCCCAGGTGCTGCGCGACTACCTGGACTGACCTGCGGGAACGACGACCCGACGCGGGGAGGGTGGCCATCGGGCCCCCTCGCCGCGGTCGTCATGCCTCGCCGCGCACCTGGAGCACGTCGCCGGGCTGGCACTCGAGCGCCTGGCAGATCGCCGAGAGCGTCGAGAAGCGGATGGCCTTGGCGCGGCCGTTCTTGAGCACGGAGAGGTTCGCGAGCGTCAGGCCCACGCGGTCGGCCAGCTGGGTGAGTGTCATGTGGCGCTCGGCGAGCAGTCGGTCGAGCGTCACGACGACGGTGTGCTTCTCGGTGGGCGGCACCTAGATCACCTCGTCCAGCTCCTCGCGGAGCCGCTGCCCGTGCCGGATGACCTCGGCCAGCGCGAGGACGCACAGGCCGGCGGCCGGCCCGTCGAGCGTGAACGCGGGCGAGAAGTCGGCGGCGGCGCCGACCGTGGTGCCGGCCAGGCGGTAGCTCCCGAGGCCGTTGAGGAGCTGGACCAGCGGGCCGCCGACGAGCAGCACGACGCCGAGCGTGCGCGTGAGGGCGACGGCGCCGCCGGTGAAGGGTGCGCCCCGACGCGCGCGCACCACCGCGATCAGCACGAGGGTGACGGCGGTGCCGCCCAGGAGGCTGGTGGGCAACCACAGCAGGGTGCCCCACGCCGACTGGGCGGAGGTCGGGTCGGTGAGGCTCACCGAGACGGTCGCGCCGGGCGCCACCGCCAGGCCCGGCGCCGACGCGGCGCCGCCCGACGCTGACCCGAGGGCTGCCGACGCGGGGAGCGGGAACGTGACGGGCTGGCCGCGTGCCGCCTGGACGGCCATGACGACCGTGGTGACGGCCAGGAGGGCGAGGCCGGCGCCGAGGACCGCGGCGGCGGACGTCAGCCAACCCCGACCGGTCGGAGTGCTCATGATGTCTCCTTATCGTTAGTCGATATCTCGATTATCGATATTCACGGGATCATGTCAAGCGCGAGGCGTGGTCGCCGGCTGAGAGCCCGCCGGGAGTGGGCTGGGCCGATCGGGTGAACTTGGCCGGTCGCGCGTGGCCCCTGTGGAAAGTCCCGCCGCGGATGTCCGTTTTGCCGCCACACTCCGGTGCCAGACGACGCGAGGGGGACGCGGTGAGCGGGGGACGAGAGACGGCGGCGCCGGCAGGTGCGGTGAGCCGCGGACGGGCGCGCCCCGCGGGTGCGCACCCGCCGACCGGCGTTCGCGCCGGCGGCCGTCAGGGATCGCCATCGGTGGCGGTCTGACGCAGGTGAGGGGGCCCAGGTGGCAGCCCGGGCCCCCTCTGCGCACGACTCAAGGTCGACCTTCTGGGCAGAAATGGAGCTCGAATGCGCGCACGTCCATGGTCTCATCACGCGCGGCGTCCTCGCGGTCGCGCCGCCATCCGAACGGGTGTGTCGCTGCTGCTCGTGGGGGTGTTCGCGGGGGTCGTCGGGCCGGTCCCGGCGCAGGCCGCGGCACCCGGCCGCATCGAGCCCGGGGTGGCGGTCTCCGGCGTGACGGCGTACGGCGACTCCTGGCTCGGCGCGATGGTCGCCCCGGTGGGCTACGGCGACGACCTGGCCTTCTGCGTCACCGCCGGTGGCGGCGTGCCGATGGGCACCACCCCCGCTGGGACGGCCACCGTGGACGACCCGGTGCTGGCGGCGGCGATGGCCGCGCACCGCCGGGACGAGGACGCCGCCACGAGGGCCGCGCTGAGCTACCTCAGCCACGTGCGGTGGGAGACCGGCTCGCACGGCGTCGGCCCGCAGACCCACGTCGCGCGGTACCGGGCGAACAGCCCGGCGACCGTCACGGACCGGGCCGCGGTCATCCTGGCCGAGGCCACCGCGGCCGCGGGGCCGTACGCCGCCGCGACGGTCGCGGTCGCCGGCTCGGGCACCCGCACCGGCGACCTGCACGGCCTCGGCGTCACCGGGGCGTCGGGCGGGTGGGTCCCGGGGCTGCCCTTCACCGTCACCCTCTCGGGACCCGCGGTCTTCGAGGCGACGGGGACCGCCACCGTCGCCGGGACCACGGGACCGGAGCCGCTGAGCGTCGCGTGGACGGGAACGGGGACCGGCGTCGTGAGCGCCGCCGTCACCTTCCGCGACGTCCCGCGCGTCACCCTGACTCGGCTGGACGGCGCCGGCGACGTGCAGACGGTCCTCACGTACGGTCACCGGCCGGCCGGCGACTCCGCGGAACGGGTCGCCGCGCCCGTGACGTTCGAGGCGGTGGGGCAGTTCCAGCCGGTGGCCTCGACGGCGGTCGGCGCCCGGACCGTCGCGGCGGGGGAGGACCTCGTCGACCGGGTCACCGTGACCGCCGCCGCGGGCGACCGGTGGCTCTCGGTCGACGGGCGCCCGGTGCCGGTGACGTTCGTCGGCACCGCCTACGCCACCGGCCCGACCCCGCCGGCGGCGCCCGGCGCAGTGCCCCCCGGAGCGCACGTCGTCGCACGGGCGACGCTCACCGCGACCGGCCCGGGCACCTACGCCGCCGTCGCGCCCGGGCAGGGGTCCGGCAGGTTCGTCACGTGGGTCTGGGAGATGTCGGTGGCTCAGCAGCCGGAGGCCTGGCGGCCCTACCTGCGGGGCGACTGGCGGGACGGCTTCGGCGTGCCCGACGAGACCGCGTCCGTGCGCCACCGGGCGCAGCTGACGTCGCGGATCGTGGTGCGCTCCGACGCGTCCGGGCGCCCGGTGGGACTGGCCGACGACGTCGTCGTCGGCGGCCTGCCCGAGGACCATCCCGGCTTCGGTGGCGCCGCGGGGTTTGCGCGCGACCGGCCGACGATCACGCAGTCGCTGTGGTTCTTCCCGCCGGGCCTGGAGGTCTCGGACGAGCACCGGGGCGCGGCGACGCTCCTCGGGCAGGCGGAGCTCCCGGCGGCCGACGGTGCCTTCGCGGCCGTGGGCGACGGCGCCTTCGCGCTGCCGCGGAGCGCCACCGGCGCCGGGCTGCCCGGGACGTACGTGTTCACGCACGCCTTCGGGGGCGACGACAGGGTGGAGCCGTTCGAGACGTCGGTGACCGCCGCCGACGAGCAGTACGTGCTCGTACCGCGCCCGCTCGTGGTGGCGACGGTCGCGGTGCGCGAGGACGCCACCGTCCCGGGGGACCGGGTGCTGGCGCACGATGTGGCGACGGTGGCGGGCGACGTCCCCGTGGGCGCGACCGTCGCGTTCGAGCTCTACCGGTGGCGGCACGGGGGTGGGCCCGTGTGCGTCGCCCCGGTGTGGGTCTCGCCCGCGCTGGTGCTGGCAGGGGAGGGCGAGGTGCGCTCGCCCACCGCCGACGTCGTCGCGCCGGCGCTCGACCTCGGTTTCGTGGCGGTGGTCCGCGCGGCGGACGGCACGGTGCTGTCGCGTGGCGAGTGCGGCGCACGCGAGGAGACGATCGCGGCCGACGTGACCGTGGTGCTGGCCGAGCTCGCCGAGACGGGCCCCGGGGATGTCGGCCGGCTCGCACTGCTGGCGGGTGGCCTGCTCGTCGCCGGTGGTGCGGCGGCCTGGGCGCATCGGCGCCGGCCGTGGTGACGTGCCAGGTCACAGGCGCAACGTCGCAGCCCCAGTCGAAGGCCGGGACCTTGGTCCCGAAAGCCGGCCCGGGCGTCTGCTCGGCCGCCGCCCGCGGGCGTCACCCGATCGAGTGGCGACCGTGGGCGGTGATCTGGCCCACCGTGCGGTGTCGATGTAATGACGGAAGTCAGCAAAGCGCGAATCCCCGGCAGGAGGTCTCCCGACAGTGTCCAGTCCCGCGTCGTTGACGGCGGACGTGCTCGCCGCGCTGCCGGACGGCGCCTACCTCGTCGACCGCGACCGCACCGTCACCTACTGGAACGGCGCCGCGCAGGCCATCAGTGGGTACGCGCCGGGCGAGGTGCTCGGGCACTGGTGCGGCGACGGGTTGCTGAACCACGTGGACGACGCCGGCCGGCCGATGTGCGGCGACCGTTGCCCGCTGCTGCAGACGCTGGAGGACGGTCGCTACCGCACGGCGCGCGTGATGCTGCACCACCGCGAGGGGCGCATGGTCCCGGTGGAGATCCGGGCCATGGCCGTGCGCGACGCGGACGGCCGGATCGTCGGGGCGCTCGAGACCTTCCGTGACGACACCCGCCGCTTCGTTGAGCCGACCGCGGTGCGCGAGCCGGCCGAGACCGTCGCCGACGACGTGCTCACGGGGCTGGGCAGCCGCGCCTCGCTCGAGTCGACGATGGTCGGCCGGCTGGCGGCGCTGTCGCACGACGCAGTGCCGCTCGGCGTCATCCTCTGCGACCTGGACGGCTTCACCGCGGTCAACGAGGATCACGGCCGCCCGGCCGGCGACCGCGTGCTCCAGGTGGTGGCCGACACGCTGCGCCACTGCCTGCCGGGCCCGGGCCGAGCCTTCCGCTCCGGCGGCGACGAGTTCGTCGGCCTCGTCGCCCACGGTGACCTGGCCGGCTTCGCCCCCCGGCTCTGCGCGTTCGTCGCCGAGTCCCGGATCGTGCTGGAGGACGACGTGGTACGCGTCACCATGTCGGCCGGTGCGACCATGGCACGTCCGGGGGAGGACTACGCCGACGTGCTGCGCCGAGCCGAGCGGTTGCTCTCGCGCGCCAGGTCGCGTGGCGGCAACAGGGCGGTCACGGACGCGCCGCGGTGGCGCGGCCCGGAGCTCTGACCCGGCAGACCGTCAGCCGGCGACGCCAGCCCCTGCGCCGTGCTCCGCGTGCAGGCGGTCGGTCTCGTCCTGCACGTGCGTGGCCACGGAGGAGAGCTTGTCGGCGTGCTCGCGCGCGTGGTGCGCGCAGAAGAGCAGCTCGCCCGACGGGAAGACGACGCGGACGTAGGCCTGTGCGCCGCAACGGTCGCAACGGTCGGCTGCGGTCAGCGGGGCGTGGGTCTGGGTCGCGTTCACGAACCCATAGAACCACCCCCGCTCCGGATCCATGCCACCGGGTGGGCAAGGTTCGCCCTCCGCGTACAGAATCGTGACGTCTCGTCCCATCGCCGTGACCTCGTCGTCGCGTCCGGCACGGACGGGACACACTCCCGACACACTCGCGACCTCATGCCGAGACGGTGCCGGGTGCGCGGCCGCAGCGTGCCGACCGGGGGGCGTCGGCGCCCCCCGTTACGATCCTTGGCGTGACCACGACCGACTCCCAGTCCAGCTACACGGCCCGGCACCTGTCGGTGCTGGAGGGCCTGGAGGCGGTCCGCAAGCGTCCGGGCATGTACGTCGGCACCACCGACAGCCGCGGCCTCATGCACTGCCTGTGGGAGATCATCGACAACGCGGTGGACGAGGCGCTCGGGGGCTTCTGCGAGCACATCGAGGTGGTGCTGCGGGCCGACGGCTCGGTCGAGGTGCGCGACGACGGCCGGGGCATCCCGGTCGACATCGAGCCGAAGACCGGCCTGACGGGCGTCGAGGTCGTCTTCACCAAGCTCCATGCGGGCGGCAAGTTCGGCGGTGGCTCCTACGCGGCCTCGGGCGGCCTGCACGGCGTGGGAGCCTCGGTGGTCAACGCCCTCTCGGCGCGGCTCGACGTCGAGGTCGACCGCAACGGACGCACGTACCGGATGGTGTTCCACCGGGGCGAGCCGGGGGAGTTCGCGGGCGACGGTCCGGAGGCACCCTTCGAGCCCTTCGTCTCCGGCTCGGTGCTCGAGACGGTCGGCAAGGTCGGCAAGGCAGTCACGGGCACGCGCGTGCGGTACTGGGCGGACCGGCAGATCTTCCTGCCCTCCGCCGTCTTCTCGTACGACGAGCTGGCCACGCGTGCGCGGCAGACGAGCTTCCTCGTCCCCGGCCTGGAGATCACGCTCCGCGACGAGCGCGGCCTGCCGGGCACACCCGGCGAGGCGGGACCGCACGTCGAGGTGTTCCGGCACACGGGCGGCGTGGTCGACTTCGTCGACTACCTGGCCCCGGACCCGAAGGTCACCGAGGTGTGGCACCTCACGGGCTCGGGCACGTTCTCCGAGACCGTCCCGGTGCTCGACGAGCGCGGGCACATGACGCCCCAGGCGGTGGAGCGCACGTGCGAGGTCGACGTCGCGCTGCGGTGGGGCACCGGGTACGAGACCGACGTCCGCTCGTTCGTCAACATCATCGCCACCCCGAAGGGCGGCACCCACGTCGCGGGTTTCGAGCAGGCCCTCGTCAAGGTGCTGCGGGACGCCGTGACCGCCAACGCGCGGCGCCTGAAGGTCTCGACGAAGAACGGCGAGGAGCGCCTGGAGAAGGACGACCTGACGGCCGGCCTCACGGCCGTGGTGACGGTCCGCCTGGCGGAGCCGCAGTTCGAGGGCCAGACCAAGGAGGTGCTGGGCACCGCGGCGGTGCGCGGCATCGTCGCGAGGGTGGTCACCGCCGAGCTCAACGAGATCCTCACCTCGACGCGCGGCGCCGTGAAGTCGCAGGTCAACTCGCTGCTCGACAAGATCGTCGCCGAGATGCAGGGGCGCCTGGCGGCGCGCAAGCAGAAGGAGATCTCGCGCCGCAAGACGGCGCTGGAGTCCAGCTCGCTCCCGCCCAAGCTGGCGGACTGCCGCATCGACGACGTCGAGCGCAGCGAGCTCTTCATCGTCGAGGGCGACAGTGCGCTGGGCACCGCCAAACTCGCCCGCTCGTCGGACTACCAGGCCCTGCTGCCCATCCGCGGCAAGATCCTCAACGTCCAGAAGGCGTCGATCTCCGACATGCTCCACAACGCGGAGTGCGCGGCGATCATCCAGGTGGTGGGCGCCGGATCGGGCCGCACGTTCGACCTGGAGCAGACCCGGTACGGCAAGGTCATCATGATGACCGACGCCGACGTCGACGGTGCCCACATCCGCACGCTGCTGCTGACCCTGTTCTACCGGTACATGCGGCCCATGGTGGCCGCCGGCCGGGTGTACGCGGCGGTGCCGCCGCTGCACCGCATCGAGCTCACGGGCAGCCGCAAGGCCGACGAGGACAAGTACGTCTACACGTACTCGGAGGCCGAGCTGGCCGCGACGCTCAAGCGGCTCGAGCGGGCCGGGCGGCGCTATTCCGACGACATCCAGCGCTACAAGGGCCTCGGCGAGATGGACGCCGAGCAGCTCGCGGAGACGACGATGGACCCCCGCCACCGCACGCTGCGGCGGGTCACCGTGGCGGCCGCCGAGCGCGCGGAGCAGGTGTTCGACATGCTCATGGGCTCCGACGTGGGCCCGCGCCGCGACTTCATCGTCGAGCACGCCGACGAGCTCGACCGCAGCAAGATCGACGCCTGAGCGTCGCACCTGGTACTGGGAGGATGTCCGCGTGATCCCGTCCCGCAGCCTCGTTCGCCATGCCCCTGCCCGTGCGGGGGGCCGGCGATGACCGACGTGCTCGACCTGCAGGACGTGAGGATCGTCCGCGGCACCACGACGATCCTGGACGGCCTGTCCTGGACGGTCCGCGAGGGCGAACGCTGGGTGGTGCTCGGGCGCAACGGCGCCGGCAAGACGACGCTGCTGCAGATCGCCTCGGGGCGCATGCACCCCACGGGCGGGACGGCGGACGTCCTCGGCGAGCGCATGGGCCGTGTCGACGTGTTCGAGCTGCGCCCCCGCATCGGCCTGTCGAGCGCCGCCCTCGCCGAGCACATCCCCTCCGGCGAGCTGGTGCGCGACGTCGTCGTCACGGCCGCCTACGGGGTCACCGGCCGTTGGCGCGAGCAGTACGAGGACCTCGACGAGGCGCGCGCGAGCGACCTGCTCACGGTGTTCGGCGTCGACCACCTGGCGCGTCGCTACTTCGGCACCCTCTCGGAGGGCGAGCGCAAGCGGGTCCAG